>NZ_VNXM01000051.1:0-46684 GCF_009820205.1 Escherichia sp. HH26CH
CGGCGCTGTGTCTGGCATGCCTGCAATCTGGGAAACCGGGGTAGAAAAAAACTTGCAGGCCATAACAGTATCTACGAGACTCCTGCAATATTTTGAATTTGCATGATTTTGTAGGCCGGATCAGACGTTAACGCCGCATTCGGCAAGAAGCTATAAGAAAAGGGCGGAGATCATCTCCGCCCTTTTTATTTCTGCAATCCGTAATTATCATTCCGCAGATCTATACTTTTTGAGTCAACACGTAACGCTTTACAGGTGATTATCATGGGGCTTTTTGATGATGTTGTCGGCGCCTTTCTGAAAGGCGATGCGGGGAAATATCAGGCTATTTTGAGTTGGGTTGAGGAACAGGGCGGCATTCAGGTGCTGTTGGAAAAACTGCAAAGTGGCGGCTTAGGTGCCATTCTCTCAACCTGGTTGAGTAATCAACAGGGCAATCAGCCGGTGAGTGGCGAGCAACTGGAGTCGGCGCTCGGCACAAATGCGGTGTCCGATCTCGGGCAAAAACTGGGTGTAGATACCAGTACGGCTTCCAGCTTGCTGGCAGAGCAACTGCCAAAGATTATTGATGCTCTCTCACCGCAGGGTGAAGTGTCACCACAAGCCAATAACGATCTGCTTTCCGCAGGCATGGAACTGCTGAAAGGGAAACTCTTCCGCTAAGCAAAAGGGGAGCATGCAACGCGCGTTGCATCCCCCTTTTCCCTCGGGTGTTGTACTGATTTTTGAGCGGAATCGCGTTAGCATGGGTCAGGAACCAATCTACCTGGGGAACTCATGGCTATCAAACTCATTGCTATCGATATGGATGGCACCCTTCTGCTGCCCGATCACACCATTTCACCCGCTGTTAAAAACGCGATTGCCGCAGCTCGCGCCCGTGGCGTGAATGTCGTGCTAACGACGGGTCGCCCTTATGCAGGTGTTCACAACTACCTGAAAGAGCTGCATATGGAACAGCCGGGCGATTACTGCATTACTTATAACGGCGCGCTGGTACAGAAGGCCGCCGATGGTAGCACCGTGGCGCAAACCGCTCTGAGCTATGAAGACTACCGTTTCCTGGAAAAACTCTCTCGCGAAGTCGGTTCTCATTTCCACGCCCTGGACCGCACCACGCTGTACACCGCCAACCGTGATATCAGCTACTACACGGTGCATGAATCTTTCGTTGCCACTATTCCGCTGGTGTTCTGCGAAGCGGAGAAAATGGACCCCAATACTCAGTTCCTGAAAGTGATGATGATTGATGAACCCGCCATCCTCGACCAGGCCATTGCGCGTATTCCGCAGGAAGTGAAAGAAAAATACACTGTGCTGAAAAGTGCGCCGTACTTCCTCGAAATCCTCGATAAACGCGTTAACAAAGGTACGGGTGTGAAATCACTGGCCGACGTGTTAGGCATTAAGCCGGAAGAAGTCATGGCGATTGGCGATCAGGAAAACGACATCGCAATGATTGAATATGCAGGTGTTGGTGTGGCAATGGATAACGCTATTCCTTCGGTGAAAGAAGTGGCGAACTTTGTCACCAAATCCAACCTGGAAGATGGCGTGGCGTTTGCTATTGAGAAGTATGTGCTGAATTAATCAGTGGGCGGGCAAACTACATAAATGCGTTTGCCCGCAGCGATTAACAATTTCTGGTCGTGCATAAAATCAGGAACTGGAGTGGTGACGTTACTATATCCAGCGTAAGAGTGACTGGTAGCAGCGCATTAGCGAGGCCGCGCGGAACGCCATCAGTTGCTTTGTACTTATAAAATCCCACCGTAAAGGGTTGATGGAAAACCATCACGTTTGAGTAATCCGCTTTTTTATTTTTCTGGTGGATAGAGCCTTTCAGGCCGTCAAGTGCCCAGGTACAACGCTGGGTATTACAAATAAAACCATATTGTGTCGCCAGTGCTTTATCTTCCTCATTATCCCAGTCGTAATAGAGCATTATTGAACCAGAAAAATTAGTATCACTGCTGCTTAAAATAAATTTCGCGTTATCGGAAACGGTGATTCTTTCGCCATGAATTGCCGGATCGTTCAGCATTTTAACCACCTCGCCGCCGCCCGTGGTCAACAGATAGTCCAACGATTCACCAACAAAAACATAGCCTTTCGTACCGTTACTATCCTCTGCCAGCGATAACCCCTTAATCGAGTCTGACCGCCATTGCTCGGCATGTGGCGGACTTGCGGTATTGAAAAGCAGTCCTGCGGTTAGACATCCGGTCAACGCAAATGCCAAAGAACACAAACCGGCAGCCTTAAAAAATCCCTTAAAATTCAACTTCATGACTAATCCTTTAAACGAGTAGCTAAGCCGTTGAAAGCATACTCTTCTTTCCCTCCTGTTTAGCGCCTGATATCCCTTTTCAGATTTCTGCCCGACGCATGTCATTTTTTTATGCATTGTTCTTTTTGTGATCTAAATTGTAGTACAACAATATAACTTTGTACTACATTACGCATACGGCAAACGCGAACGTCATCACGCTGGTACTACAAAATTGCCGCGTTATGCATCGATCGGGGTAAAGTAGAGAAGTACATACAGAGCACAAGGACTCTCCATGACTCTCAATAAAACCGATCGCATAGTCATTACGCTGGGTAAACAGATCGTTCACGGCAAATACGTGCCAGGCTCGCCGCTTCCGGCCGAAGCGGAACTTTGTGAGGAGTTTGCAACCTCGCGCAACATCATCCGTGAGGTGTTTCGTTCGCTGATGGCGAAGCGGCTGATTGAAATGAAACGTTATCGCGGGGCGTTTGTGGCACCGCGTAACCAGTGGAATTACCTCGACACTGACGTACTGCAATGGGTGCTGGAAAACGACTACGACCCACGGCTTATCAGTGCAATGAGCGAAGTGCGAAATCTGGTGGAACCGGCGATTGCCCGTTGGGCGGCAGAGCGCGCGACTTCCAGCGATCTGGCGCAGATTGAATCAGCGCTGAACGAGATGATCGCCAACAATCAGGACCGCGAAGCGTTTAACGAAGCGGATATTCGCTATCACGAGGCGGTACTGCAATCAGTGCATAACCCGGTGTTACAGCAACTTAGCATTGCGATTAGTTCATTACAGCGGGCGGTTTTTGAACGAACCTGGATGGGCGATGAGGCCAACATGCCGCAAACGCTCCAGGAACATAAGGCGCTGTTTGATGCGATACGGCATCAGGACGGCGATGCGGCAGAGCAGGCGGCGCTTACCATGATCGCCAGCTCGACACGAAGGTTAAAGGAAATCACATGACAGCTCGCTACATCGCAATTGACTGGGGATCGACCAATCTGCGCGCCTGGCTTTATCAGGGCGACCACTGCCTGGACAGCAGGCAATCAGAAGCAGGCGTTACGCGTCTGAACGGAAAATCTCCGGCTGCGGTGTTAGCAGAAGTGACGACCGACTGGCGTGAAGAGAATACGCCAGTGGTGATGGCAGGAATGGTTGGCAGCAATGTCGGCTGGAAAGTTGCGCCGTATTTATCTGTTCCTGCCCGTTTTTCGTCTATTGGCGAACAATTAACGTCTGTTGGCGACAATATCTGGATTATTCCCGGATTATGCGTTTCTCATGATGATAACCACAATGTGATGCGCGGCGAAGAAACACAATTGATCGGTGCGCGTGCTCTGGCTCCTTCCTCTCTTTATGTCATGCCCGGTACGCATTGCAAATGGGTGCAGGCCGATAGCCAGCAAATCAACGATTTTCGCACCGTGATGACCGGTGAATTACATCATTTACTGTTAAATCACTCATTGATTGGCGCAGGTTTACCGCCGCAGGAAAACTCTGCCGATGCCTTCGCGGCTGGCCTTGAGCGTGGTCTCAATGCGCCCGCCATATTGCCGCAGCTTTTTGAAGTTCGTGCCTCGCATGTGCTGGGAACACTTCCCCGTGAACAGGTCAGCGAATTTCTCTCTGGATTGTTGATTGGCGCAGAGGTCGCCAGTATGCGCGACTACGTGGCCCATCAACACGCCATCACCCTTGTCGCCGGAACATCGCTGACTGCACGCTACCAGCAAGCCTTTCAGTCGATGGGTTGCGAGGTGACGGCGGTGGCGGGCGACACGGCATTTCAGGCTGGTATAAGGAGCATCGCTCATGCAGTGGCAAACTAAACTCCCGCTGATCGCCATTTTGCGCGGTATTACGCCCGACGAGGCGCTGGCGCATGTTGGCGCGGTGATTGACGCTGGGTTCGACGCGGTTGAAATCCCTCTGAATTCCCCACAATGGGAACAAAGCATTCCCGCCATCGTTGATGCGTATGGCGACAAGGCGTTGATTGGCGCAGGTACGGTACTGAAACCTGAACAGGTCGATGCGCTCGCCAGGATGGGCTGCCAGCTCATCGTTACGCCCAATATCCATAGTGAAGTGATCCGCCGCGCGGTGGGCTATGGCATGACCGTTTGCCCCGGCTGCGCGACGGCGACAGAAGCCTTTACCGCGATCGACGCGGGCGCGCAGGCGCTGAAAATATTCCCGTCATCGGCTTTTGGGCCGCAATACATCAAAGCGTTAAAAGCGGTATTACCGCAGGACATCCCGGTCTTTGCCGTAGGCGGTGTGACGCCAGAAAACCTGGCGCAGTGGATAGACGCAGGTTGTGCAGGGGCGGGCTTAGGCAGCGATCTCTATCGCGCCGGGCAATCAGTAGAACGCACCGTGCAGCAGGCAGCAGCATTTGTTAAGGCGTATCGAGAGGCAGTGCAATGAAAATCACCAACATTACTACGTATCGTTTACCTCCCCGCTGGATGTTCCTGAAAATTGAAACTGATGAAGGCGTGGTCGGTTGGGGCGAGCCCGTGATCGAAGGCCGCGCCCGCACGGTGGAAGCGGCAGTTCACGAGCTGGGTGACTATTTGATTGGTCAGGATCCATCGCGCATCAATGACTTATGGCAAGTGATGTATCGCGCCGGATTTTATCGTGGCGGTCCGATTCTGATGAGCGCCATCGCCGGGATCGACCAGGCGTTATGGGATATCAAAGGTAAAGTGCTGAATGCGCCGGTCTGGCAATTGATGGGTGGCCTGGTTCGCGACAAAATTAAAGCCTACAGTTGGGTCGGTGGCGATCGTCCGGCGGATGTTATCGACGGCATTAAAACGCTACGCGAAATCGGCTTCGATACCTTCAAACTGAACGGTTGTGAAGAACTGGGATTGATTGATAACTCCCGCGCGGTAGATGCGGCGGTCAACACCGTGGCACAAATTCGTGAAGCTTTTGGCAATCAGATTGAGTTTGGTCTTGATTTCCACGGTCGCGTCAGCGCGCCGATGGCGAAAGTGCTGATTAAAGAACTGGAACCGTATCGCCCTCTGTTTATTGAAGAACCGGTGCTGGCGGAACAAGCCGAATACTACCCGAAACTGGCGGCACAAACGCATATTCCACTGGCGGCGGGTGAGCGCATGTTCTCACGCTTCGATTTTAAACGCGTGCTGGAGGCGGGCGGTATTTCGATTCTGCAACCGGATCTCTCCCACGCAGGCGGTATTACCGAATGCTACAAAATTGCCGGAATGGCGGAAGCCTATGACGTGACCCTTGCGCCGCACTGTCCGCTCGGCCCGATTGCACTGGCGGCTTGCCTGCATATCGACTTTGTTTCCTATAACGCGGTACTTCAGGAACAAAGTATGGGCATTCACTACAACAAAGGCGCGGAGTTACTCGACTTTGTGAAAAATAAAGAAGACTTCAGCATGGTCGGCGGCTTCTTTAAACCATTAACGAAACCGGGCTTAGGCGTGGAAATCGACGAAGCCAAAGTTATTGAGTTCAGTAAAAATGCCCCGGACTGGCGTAATCCGCTCTGGCGTCATGAAGATAACAGCGTAGCAGAGTGGTAATTCCTGCCACGTAAGCCCCTCATCGGGCACTAAAACAGCAATACAAAAATATAACCCTCTGTACATTACAGGGCATGGTGAGCGGCTTCGCTATGCCCAAAATCTGGAGAAAGCTCGCTATGGATATTCCCGTTAATGCAGCAAAACCGGGGCGTCGGCGTTATCTGACGCTGGTGATGATCTTTATTACGGTGGTCATTTGTTATGTCGACCGCGCTAACCTTGCCGTGGCTTCCGCCCATATTCAGGAAGAGTTCGGCATTACCAAAGCGGAAATGGGCTATGTATTTTCGGCCTTCGCCTGGCTATATACCTTATGCCAGATCCCCGGCGGTTGGTTTTTAGATCGCGTAGGTTCACGCGTGACTTATTTTATTGCGATATTTGGCTGGTCAGTGGCGACGTTATTCCAGGGCTTTGCCACGGGCTTAATGTCATTAATTGGTCTGCGCGCGATAACCGGTATTTTCGAAGCGCCCGCGTTCCCGACCAATAACCGAATGGTGACCAGCTGGTTCCCGGAACATGAACGCGCTTCTGCCGTGGGTTTTTATACGTCTGGTCAGTTTGTCGGTCTGGCGTTTCTGACTCCGCTGCTGATCTGGATTCAGGAAATGTTGAGCTGGCACTGGGTGTTCATTGTCACCGGCGGTATCGGCATTATCTGGTCGCTGATTTGGTTTAAGGTTTATCAGCCGCCGCGCCTGACCAAAGGCATTAGCAAAGCTGAACTGGATTACATTCGTGACGGCGGCGGTCTGGTGGATGGCGATGCGCCAGTGAAAAAAGAGTCGCGTCAGCCGCTAACAGCCAAAGACTGGAAACTGGTGTTCCATCGTAAACTGATCGGCGTCTATCTTGGGCAATTTGCGGTGGCTTCTACACTGTGGTTCTTCTTAACCTGGTTCCCGAACTATTTAACCCAGGAAAAAGGAATCACAGCGCTGAAAGCGGGCTTTATGACCACGGTGCCATTCCTTGCGGCGTTTGTTGGCGTCCTGCTCTCAGGCTGGGTCGCGGATCTGCTGGTACGTAAGGGCTTTTCACTGGGCTTTGCGCGTAAAACGCCGATTATCTGCGGTTTGCTGATCTCCACCTGCATTATGGGTGCTAACTACACCAACGATCCGATGATGATTATGTGCCTGATGGCGCTGGCATTCTTCGGCAACGGTTTTGCTTCGATTACCTGGTCGTTAGTCTCTTCTCTGGCACCGATGCGGCTGATTGGTTTAACCGGCGGCGTGTTTAACTTCGCCGGTGGTCTGGGCGGCATCACCGTTCCGCTGGTGGTAGGGTACCTGGCGCAGGGTTACGGTTTCGCGCCTGCACTGGTTTATATCTCCGCCGTCGCGTTGATTGGCGCGCTCTCTTACATCCTGCTGGTGGGCGATGTGAAGCGCGTTGGATAATCTTTAAACTGTGGAATATGCGCCACACCACTGCGCATAATCCACTTTCGTAAAGCCGGTGCGGTCAGGCATTGGCTTTTTACTATTTTGCTGAAGAGTTTTAAACGCAGTGTGCGGGTGGCGCGCCAGTAGGCGGCGTTGCTCTTCTCCGGTTGCTTGAGTAACACCGAACGCAGAATCTCTGCGCTATCCAGCGCATAGCTAATCCCCTCCAGTGAGCTGGCGCTGATAAATCCCGCCGCTTCACCAATCAGAAAGGCGTTGTCCTTACCGCAGACAAAATCCTGCCAGCGTGAGGGAAACAGCACCGTGCATTTTTCGCTTTTTACCGCCTTACCAAACTGGAACTGAAAGGCGCTCATTTTCTCTTTTAGCGCCGTGAAGCGCGCCTGGCCGTCTTTCATTGGATAGGCACCGCCAAAGATAAAATAACCGTCTTTGCTGATACTCCATGAGTAACAGTCAGTTATCGCATTATCAAAGATGCAGGAGTAGAACGGTACCGGATGTTTCTCTGCGAACCACTGCTGGATAGCGACATATTTACGAATTTGATGGTTCGGGTAGAGATGTCGCCGCACCATCGAGTTGGCACCATCGGCACCGACCAGATAGCGGGCGGTAATGTGTTGCTCCCAGCCGTCTGCGCGAAAAATGACATGCCATTTATCATCCTCATGCCAGATTTTCCGGCACAGGCTATCGTGGTAAACCTCAACGCTGGTGGGAATGAGCGATTTCATCCATAAGTCGAAAGCATGGCGATTAATATTGATATAGCTTCGCTGGTAGTTACGTGTAAGCGATGCGGCGACGTCGACGGTTTTGACGCTGAAAATCTGCGGATTGGCGATCACATCGACAGGAAGCGTCAGTCCATCGCGAATAAAAGATCGCTGCGCGTCCGGTGCCAGCAGACCGCCACAAGGCTTGCTGAAACCTTCAGTACCATGCTGGTGCTTTTTATCCAGCGCGATCACCTGCATTTTGCTGGCTAACTTTCGCGCCAACGCCGAACCTGCCGGGCCGAGGCCAATAATCGCCACGTCGAAATGTTCCATCTTTTCACTCACATTCATTACGATGGCAAAAGACTATTGTCTGAAAGTGAAGTCCTTGTGAAGTATGATGGCGGAAACCGTTTTGTATCAGGACCGCGCCATGAAACAGATAACCTTTGCTCCCCGTAATCACCTGCTCACCAATACCAATACCTGGACGCCCGACAGCCAGTGGCTGGTATTTGACGTGCGTCCTTCTGGGGCGTCGTTTACCGGTGAGACCATTGAGCGCGTGAATATCCATACCGGCGAGGTCGAGGTTATCTACCGTGCGTCACAGGGCGCACACGTCGGCGTGGTGACCGTTCATCCGAAGTCAGAAAAATATGTCTTCATTCACGGCCCGGAAAATCCTGATGAAACATGGTATTACGATTTCCATCATCGACGCGGAGTGATTGCTGAAGGCGGCAAGGTGAGCAATCTCGATGCAATGGATATTACCGCGCCGTATACGCAAGGAGCGCTGCGCGGCGGCAGCCATGTGCATGTCTTTAGCCCGAACGGTGAAAGGGTGAGCTTTACCTATAACGACCATGTAATGCATGAACGCGATCCGGCGCTGGATTTGCGAAATGTCGGTGTTGCTGCACCGTTTGGCCCGGTCAACGTACAAAAGCAGCATCCGCGTGAATACAGCGGTAGCCACTGGTGCGTACTGGTGAGTAAAACAACGCCCACGCCGCAGCCTGGCAGTAATGAAATCAATCGTGCTTATGAAGAAGGATGGGTAGGAAATCACGCGTTGGCGTTTATTGGCGACACACTTTCGCCAAAGGGCGAGAAAGTGCCGGAGCTGTTTATCGTTGAGTTACCGCAAGATGAAGCTGGCTGGAAAGCAGCAGGTGATGCGCCGTTAAGTGGAACGGAAACAACCCTGCCCGCGCCACCGCGTGGCGTCGTGCAGCGACGTTTAACCTTTACCCACCATCGGGCTTATCCGGGGTTAGTCAACGTCCCGCGCCACTGGGTGCGCTGTAATCCGCAGGGGACGCAAATCGCGTTTTTAATGCGTGATGATAACGGCATTGTGCAACTGTGGCTTATCTCGCCACAGGGCGGCGAGCCGCGCCAGTTAACCCATAACAAAACGGATATTCAGTCTGCATTTAACTGGCATCCGTCAGGAGAATGGTTGGGCTTTGTGCTGGATAATCGAATTGCTTGCGCCCATGCGCAAAGCGGCGAGGTTGAGTATTTAACCGAAAACCACGCCAATCCACCTTCTGCGGACGCCGTGGTCTTCTCGCCGGATGGTCGATGGCTGGCGTGGATGGAAGGCGGCCAGCTGTGGATCACCGAAACTGATCGCTAAATCAGTTATCAGGCATTCTGGCCGGTGGAATAACCGCATTGGTGGCTTGCGCGTTGGCTTCGCTTTTTTCAACGCGTGAGCGCACCGAGCTGTCTTTGCGGAACACATCCCACGGCAGTAAAAGCGTGTCCATCACAGCGGTAAACGGCATATCGAGGATCGCCAACGACTTAGTGCCCCAGTTGGTTTCATCGTCGCCGATCATGGTGGCGCTGGCGCGGGTGCCGGGATACGTTCCTTCTTTTCCCCCGGTATGGGACATCACGCTGGAGCATCCTCCGAGTAATGTCATTCCGCTGCATATCATGAACGCTAACAACACATTTCTTATCATAATAAATTCATCTGTTGATCGTGGGTGTTGGCCTGATGAGTTATAGCGATCCCTTGCTGAAAATAACATCATCATTACGTCGCACTGTGGCGGCTATCGCACTTTAACGTTTCGTGCTGCCCCCTCAGTCTATGCAATAGACCATAAACTGCAAAAAAAAGTCCGCTGATAAGGCTTGAAAAGTTCATTTCCAGACCCATTTTTACATCGTAGCCGATGAGGACGCGCCTGATGGGTGTTCTGGCTACCTGACCTGTCCATTGTGGAAGGTCTTACATTCTCGCTGATTTCAGGAGCTATTGATTATGCGTAACTTTGATTTATCCCCGCTTTACCGTTCTGCTATTGGATTTGACCGTTTGTTTAACCACTTAGAAAACAACCAGAGCCAGAGTAATGGCGGCTACCCTCCGTATAACGTTGAACTGGTAGACGAAAACCATTACCGCATTGCTATCGCTGTGGCTGGTTTTGCTGAGAGCGAACTGGAGATTACCGCCCAGGATAATCTGTTGGTGGTGAAAGGTGCTCATGCCGACGAACAAAAAGAGCGCACCTATCTGTACCAGGGCATCGCTGAACGCAACTTTGAACGTAAATTCCAGTTAGCTGAGAACATTCATGTTCGTGGTGCTAACCTGGTAAATGGTTTGCTGTATATCGATCTCGAACGTGTGATTCCGGAAGCGAAAAAACCGCGCCGTATCGAAATCAACTAATTCCCTAAGGCCGCCTGGCGCGGCCTGACATCTCCATGCTCGCCGTCAGGGAGCATATGCGAATCTTCGGATTTGCAGGTATTTACTCGCTTCTTAGAAGGAGAAATGACTATGCGTAACTTCGATTTATCCCCACTGATGCGTCAATGGATCGGTTTTGACAAACTGGCCAACGCACTGCAAAACGCCGGTGAAAGCCAGAGCTTCCCGCCGTACAACATTGAAAAAAGCGACGATAACCACTACCGCATTACCCTTGCGCTGGCAGGTTTTCGTCAGGAAGATTTAGAGATTCAACTGGAAGGTACGCGCCTGAGCGTAAAAGGCACGCCGGAGCAGCCAAAAGAAGAGAAAAAATGGCTGCATCAAGGGCTTATGAATCAGCCATTTAGCCTGAGCTTTACGCTGGCTGAAAATATGGAAGTCTCTGGTGCAACCTTCGTAAACGGTTTACTGCATATTGATTTAATTCGTAATGAGCCTGAACCCATCGCAGCGCAGCGTATCGCTATCAGCGAACGTCCCGCGTTAAATAGCTAACTAGCTATTCTCTTTGCCCCACCATTCTGGTGGGGCTTTTTTTGTCTTTCTTCTTCAACAATGCGTTAATTTTCGCCTGTTTAAGATATTTCGGCACGTTCTTTCCCGTGATAATGTGCGCTATAAGGCAAATCTGCTTCACCGATTCAGCCATAATCCGTAGCAATTAAAATGTTATCTCAAGAGAAATGGACGATGAGTGATATAGCATTAACGGTCAGTATTCTGGCTTTGGTGGCAGTCGTCGGTTTGTTTATCGGCAACGTCAAATTTCGCGGCATAGGATTAGGTATTGGCGGCGTGCTGTTTGGTGGGATCATCGTCGGCCATTTTGTTTCTCAGGCGGGGATGACATTAAGTAGCGATATGCTGCATGTTATTCAGGAATTTGGCCTGATCCTGTTCGTTTATACCATCGGTATTCAGGTGGGGCCGGGCTTCTTTGCTTCATTGCGCGTCTCCGGATTACGCCTCAACTTGTTTGCTGTTTTGATTGTCATCATCGGTGGTCTGGTTACCGCCATCCTGCATAAGCTGTTTGATATTCCACTGCCGGTCGTGCTGGGGATTTTCTCCGGTGCGGTGACCAATACGCCAGCGCTGGGGGCGGGGCAGCAGATCTTGCGCGACCTGGGTACACCAATGGAAATGGTCGATCAGATGGGGATGAGCTACGCGATGGCGTATCCATTTGGCATTTGCGGGATCTTGTTCACCATGTGGATGTTGCGGGTTATTTTCCGCGTCAATGTCGAGACAGAAGCTCAGCAGCACGAGTCTTCACGCACCAATGGCGGTGCGCTGATCAAGACTATCAATATTCGCGTTGAGAACCCTAACCTGCATGATTTAGCCATTAAAGATGTACCGATTCTCAACGGGGACAAAATTATCTGTTCGCGTCTGAAACGAGAAGAAACCCTAAAAGTACCTTCGCCAGATACTATTATCCAACTGGGCGATTTGCTGCATCTGGTGGGGCAGCCAGCGGATTTACATAATGCGCAACTGGTGATTGGTCAGGAGGTCGATACCTCGCTGTCCACGAAAGGCACTGATTTACGCGTCGAGCGTGTGGTGGTCACCAATGAAAACGTGCTTGGTAAGCGTATTCGCGATCTGCACTTTAAAGAACGCTATGACGTTGTTATCTCGCGTCTGAACCGTGCCGGGGTCGAACTGGTCGCCAGTGGTGATATCAGCCTGCAGTTCGGCGATATCCTCAACCTGGTGGGGCGTCCGTCCGCAATTGATGCCGTTGCTAATGTGCTGGGGAATGCGCAGCAGAAACTGCAACAGGTTCAGATGCTGCCGGTGTTTATTGGTATCGGGCTTGGCGTATTATTAGGTTCTATTCCCGTCTTTGTGCCGGGATTCCCGGCGGCGTTGAAACTGGGACTGGCGGGCGGTCCGCTGATTATGGCGTTGATCCTCGGGCGTATCGGCAGTATCGGTAAGCTGTACTGGTTTATGCCGCCAAGCGCCAACCTCGCGCTGCGGGAGTTGGGGATCGTGTTGTTCCTCTCGGTAGTAGGTCTGAAATCCGGTGGGGATTTTGTCAATACACTGATCAATGGCGAAGGGCTAAGCTGGATTGGTTATGGTGCTCTCATCACCGCCGTTCCGCTGATTACGGTCGGCATTCTGGCGCGGATGTTAGCCAAAATGAATTACCTGACCATGTGCGGGATGCTGGCTGGCTCCATGACCGATCCTCCGGCGCTGGCATTTGCTAATAATCTTCATCCAACCAGCGGTGCGGCGGCACTCTCTTATGCCACTGTCTATCCGTTGGTGATGTTCCTGCGCATTATCACCCCACAATTACTGGCGGTGCTCTTCTGGAGTATCGGTTAACTCTTTTCCGGGTGGAGTCGCCGTAAATGGTACTCCACCTGGTATTCGTTGGCATTTCTGAACATTACTGAATAATTCAAAAACTCCCCGCTCTCGCTATATGACAACGAGGTGATCCGCAGCAGTGGCGTGTGTTCCGCTACCTTCATTTGCCGCGCCAGTAGTCTATCGGCGAGCACCGGCGTCAGGCTTTCATAATTACCGCCAATCAGAATCCCGCACTCTTGTTCAATATATTCAAACTTCGACCCTTCCAGATGTTGCAGCGATAGGTTGCGGAACAGTTTTACCGGCATATAGCTGTCTTCCAGCATCAGCGGTTTCCCTTCCACAAAACGAACGCGACGGGAGAAGTAGATCTGCTCGTTGATTTGAATCCGTAATTGGCTGGCAATGGCCGGAGGCGCAGGCATGATTTCAAATATTAGCACCTGGCTGGTGACCGTTTTCCCCTGGCGTTTTAACACCTCCACCAGCCCGGTCAGGCTGGCAGTTTGATGCAGTACATCTTTGCGCACCAGATAAGTACCGCTGCCGTGGCGGCGGACCACCAACCCCCACGCTACCAGCAGATCAATGGCTTTACGGATGGTCATCCGCGATACCGCAAACTCTTCCGCCAGCTTTTTTTCACCGGGAAGAGGGCTGTTTAGCGTGAAATCTGCGGAATTAAGTCGAATTCTTAACCGCTCCGCAATGCTTTTGTAGATCATCTCTAGATCTCTTTTTTGCCTGCAAGCCCGGGTAATGCGCCCACAAGTTCTGCTTAATCGATTGAAAAAACATCTTTTTTTTAAAGATGTGTTCGATGCTGTGTACCCGTGTTCACAGATGTCTACTTTTTTGCGAAAACGTAGATCTCTACCGCCCAACGAAAAGCATGAAAGCGATCACGAATCCCACTGGGTCGTCATGTTCTGCCGATAGCATCTTCCTATCCTCGCTCCAGGCCTGCCGCATAACCAATCAGGCTTCCTACTTACAGAATTGAGAAAAAAGGATGTGGAAATGCTCAGTCAAATTCAACGCTTTGGCGGCGCGATGTTCACGCCAGTGCTGCTGTTTCCCTTCGCCGGGATTGTGGTGGGTCTTGCCATTTTGCTGCAAAACCCGATGTTTGTCGGGGAATCACTGACCGATCCGAACAGTTTATTCGCGCAAATCGTACACATCATTGAAGAGGGCGGTTGGACGGTATTCCGTAATATGCCGCTGATTTTTGCTGTCGGTTTACCCATTGGCCTTGCTAAGCAAGCGCAGGGGCGTGCTTGTCTGGCGGTGATGGTGAGTTTCCTGACCTGGAACTATTTCATCAACGCGATGGGAATGACCTGGGGAAGCTACTTCGGCGTCGATTTCTCTCAGGACGCAGTGGCAGGTAGCGGGCTGACCATGATGGCCGGAATTAAAACCCTCGATACCAGCATTATCGGCGCGATTATCATTTCTGGCATTGTGACGGCGCTGCATAACCGTCTGTTCGATAAAAAACTGCCGGTTTTTCTCGGCATTTTTCAGGGGACATCTTATGTGGTGATTATCGCCTTCCTGGTGATGATCCCATGCGCGTGGCTGACATTGCTCGGCTGGCCAAAAGTACAAATGGGGATTGAATCTCTGCAAGCGTTCCTGCGTTCGGCGGGTGCGCTTGGGGTCTGGGTTTACACCTTCCTCGAACGCATTCTGATCCCAACCGGTTTACACCACTTCATCTACGGACCGTTTATCTTTGGTCCGGCAGCTGTTGAGGGCGGCATTCAGATGTACTGGGCGCAGCATCTGCAAGAGTTCAGTCTGAGCGCCGAGCCGCTGAAATCGTTGTTCCCGGAAGGCGGTTTTGCCCTGCACGGCAACTCAAAAATCTTTGGTGCCGTGGGCATTTCTTTAGCGATGTACTTCACTGCTGCACCGGAAAATCGGGTAAAAGTGGCGGGCTTGCTGATCCCTGCAACCTTAACCGCCATGCTGGTGGGAATTACCGAACCGCTGGAATTTACCTTCCTGTTCATTTCACCGTTGCTGTTTGCGGTACACGCCGTGCTGGCGGCCTCAATGTCGACCGTAATGTATCTCTTTGGTGTGGTGGGCAACATGGGCGGCGGTCTGATTGACCAGGTTTTACCGCAAAACTGGATCCCGATGTTCAGCAACCACGCGGATATGATGCTGACCCAAATCGCCATTGGGTTGTGCTTTACCCTGCTGTACTTCGTGGTTTTCCGCACCCTGATTCTGCAATTCAACATGTGCACACCGGGGCGTGAAGATGCGGAAGTGAAGCTCTACTCGAAAGCCGAATACAAAGCCTCGCGAGGCCAAACTACCGCTGCAGAGCCCAAAAAAGAGCTGGAGCAGGCTGCCGGCATCCTGCAAGCCCTGGGCGGGGTGGGCAATATCTCCAGCATCAACAATTGCGCGACGCGTCTACGGATTGCACTGCATGACATGTCACAAACGCTGGATGACGAAGTCTTTAAAAAGCTGGGAGCGCATGGCGTCTTCCGTAGTGGTGATGCCATTCAGGTGATCATTGGTTTGCATGTTTCCCAGCTGCGTGAACAGCTCGATAGCTTAATTAATTCTCATCAATTAGCAGAAAAAGTTGCCATTACGGAGGCAGTATAATGACCAAATTCTCAGTGGTTGTCGCAGGCGGTGGAAGCACCTTTACGCCAGGCATCGTGTTGATGTTATTGGCGAATCAGGATCGTTTCCCGCTTCGCGCACTGAAATTTTATGATAACGATGGCGCACGGCAGGAAGTGATTGCCGAAGCCTGTAAAGTTATTCTTAAAGAGAAAGCGCCGGACATTGAGTTTAGCTACACCACCGATCCTGAAGTGGCGTTCAGCGACGTTGATTTTGTCATGGCGCACATTCGTGTCGGTAAATATCCGATGCGCGAACTGGATGAAAAAATACCGCTGCGCCACGGCGTTGTCGGTCAGGAAACTTGCGGACCCGGCGGAATAGCGTACGGCATGCGGTCTATCGGTGGCGTCCTGGAACTGGTGGATTATATGGAAAAATATTCACCAAATGCCTGGATGCTCAACTACTCCAACCCGGCAGCAATTGTGGCAGAAGCCACACGTCGTCTGCGCCCGAACGCGAAAATCCTCAACATCTGTGACATGCCAATCGGTATTGAAAGTCGGATGGCGCAAATTGTTGGGCTGCAAGATCGCAAACAGATGCGCGTGCGCTACTACGGTCTGAACCACTTTGGCTGGTGGACATCAATTGAAGATTTGCAAGGCAACGACCTGATGCCCCAGCTGCGGCAATATGTCTCAAAGCACGGTTATGTTCCACCGCAGCAAGATACGCATACCGAAGCGAGCTGGAACGACACCTATGCAAAAGCGCGGGATGTACAGGCACTGGACCCGGATACATTACCAAACACCTATCTGAAATATTATCTCTTCCCGGATTATGTCGTTCAGCATTCCAACCCTGAACATACCCGCGCGAATGAGGTGATGGAACATCGCGAGAAACAGGTTTTCGATGCTTGCCGCGCCATTACGGCGGCAGGAAATTCAGCGGCGGGCAAGCTGGAAATTGACGAACATGCGTCATACATCGTCGATCTGGCGGCGGCAATTGCCTTCAACACTCAGGAGCGGATGTTGCTGATTGTGCCTAACAACGGGGCAATTCATAACTTTGATGATGAAGCGATGGTCGAGATCCCGTGTCTGGTCGGGCACAACGGACCAGAACCACTGGTGGTCGGCGATATCCCGCAGTTTCAGAAAGGGTTAATGAGTCAGCAAGTGGCGGTGGAAAAACTGGTCGTGGACGCCTGGGAACTGCGTTCATATCAGCACCTGTGGCAGGCGATTACCCTGTCGAAAACGGTACCGAGCGCCGCGGTCGCCAAAGCTATTCTGGATGAGTTGCTGGAGGCCAACAAAGCGTACTGGCCAGAGTTACGTTAATTGTGTGGACTGGCATCCGTTGGGTGCTGGTCCGTATTCTTCAGCACGGCTGACGGCGCATAACCAAATTTATGCTTAAAGGCTTTGCTGAAATGAAAGGAGTCGAAGAAGTTGAGTGTATCAGCGACTTCGCCAACCGAGTTCCCTTGTTGCTTTAATAGCGATAGCGCCAGATCCAGACGCGCATCGAGGTAATATTCTTTGGGCGTCTTGCCGGTATAGCGTAAAAACAGACGACGCAACCAGGCTTCGCTACAGGGGATCGTGGCAGCCATATCGGCTACGCTCCAGCGTTGTTGCAGACTGGCATGTAAAGTGGCAATTAGTTTTTCAATTTGCCGCCGTTGTGGATCTTTTTTACCGTCTGCGTACATAAGACAAATCCACTGATAAATAATTTTCGTCAGAAAAGCGACTGCCAGATTATTTTTTATTGCTTCTGGTGAAGTAATTAATTCAGCAACTTCGGTGAGTTCCTGATTATAAACTTCGCCATTATAAATAACGCTTTGCTGACCGACGGGAATATCCATCATACTGGTGGGGGTAAATTCCATCCAGTACTGTTCCCAGACTAAACCTTCACAGTGATAAGAGTGAATATCCATTGGCTTTAAAAATATAATACAGTTGCCATGCAGTGTTATTTGTTCACCATTCTTTAAAATAATTTTCCCACATCCTTGTACGGTATACACCGCTACCCATGAGTTGGCGATAAGCGGTTTCTTCTTGTCCCGCGGCCAGATGACGCGGTAATGCTCGTCGGCGTAGGTATGCCAGAGCGAGATCAGAGAAATTCCGCTGGAGATCACATTTTCGTTAATCAATAAGGGAATATTGTACGGAGTTTCGTTTTTTACATCCGAACTTTGCAATTTTCCATTCATTTTAATATCCCTCCGGCGAATTATGCTCACAACCTGAACTTAACAGAAAACAATCCGTTCAGGGATACGACGTTTGTATTTTAAGAATCTGACTGCCTGACCCGACGCATTTTACCTCTCCCTATATTCATGCGTCCGGGACATAAACATAAATAAGGGCTATGAGATGAATTCGTTACAAATCTTGAGTTTTGTCGGTTTTACGCTGCTGGTGGCGGTCATCACCTGGTGGAAGGTCCGCAAAACAGATACCGGATCGCAACAAGGCTATTTTCTTGCCGGACGTTCACTAAAAGCGCCGGTTATTGCCGCTTCGTTAATGTTAACCAACCTTTCCACGGAACAACTGGTTGGACTTTCCGGGCAGGCCTACAAAAGCGGCATGTCGGTGATGGGCTGGGAAGTCACTTCTGCGGTGACGCTGATCTTCCTCGCGCTAATCTTTTTACCGCGCTATCTGAAGCGTGGCATTGCCACCATCCCCGATTTCCTGGAGGAACGTTATGATAAAACGACGCGTATTATCATCGACTTCTGCTTCCTCATTGCCACCGGTGTCTGCTTTCTGCCGATTGTTCTCTACTCCGGCGCGTTGGCGCTCAACAGCCTGTTTCACGTCGGGGAATCGTTACAAATTTCCCACGGCGCAGCGATCTGGCTACTGGTTATTTTGCTTGGCCTGGCGGGAATTTTGTATGCGGTGATCGGCGGACTGCGCGCGATGGCGGTGGCGGACTCCATTAACGGTATTGGGCTGGTTATCGGCGGCTTGATGGTGCCGGTGTTTGGCCTGATCGCGATGGGCAAGGGCAGCTTTATGCAGGGCATTGAGCAACTCACCACCGTTCACGCCGAGAAATTAAACTCAGTCGGCGGTCCAACCGATCCCTTGCCAATTGGTGCGGCATTTACCGGTTTGATTCTGGTTAACACCTTTTACTGGTGTACAAATCAGGGCATCGTGCAACGCACGCTGGCGTCAAAAAGTTTGGCGGAAGGGCAAAAAGGGGCGCTGTTAACGGCGGTGCTGAAAATGCTCGACCCGCTGGTACTGGTGCTGCCAGGGTTGATTGCGTTTCATCTGTATCAGGATTTACCTAAAGCCGACATGGCCTACCCGACGCTGGTCAATAACGTTCTGCCAGTGCCACTGGTGGGTTTCTTCGGCGCGGTGTTATTTGGTGCGGTGATCAGTACCTTCAACGGCTTTCTGAATAGCGCCAGTACGTTATTCAGTATGGGTATTTACCGGCGCATCATTAACCAGAATGCCGAGCCGCAACAGCTGGTCACCGTTGGGCGCAAATTTGGTTTCTTTATCGCCATCGTTTCGGTGTTGGTCGCGCCGTGGATCGCCAACGCGCCGCAGGGGCTGTATAGCTGGATGAAACAGCTCAACGGTATTTACAACGTGCCGCTGGTTACCATCATCATTATGGGCTTTTTCTTCCCGCGCATTCCGGCGCTGGCGGCAAAAGTGGCGATGGGGATTGGCATAATCAGCTACATCACCATCAACTATCTGGTGAAGTTCGACTTCCATTTCCTCTATGTGCTGGCCTGTACGTTCTGTATCAACGTGGTAGTGATGCTGGTGATCGGTTTTATCAAACCGCGCGCCACGCCGTTCACCTTCAAAGATGCGTTTGCGGTGGACATGAAACCGTGGAAAAACGTCAAGATCGCGTCAATTGGTATCCTGTTCGCTATGATTGGCGTCTATGCCGGGCTGGCTGAATTCGGCGGCTACGGTACGCGCTGGTTGGCGATACTCAGTTATTTCATCGCTGCCGTAGTGATTGTCTACCTGATTTTTGACAGCTGGCGGCATCGCCACGACCCAGCCGTAACGTTTACTTCCGATGCGAAGGATAGCCTATGAAACGCCCCAATTTTCTGTTCATCATGACCGATACCCAGGCCACCAATATGGTCGGTTGCTATAGCGGTAAGCCGCTGAATACGCAAAATATTGATAGTCTGGCGGCGGAAAGTATTCGCTTTAATTCCGCCTATACCTGTTCACCGGTTTGTACACCAGCGCGCGCCGGGCTGTTTACCGGTATCTACGCTAACCAGTCCGGCCCGTGGACCAATAACGTCGCGCCGGGCAAAAACATCTCCACTCTGGGACGCTACTTTAAGGATGCGGGCTATCACACCTGTTACATTGGCAAATGGCATCTCGACGGTCATGACTATTTCGGCACTGGCGAGTGTCCGCCGGAGTGGGACGCTGATTACTGGTTCGATGGGGCGAACTACCTTAGCGAACTGACGGAAAAAGAGATCAGCCTGTGGCGCAATGGCCTAAACAGTGTTGAGGATTTACAGGCGAACCAGATCGACGAAACCTTCACCTGGGCGCACCGCATCAGCAATCGGGCGATGGATTTTCTGCAACAGCCCGCGCGCGCCGACGAACCTTTCCTGATGGTGGTTTCGTATGATGAGCCGCATCACCCGTTCACCTGTCCGGTGGAGTATTTAGAGAAATACGCTGATTTTTACTACGAACTTGGCGAGAAATCACAGGATGACCTGGCGAACAAACCGGAACATCACCGCTTATGGGCGCAGGCAATGCCATCGCCAGTCGGTGATGACGGGCTTTATCACCATCCGCTCTATTTTGCCTGCAATGACTTTGTTGATGACCAAATTGGACGGGTCATCAACGCATTAACGCCAGAGCAGCGTGAAAGTACGTGGGTCATTTATACCTCCGATCACGGCGAAATGATGGGCGCACATAAGCTGATCAGTAAAGGAGCCGCGATGTATGATGACATCACCCGTATTCCGCTGATCATCCGTTCACCGCAAGGGGAGCGGCGACAGGTCGATACACCTGTCAGCCATATTGACTTACTGCCGACAATGATGGCGCTGGCAGATATTGAAAAACCAGACATTCTGCCAGGGGAAAATATCCTTGCTGTGAAAGAGCCGCGTGGCGTGATGGTGGAATTTAACCGTTATGAGATTGAGCATGACAGCTTTGGCGGTTTTATTCCGGTGCGTTGCTGGGTGACGGATGATTTTAAACTGGTGCTAAACCTCTTCACCAGTGATGAACTTTACGATCGCCGTAACGACCCAAATGAAATGCATAACCTGATCGATGATATCCGTTTTGCCGACGTTCGCAGCAAAATGCATGACGCCTTGCTGGATTACATGGACAAAATTCGCGATCCGTTCCGCAGTTACCAATGGAGTCTGCGTCCGTGGCGTAAAGATGCGCAACCGCGCTGGATGGGGGCGTTCCGTCCACGCCCACAGGATGGCTATTCGCCGGTAGTACGCGATTATGACACCGGCCTGCCAACACAAGGGGTGAAGGTGGAAGAGAAAAAACAGAAGTTTTGACGACAATGCCCGTTGGCGATAACCCAGCGGGCAAAATATTCAGGCTGCTTAAACCAGTGAACTGCCGGTCAGGAAAGAAAAAATCAGGAATATCAGCAGAAGGCTGCAGATGATGCCGATGCCAAAAAGTAAGGTATGGAAAGCCAGCGTCCCGCCGCCAAAAACCAGAGCGCCGCGAATGCCCCAGCGATTTTCCTTACGCATACCGCCAATAAATGCGCAAAGTAGCGCGGCAATGGCCAGTGCGATTCCACCTTGATCGAGGATTATATCGACATCTACGTCCTCTTTTTTCTCCACGGTGGTAATTTTTTCACCTTTTATTCCGGCGAGAAGACCTCTTTTAATTTCAGCCGTTTTGTCCGCCACGATACTTTCAAGCGTTGGCGGTGGTGCGGAAAAAGGGCCGAATGAAAAGTGGATAATTCCCATCATTAAAGCGATGGCACCGAACAGCATGCCCAAGGAACTGATTTTATTTTGCGCTATGATACCCATCTGACCTCCTTGTAGCGGATGGCAAAAGCATATCAGGAAACGGGCGGACGAAATTCTTAAAAAAACCGCTAAAGCTAGAGCGTTAGTGAAATTGCAAAGGAGCAACAATGAAAATTTCCCGCCTCGGAGAAGCGCCCGATTACCGCTTCTCGCTGGCTAATGAGCGTACTTTTTTGGCGTGGATCCGTACTGCACTAGGATTTCTGGCGGCGGGGGTTGGGCTTGATCAACTTGCGCCAGATTTCGCCACGCCCGTCATTCGCGAACTGCTGGCGTTGTTGTTGTGTCTGTTTTCCGGCGGGTTAGCGATGTATGGCTACTTGCGCTGGTTACGCAATGAAAAAGCGATGCGTCTGAAAGAGGACCTGCCCTATACCAACAGCTTATTAATCATCAGCTTAATATTGATGGTCGTGGCGGTGATCGTTATGGGACTGGTGTTGTATGCCGGATAGCCGCAAAGCCAGACGCATTGCCGACCCAGGGCTGCAGCCGGAGCGTACATCACTGGCGTGGTTTCGTACCATGCTGGGCTACGGCGCGTTGATGGCGTTGGCTATCAAACACAACTGGCACCAGGCGGGCATGTTATTCTGGATTTCGATTGGCATCCTCGCCATCGTAGCGCTGATCCTCTGGCACTACACCCGTAATCGCAATTTAATGGATGTCACGAATAGCGATTTTTCCCAATTTCACGTAGTCCGTGACAAATTTTTGATCTCCCTCGCGGTGTTATCTCTCGCAATACTGTTTGCTGTAACGCATATACATCAACTTATCGTATTTATTGAGAGAGTCGCATGACAGGAAGTCAGGTCATTGATGCTGAAGAGGACAGGCATAAACTGGTTGTAGAGTATAAGGATGCTCTGCAACCTGCCGATTTTTATTACAATTTCAAACAGCGGGGCATCCGCTCCGTACAGCTTATTCCCCATCTTGAATTTGATGACCGGGGCGATCTGACGGCCGCTTCGGTGACAGCAGAGCTGTGGGGGAAATTTTTAATTGCCCTGTTCGAGTGTTGGGTACGGGCAGATATCAGTCGTATCTCGATTGAGCTTTTTGACGCCACCCTACAAAAATGGTGTGGCAGCGAAAACCCGCAACCGCGCCGTGGCTGCCAGGCGTGCGACTGGCATCGGCTGTGCCCGCACGCTCGGGAGGAGACGCCAGACAACGTGCTTTGTGCGGGCTATCAGGCGTTTTATTCTTACTCCGCGCCGCATATGCGGGTGATGCGTGATCTGATAAAGCAGCATCGTTCTCCCATGGAGCTGATGACGATGCTGCGGTGACGTGAGCTTAAACGGGCTGCCCCTGATGCGACATCCGCGTCGCCAGCGGTAGCCAGCACAGCACGATCAACAATCCCATTAAGGTCATCAACAACCCCAGGCTGCCCTGACCGGTTTGCGGCAACATCGCAGAGAGCGACGCAAGCACGCCGGAACCAATGTTTTGCAGACCGCCGACCAGCGCGCCAGCCGTGCCCGCCAGGAAGGGGAACGGTTCCATTGCGCCGCTGGTCGCCAGCGGAAACAGCATCCCGGCACCGAAAAAGAACAGCGCGGCAGGAACAAGCAATGTCCAGACATTCATCACGCCAAACCAGTCGGGGATCCACATCAGCAAGCCAGCCAGCAGGCAGCAGATAACCGACTGCCACATCAACGTCGGGAATCGTTTATTAGGACGCCCGGCAAACCATGCTCCAAAAAATGCCGCCGGAATCGGCAGAATAAACAAAATACTGACCGTCATACTGCTCAGCCCTAATACCGCACCCATCAGCACGCCGGAGCAGGCTTCAAAGGCGGCAATCCCGGCCAGACCGCCGATCAGCATCAGCAAATAACAGTTAAAACCGCTGTTACCGAAAAGTGTTTTATAACTGGTAAGCAGGCGCGTGCGCGGTGCATCTACCGGACGCGTTTCCGGCATCCAGCGCGCCATACTGAAGGTCACACCGGCACAAAGTACCAACAGGAAGAGATAACAGGCGCGCCAGTTCCACATCGTATCCAGCAGACCGCCGATTAACGGTGCGAGCAACGGACTGACGAGAATTCCCATGTTTAACAGGCTGTTAGCGTGACGCAACTGTGTCCGTTCATATAAATCACGCGGCAATGTACGCGCCATCACGCCGCCTACGCCGGTGCCCATCCCCTGCATCGCGCTGGCGGCAATCAACACCGTCAAACTGGAGGTCGTGACCGCGACCAGCGTTGCCAGCATAAAAATGGACATTCCGACGAGGATCACCGGTCGGCGACCCACACGGTCGGATATCGGGCCATAAAACAGTTGCGAGACACCGTAAGTCAGCAGATAAGCGCCCATTACGCTTTGCACCGCCCCTTCACGAACGTTGAGATCGCGCGCCATATCGGCAATAGCTGGAATATAAATGGTTTGCGCCATCTGACCGACGGCCACGAGTAATACCAACATCAATAACAAATTGACGTTTCTATGCCTTTTCATTATCACGGATGCTTTTATAAAAATAATTAGAATAAGTCACTACGCATTCCCATAAATGCGGGAGAGGAATCTATCACATTGATGAATGTTAGCCAGATATACGCCAGGAATGGGGAATTGTTTAGCGGCAGAATATGTAAACAAAAGCGGCAATAAATGTTGCCGGGAGGGATGGTAGGTCGGATAAGATGCGTCAGCATCGCATCCGACACCAACCCACACGCTAAATATAAAAGGGGAGCGGTTACCCGCTCCCCTTTGGTGCGACTTGAATCTGAATTACTTCAGGTATTTCAGAACAGCATCAAGCAGTTGCAGTGCTGCAACAATGAGTTTGAGGATAAGAATGGCGATATCCACCAGGCTCATACGCGTCTCCTGTGGTTCAGGAGCACTGCCAGCTGACGTACCTTTCCGCTGCCTGTTGCCAGCTGTTGTGCACGCGGTATCTCAAGGAGAAACGTTGTGCTGTTGACATAACACAGTGTGCTCACGCGGGGTTAAGGCGCTGACGGCACCACCCGTTTCAGCCAGGACTTAGTGCGCCGGGTAACGATGCGGCCCCCGCATAACACATTGCGTACAGTGATATTATAGAAGTGAACTGTATAAATAAACAGTAATTTTTAGACAAAACGCAAACTGTGATCGATACTCAACTATGCACTAAATACGTCAAAATTCGTGCCGAAATTGCGCGTTCTGCGCGGAACAGGTATACTTTCTGTGTTGACATAATACAGTGTGCTTTGCGGTTACCAGCCGCGGGCGGCTGACGAAACCTCGCTCCGGCGGGGTTTTTTATTGCCTGCTTTTCAGTACAAAACGTGATCAATCCCTCAATTTCCCCTTGATGAAAAATTTTCCATTGTCTCCCCTGTAAACCTGTGCTTGTATAAATATTGTTAAACACAAAACCAACAAGGTCCCCAATGACTACTTCCATGCTCAACGCAAAACTACTACCAACTGCGCCATCCGCCGCAGTGGTCGTTGTGCGTGTGGTGGTGGTCGTCGGCAATGCGCCGTAGGGACTGGAACAACACACGATTCCAAAACCCCGCCGGCGCAAACCGGGCGGGGTTTTTCGTTTAAGCACCTCCCGGAAAGTCGGCCCAGAAGAAAAGGACTGGAGCATGGCAAGTTCGGGCACATCATCGACACGTAAGCGCTTTACCGGCGCAGAATTTATCGTTCATTTCCTGGAACAGCAGGGCATTAAGATTGTGACGGGCATTCCGGGCGGTTCTATCCTGCCTGTTTACGATGCCTTGAGCCAAAGCACGCAAATCCGCCATATTCTGGCTCGCCATGAACAGGGCGCGGGGTTTATCGCTCAGGGAATGGCGCGCACTGACGGCAAACCGGCGGTCTGTATGGCCTGTAGCGGACCAGGTGCGACTAACCTGGTGACCGCCATTGCCGATGCGCGACTGGACTCCATCCCGCTGATTTGCATCACTGGTCAGGTTCCTGCCTCAATGATCGGCACTGATGCCTTCCAGGAAGTGGACACCTACGGCATCTCTATCCCCATCACCAAACACAACTATCTGGTCAGACATATCGAAGAACTCCCGCAGGTCATGAGCGATGCCTTCCGTATTGCGCAATCAGGCCGCCCTGGCCCGGTGTGGATAGACATTCCTAAGGATGTGCAAACGGCAGTTTTTGAGATTGAAGAACAGCCCGGTATGACAGAAAAAGCTGCCGCGCCTGCGTTTAGTGAAGAGAGTATTCGTGACGCAGCTGCAATGATTAACGCCGCCAAACGCCCGGTGCTCTATCTGGGCGGCGGTGTCATTAACGCGCCCGCGCGGGTGCGTGAACTGGCGGAGAAAGCGCAGCTGCCTACCACCATGACTCTAATGGCGCTGGGCATATTGCCAAAAGCACATCCCCTGTCGCTGGGTATGCTGGGGATGCACGGCGTGCGCAGCACCAACTACATTTTGCAGGAGGCGGATCTGCTGATTGTTCTCGGCGCGCGTTTTGATGACCGGGCGATTGGTAAAACCGAGCAGTTCTGCCCGAATGCCAAAATTATTCATGTCGATATCGACCGCGCAGAGCTGGGCAAAATCAAGCAGCCGCACGTAGCGATTCAGGCGGATGTTGATGACGTGCTGGTGCAGCTGATCCCACAGGTGGACGCGCAACCGCGTGCAGAGTGGCACCAGTTGGTAGCGGATTTGCAGCGCGAATTCCCGTGTCCAATCCCGAAAGCGTGTGATCCGTTAAGCCATTACGGCCTGATCAACGCCGTTGCCGCCTGTGTCGATGACAACGCGATTATCACCACCGACGTGGGTCAGCATCAGATGTGGACCGCGCAGGCTTATCCGCTCAATCGCCCACGCCAGTGGCTGACCTCCGGCGGGCTGGGCACGATGGGCTTTGGCCTGCCTGCGGCCATTGGCGCGGCGCTGGCGAACCCGGATCGCAAAGTGTTGTGTTTCTCCGGCGACGGCAGCCTGATGATGAATATTCAGGAGATGGCGACCGCCAGTGAAAACCAGCTGGATGTGAAAATCATTCTGATGAACAACGAAGCGCTGGGGCTGGTACATCAGCAACAGAGTCTGTTCTACAAGCAGGGCGTTTTTGCCGCCACCTATCCGGGCAAAATCAACTTTATGCAGATTGCCGCCGGATTCGGCCTCGAAACCTGTGATTTGAATAACGAAGCCGATCCGCAGACGGTATTGCAGGAAATCATCAATCGCCCTGGCCCGGCGCTGATCCATGTGCGTATTGATGCCGAAGAAAAAGTATACCCGATGGTGCCGCCAGGTGCGGCGAATACTGAAATGGTGGGGGAATAAGCCATGCAAAACACAACTCATGACAACGTAATTCTGGAGCTCACCGTTCGCAACCATCCGGGCGTAATGACCCACGTTTGTGGCCTTTTTGCCCGCCGCGCTTTTAACGTTGAAGGCATTCTTTGTCTGCCGATTCAGGACAGCGACAAAAGCCATATCTGGCTACTGGTCAATGACGACCAGCGTCTGGAGCAGATGATAAGCCAAATCGATAAGCTGGAAGATGTGGTGAAAGTGCAGCGTAATCAGTCCGATCCGACGATGTTTAACAAGATTGCGGTGTTTTTTCAGTAAGGAGCGACATTAAACCGCTCGGGGGAGTTACTGATGAGCGATTTTTGATAGATCCGTTCAGATATATAGGGTGAAATTGTGCCAGAGACCATCTCAGGCACAATTTATTAGCCCTGAATGTTAATTTAAGTCGCTGCACCGGTAATTTGGGGGTTAACAGTTAGGGCTAAAATTTCCAGCGATGGTGTTAAATTCTGATTGCTGTCTATACCAGTGGTTATGACCAGCATTCTATTAATTAATGGTTCATCGTGAGGTATATTATGGCAAGCCCTATAAACAGCGGAACAATCATGTCAAATCCCTGCCCTTCCACCTTTTTGGATAAAAATAGAATTATTGCTGCTGAGCTTAATATCACAAATAACGAGAAAAAATATTCACCTGGTAGTAATTTCGCAAAATGGATGTTACAGGAAATAAAACGCTTAATAGCAAATATTATGTCCGGTTCTCGCAGTGTTAATACCGAAATCCTTAACTATTTTCACCCTATGCCAGGCACTGAAAATAATGGTAATCGTACCTGGATGGCGGCAACTGGAGAGAACGAATACACCGTAATTGAACAAACAGGTGGCAAATCCTTTAATGTTTTTCAGGTTGGTGCAGGTAAAAATAATATAAAAGAAATATTGGGGAATACATCATATTCTGGAGTGGCTGTAGCGACTATTATCAAATCGCTATCTGAAAAAACTGCTGCGTTAGAAACACATTCTGCTGACACGGTTTTGAGGAAAAAATTAGTTAATAGTATTGTTCTGATGAATGCGGATTGTAATTACGAAATGCCTGCAGAAATTTTGAGTAATACATATGATTTATTAAACCTGCGAATTCAAAAAGATGAGGGGCATTTACCTGTTCAGGAAAAAATTGATATTGATGATGATTATTTATACTCTATGACTATGGATGCTCATAGATGTATAAAAGAACAAACTAAACCAAGTGGCGCTGCAAAAATAACTTGCTGTGGTGTTGAGTTAAGTAAAGATATTCTTAAAATATTTGCAAGCAAAATTGAAATAATTGAAAAAGATCTAAGTTATAGTCAAAAGACACCTGAACAATTGGTTGCACAGGTATGCTTTAATGATGATGATTGTGCTCGGGTAAGAGAATTATTAAAACAATCAAACGGTAATATTACGGATGATAAGATTGATGAAATAATCGCTTGCTTAGCCAGTCCTCAGGGGATTACATGTTTTTATTATTCTTCCGCACAAGGCTATCAGACTCGCTTACAACATACATCTCAAGATGTTCGCGAGTTACTCTCAAAGAGTTTGGATGGTGCCACTTCATTAACATTGCATTTAAAAAAATCAGGAAATGCTTTTTTTGGGTCTGGAAAGTATCTTAATGAAATGGATTTTACTATGAATGGGTTTAGTCAGAAGATATATTTGATGGCGGTTAATAAAATTGAAAATGAAGTTAAGCTTCAGTGTGCTCGTTATTTTACTACCGGTAGGGTCGACAAAGAAAACTCCAAAATAGATAAAGTCGCTTTTACATTTTCCGCTGCCGCAACAACTTCTGATTTATGATTTTTCTTGATAAATCGCGTTTACCATTAAGGTGAACGTGTATTCTTAAGCGTCTATGTGTAAACATTCATTTTTGAAAAATGAGCGATTTTTGATAGTGAATAAGTGGTGTTAGTGATGCAATTGCATTGGGAAAATCGATAATAATTAATGGCACTATAGTCTTATTATTGAAATAAATGAAATATAGCGGTTGGCATTGAAATATTTATCATGCTATCCATTGATATTTCTAACAATGTCAAAATATGCAAAGTGTCATATTGCGAGGTTACTATGGTTAGTGTGACGAGTTATACATATCCAACGGAAACAGAGAATGATAATAGCCAGTTTCAGAGTCAAACTCAGAGTCAGGGCCTGAGCCAGAGTCTAAGAGATAGTATCGAGGGTAATATTGCTGCATTCGATGCGATGGAGCAAAGCGGCCTGCTCGATAATTGTAGAACATTATCTAAAGATGCCACTTTTCGTGAAGTTTTCCGAAATATATTATTATACATTTTAGATTCTTTTCATATCTATCGGCATGATATCAGTGGTAAATTGGTTTCTTATTTTCATGTTACGCCTGAATCAGCGAATGCGAATTATAAGACATGGATCGCTACCACAGGCATGGATAGCTATATAAAAATTGAGCAGACCGGCAGTGATAAGTTTAAAGTCACTGATGTGTATCGTGAGTCAAAAGGCAACAGTTTGAAAAAACAGAGTAGAGACAGAGATTTTAGTGGTCGAAATGTGAAAGAGTTTATAGGGTTATTATCAGAGCACGATGTATTGGAAAAGCATCAACTCTCAAAAGTAACAGTTGCTGCAAATGCTCTTAAGATAGAAGTTGTTAATAATAATTCTGAAAATAAACGCAGTTTTGGAGTTACTGATGCTGAGCGCCAATTAAAAAAAGCGTTAAATGAACAAACTCAATTAACTCCAGATAAATTAATTCCAGATGATTGTAGTTATAAATCAGACATAAAAAAACTAGATGTTCGGGAGGGAGAGTTTAGTTCACTTCTTGCTGATGCATCAAGACACGTTGGAGAGGGTAGCTCAATTATTTCATGTTGTGGAGTTAAAATAAATAGCACAATCCATGAATTTCTGAGGGATAAAACCATGGCTTTGTCTGGTCATGGAGGTGTTAGAAAATATAAAGATTTCGAAAAACTTTTTAGTAAAATTGTATTTACGTCAGATGAATGTAATATTGTGAGAAACTCTCTACAGAACGATGGTGTTGAGAAAAAAACCAGAGAAGATATTATTTCTTGCCTCTCCAGTATTTCAGGAATAGGTAACCTGTATTATGCTTGTTCACAGGCATTTCCTGTCGCGCTTGATAGGGGGGATATTAATGCAATACAGGCAAACGATTCTGTTTCTGCCGGGCTTGATAATAACCCAGGGTTTTGTGCTTTGCTGGGAAAAACAAATTTGCTTGTTGCTGATTTTTCACAGCATACATTCACACAAACTCATTATATTGTAAAGGCCGAAATAAATGAAGTTGGTAACGATTTTAATATAGCTAATTTCATTTATCGAACATACGGTGAGGATTATATTCATAACGACTCAGTTGATGATTCTCTTAATGAGCGTTCCGCTGAAGATTATAGGTTTCTGGATGACTCTTTGTTACCTGAAAACGATTTCCGCAACAGGAGGAGAAATTTTTCAGGCAATATTGCAATTGCAACCTACAAATAATTCGCTTTTTCTCAATAACACGCACCAAACGCTTACCTTTCAGGTAAGCGTTTTGACGATAAGCTCAACATCATTAAGCCAATACATACCCCATATCCAACTTGAACAACATCGCGCTTATCGTTAAGGTATGCGCGTTTTTTATCCGCCAGGACCCAATCATGATCACCATTGCCCTTATAGACGATCACCTTATCGTCCGCTCCGGCTTTGCGCAGCTGCTGGGGCTGGAACCTGATTTGCAGGTAGTTGCCGAGTTTGGTTCGGGGCGCGAGGCACTGGCGGGGCTGCCGGGGCGCGGTGTGCAGGTGTGTATTTGCGATATCTCCATGCCCGATATCTCCGGTCTGGAGCTGCTAAGCCAGCTGCCGAAAGGTATGGCGACAATTATGCTCTCCGTTCATGACAGTCCGGCACTGGTTGAGCAGGCGCTTAACGCGGGGGCGCGCGGCTTTCTCTCCAAACGCTGTAGCCCGGATGAACTGATTGCAGCGGTGCATACGGTTGCTACGGGGGGATGTTATTTGACACCGGATATTGCCATTAAACTGGCATCCGGTCGCCAGGACCCGCTGACCAAACGTGAACGCCAGGTGGCGGAAAAACTGGCGCAAGGAATGGCGGTGAAAGAGATTGCCGCCGAACTGGGCTTGTCGCCGAAAACGGTACACGTCCATCGCGCCAACCTGATGGAAAAACTGGGCGTCAGTAACGACGTGGAACTGGCGCGCCGCATGTTTGATGGCTGGTGATGAAGACGTTGTTCTCCCGCTTAATTACTGTTATTGCCTGCTTTTTTATCTTCTCTGCCGCGTGGTTTTGCCTGTGGAGTATCAGCCTGCATCTGGTTGAGCGCCCTGATATGGCGGTGCTGTTATTTCCGTTTGGTCTTCGACTTGGGCTAATGTTGCAATGCCCACGCGGATACTGGCCAGTGCTGCTGGGCGCGGAATGGCTGCTGATTTATTGGTTAATGCAGGCGGTTGGTTTAAGCCATTTCTCCTTATTGATGATCGGTAGTTTACTGACGTTACTGCCCGTGGCGCTGATCTCACGCTATCGCCATCAACGCGACTGGCGCACTCTGCTGTTACAGGGTGCGGCGCTGACGGCGGCGGCGTTGTTGCAGTCGCTGCCCTGGCTTTGGTATGGCAAAGAGTCGTGGAATGCGCTGCTGTTAACTTTAACTGGCGGCCTGACGCTGGCCCCGATATGTCTGGTGTTCTGGCACTATCTCGCCAATAACACCTGGCTGCCGCTCGGTCCGTCATTGGTTTCTCAGCCAATCAACTGGCGCGGGCGGCATCTGGTCTGGTACTTGCTGCTGTTTGTTATCAGTCTCTGGCTCCAGTTGGGATTGCCGGATGAACTGTCGCGCTTCACTCCCTTCTGCCTGGCGCTGCCGATTATCGCGCTGGCATGGCACTATGGCTGGCAAGGGGCGCTGATTGCGACGTTGATGAACGCCATCGCGCTGATCGCCAGTCAAACCTGGCGTGACCATCCGGTCGATTTATTGCTCTCCCTGCTGGTGCAAAGTCTGACTGGGTTGTTGCTTGGTGCTGGCATACAGCGCTTGCGTGAACTTAACCAGTCGCTACAAAAGGAACTGGCGCGCAATCAGCATCTGGCTGAACGTTTGCTGGAAACCGAAGAGAGTGTGCGTCGTGATGTGGCGCGTGAATTACACGATGATATCGGTCAGACCATCACCGCCATTCGTACGCAAGCGGGCATTGTCCAGCGGCTCGCGGCGGATAACGCCCGCGTGAAACAGAGCGGGCAGCTCATCGAACAGTTATCCCTGGGCGTTTACGACGCGGTGCGCCGCTTGTTAGGGCGGTTACGTCCGCGCCAGCTGGATGATCTCACTCTGGAGCAGGCCATCCGCTCACTGATGCGGGAAATGGAGCTGGAAGGGCGCGGTATTGTCAGCCATCTCGAATGGCGAATCGATGAATCAGCGTTAAGCGAAAACCAGCGCGTGACGCTGTTTCGCGTCTGCCAGGAAGGGTTGAACAACATTGTGAAACATGCCGATGCCAGTGCGGTCACGTTGCAAGGCTGGCAGCAGGACGAACGGTTGATGCTGGTGATTGAAGACGATGGTAGCGGTTTACCGCCGGGTTCCGGGCAACACGGTTTTGGCCTCACCGGAATGCGCGAGCGAGTAACGGCGCTGGGTGGCACCTTGACCATCTCCTGTTTGCACGGCACGCGTGTCAGTGTTTCTCTACCTCAACGTTATGTCTAAGGCTTGATGATGTTGCCGTTTCTGAAAGCGCCAGCTGACGCGCCGTTGATTAGCGATAAACAAGAAATTGATGCCCGTTACCGTTACTGGCGTCGCCATATTCTGCTGACCATCTGGCTGGGTTACGCACTGTTTTACTTTACGCGTAAAAGTTTTAACGCCGCCGTACCAGAAATTCTTGCCAACGGTGTGCTCAGCCGTAGCGATATCGGCCTGTTAGCAACTCTGTTTTACATTACCTACGGCGTGTCGAAGTTTGTCTCCGGCATTGTCAGCGACCGCTCAAATGCCCGGTATTTTATGGGGATTGGGCTTATCGCTACGGGCATTATCAACATTCTGTTTGGTTTCTCGACGTCGCTGTGGGCGTTTGCCATGCTATGGGGGCTGAACGCCTTTTTCCAGGGCTGGGGTTCACCGGTGTGTGCGCGTCTGTTAACCACCTGGTATTCACGTACTGAGCGCGGGGGTTGGTGGGCATTATGGAACACGGCGCATAACGTCGGCGGCGCACTCATTCCCATTGTGATGGCAGCGAGCGCGCTGCATTACGGCTGGCGTGCCGGGATGATGATTGCCGGTTGTATGGCGATAGTCGTGGGGATTATTCTCTGCTGGCGGCTGCGCGATCGCCCGCAGGCGTTAGGTTTACCGGCGGTCGGTGAATGGCGGCACGACGCGCTGGAGATTGCTCAACAACAAGAAGGGGCAGGGCTGACACGTAAAGAGATCCTCACCAAGTATGTGTTGCTGAATCCGTATATCTGGCTGCTTTCGTTTTGCTATGTGCTGGTCTATGTGGTCCGGGCGGCGATCAACGACTGGGGCAATTTGTATATGTCCGAGACGCTGGGCGTCGATCTGGTCACGGCGAATACGGCAGTGACAATGTTTGAACTGGGCGGATTTATCGGTGCGCTGGTAGCGGGTTGGGGCTCGGACAAACTCTTTAACGGCAACCGCGGGCCGATGAATTTAATTTTCGCCGCCGGGATTTTGCTGTCCGTCGGCTCGCTATGGCTGATGCCATTTGCCAGCTACGTGATGCAGGCAAGCTGCTTCTTCACCATTGGTTTTTTTGTCTTTGGCCCGCAGATGTTAATCGGCATGGCGGCAGCAGAGTGTTCCCACAAGGAGGCGGCAGGGGCGGCAACGGGGTTTGTCGGCTTGTTTGCTTATCTGGGGGCGTCGCTTGCTGGTTGGCCGCTGGCGAAAGTACTCGATACCTGGCACTGGAGCGGTTTTTTTGTGGTTATCGCCATTGCCGCCGGGATTTCCGCACTGCTGTTACTGCCCTTTTTGAATGCCCAGACACCGCGCGAAGCGTGATGCATCTCACTTTTTCACTTCATATCCGGCAAAACTAAGAAATTTTCCAGGTTTTGCCTGGACGCTATCTCAGGCCTGATTTGCTGCTGATTTTTACAATGCATACCTCACGCAGGTATTCATTTCAGGAGTAACCCATGCTGGCTTTCTTAAACCAGGTTCGCAAGCCGACCCTGGATCTTCCGCTCGAAGTGCGGCGCAAAATGTGGTTCAAACCGTTCATGCAATCCTACCTGGTGGTCTTTATCGGCTACCTGACGATGTACCTGATTCGCAAGAACTTTAACATCGCGCAGAACGACATGATCTCGACCTACGGCTTGAGCATGACGCAGCTGGGGATGATCGGCCTGGGCTTCTCCATCACTTATGGTGTGGGTAAAACACTGGTTTCCTATTACGCCGACGGCAAAAACACCAAACAATTCCTGCCGTTCATGCTGATCTTGTCTGCCATTTGTATGTTGGGCTTCAGTGCCAGTATGGGCAGCGGCTCGGTTAGTCTGTTCCTGATGATTGCCTTCTACGCCTTAAGCGGCTTTTTCCAGAGTACCGGGGGATCGTGCAGTTACTCCACCATCACCAAATGGACGCCGCGTCGTAAGCGCGGGACGTTCCTCGGTTTCTGGAATATTTCTCACAATCTTGGCGGTGCGGGCGCGGCAGGTGTGGCGCTGTTCGGCGCAAATTACCTGTTTGACGGCCATGTGATCGGCATGTTTATCTTCCCGTCCATCATCGCGTTGATTGTCGGTTTTATCGGCCTGCGTTACGGCAGCGACTCCCCGGAATCTTATGGCCTCGGCAAAGCTGAAGAACTGTTCGGCGAAGAGATCAGCGAAGAGGACAAAGAGACAGAATCTACCGATATGACCAAGTGGCAGATCTTTGTTGAGTATGTGCTGAAAAACAAAGTGATCTGGCTGCTGTGCTTCGCCAACATTTTCCTCTATGTGGTGCGTATTGGTATCGACCAGTGGTCAACCGTGTATGCGTTCCAGGAACTGAAACTCTCTAAAGCGGTGGCGATTCAGGGCTTTACGCTGTTTGAAGCTGGTGCGCTGGTGGGTACGCTGTTGTGGGGCTGGCTCTCTGACCTGGCGAACGGTCGCCGTGGCCTGGTGGCCTGCATCGCGCTGGCGCTGATTATCGCCACGCTCGGTGTGTATCAACATGCCAGCAACGAATATATCTACCTGGCTTCTCTCTTTGCGTTAGGTTTCCTGGTCTTTGGCCCGCAATTGTTGATTGGTGTGGCTGCTGTTGGCTTTGTACCTAAAAAAGCCATTGGCGCTGCCGATGGTATTAAAGGCACCTTCGCTTACCTGATTGGTGACAGCTTTGCCAAGTTAGGGCTGGGGATGATTGCCGATGGGACGCCGGTATTCGGCCTTACCGGCTGGGCAGGCACCTTTGCCGCACTGGATATCGCCGCGATTGGTTGTATCTGCCTGATGGCGATAGTGGCGGTGATGGAAGAACGCAAAATCCGCCGCGAGAAAAAAATTCAGCAGTTGACAGTGGCATAAACGTAACTGGTGACTTTTGCCCGGCATGACGCCGGGCTTTTTTTTATTATTCCGTGACTTCCAGCGTGGTGAAGGCAAACTTCTCGCCATCAAACAGCCCCTGACTGGTTAGTTTCAGCGCGGGGATCACTGGCAGGGAAAGAAACGCCATCTGAATAAACGGCTCATCCGGTAACGGACCACATTCACGGGCGGCGGCTTTCAAGGCGTCAATTTGCTCCGCCAGTGACTGCGCCGTGTCGGTGCTCATTAGCCCGGCAATGGGCAACGGCAGATGACTTTGTACCTGGCCGTTACGTACTACGCATAGTCCGCCGCCATCCTGAATCACCTGATTGACCGCCAGCGCCATCTCTTCGGCACTACGACCGATCACCACAATATTATGGCTGTCATGGCTGACCGTCGCAGCCAGCGCGCCTTCATTCAGGCCAAAACCGCCGAGCAAACCACAGGCTGGAGCCAGTCTTTTCCCGTAACGCTCAAGTACGGCAATAAAGCACACATCATCGCGATCAAAACCATTTTCGCTGTAGACGCTAGAGCGGGAGTGCGTAATCAATTCGTTATGGATGACGTCAATGACCCGATAGCGTTTTCCAGGCGTAAATTGCAGGGCAAAGTCGCTGGCGGAAACTGGCTGGCGGGCAATGGTATTGCCATACGGCGGAGCGGATTGTGCCAGTCTCGCTGACTCTTCCGCTTGTAAGGTTTGTGCATCAATCGGTTCGCCTTTCACCAGTACCTGCTGCACCGTGACCTTACGCGCATCGCTCAACAGGACGATATCCGCCTGCTTGCCGGGTGCCAGTAAGCCGAGATGATTCAGACCAAAATGGCGTGCTGTCGACCAGCTGGCGACGCGATATGCCACATGCAGCGGCACATTGTGTTGTTCGATCAGGCGACGAATTAAGGCATCGATATGTCCTTCATGGGCGATCTCCCACGGGTTACGGTCATCGGTGCAGAGCATACATTGCGGGCTGTTAAATTCGTTGATCAACGGTGCCAGTGCGTTGAGATTGCGGGCAGCGGACCCTTCGCGGATCATCAACGACATGCCGAGTTGTAACTTCCGGCGACCTTCTTCCAGCAGATAACTTTCGTGGCAGTTTTCAATACCCGCAGCAATATAGGCATTAAGTTCTTTACCGCTCAAACCCGGGCAGTGACCGTCCAGCGTCAGGTGGCGAAATGCGTCCAGTTTATCGAGCAGCGCATTCTGTCCGCTAATTACGCCAGGGTAATCCATCATTTCAGCAAGGCCGGTAACCTGCGGATGGTCACGCCAGGCGAGCATCTGTTCAAGTGTAAAACTGGCACCGTTAACATCGCAGCCTTCCAGGGCAGGTACGCAAGAACTGACCTGCAAATACTGGTTTTGCCTTGCCTGTTCGGCACAGCGGGCAAACCAGGCGAATCCGGCTTCGCCCATCACGTTGACGATTTCATGGGGGTCGCAAATAACAGTCGTCAGGCCGCGCGGCAGGGTGGCGGTTTCAAAAGTAACCGGCGTCATCATGCTGGATTCAATATGCAGGTGAGCATCAATAAACCCTGGCACCGCCGTTGCGCCGCGTGCATCAATCCGCTGCAAAGCCGGAGCGTCAGCATATTCTGCGCCAACACCGGCAATGTGACGTCCTTTAATCACAATTGGCCCGGAAATTTCTCCACCATTGATCAGATCGAGAATAGAGACATTATCAATAATATAATCGGCAACAGCGTCGCCACGGGAAACGGCTAACAATTCCTGGTATTCAACCCGGCTAATGTGATGAAATTTATGGTTAATGGAATTATTCATATTTTTCTCATTTTGATTTTATCAATTTGATTATTATTTATCATAAAGAAACGTCGCGAGATTATTAAAGAATATCCATTAATGCGCAATTGAAATGTGATAATTATCACTGAACCGTTGTTGTCATTTGTTTTACAAAAGCAAGGGATTAAATCTCCTCCAATGGACAAAAAAATGAATAATGACAATACCGATTACGTGAGTAATGAATCAGGGACGCTTTCGCGATTATTTAAACTACCTCAGCATGGGACCACCGTCCGCACAGAATTGATTGCGGGGATGACCACTTTTTTAACCATGGTGTACATCGTTTTTGTGAACCCGCAAATCCTCGGCGCGGCACAAATGGACCCGAAAGTGGTGTTTGTTACCACCTGTTTGATTGCCGGTATCGGCAGTATTGCGATGGGGATATTTGCTAACTTACCCGTGGCGCTGGCTCCGGCAATGGGACTGAACGCCTTCTTTGCGTTCGTGGTCGTGGGGGCGATGGGTATCTCCTGGCAGACCGGGATGGGCGCAATATTCTGGGGCGCAATTGGGCTATTTTTGCTCACGCTGTTTCGCATCCGGTACTGGATGATCTCCAACATTCCATTAAGTTTACGTATTGGTATCACTAGCGGAATCGGATTATTTATCGCCTTAATGGGGTTAAAAAATACTGGTGTTATTGTCGCCAATAAAGACACCCTGGTGATGATTGGTGATTTAAGTTCTCACGGTGTGTTGTTAGGTATATTAGGGTTTTTTATTATAACCGTGTTGTCATCTCGTCATTTTCATGCCGCGGTGCTGGTCTCTATTGTGGTGACGTCTTGCTGTGGATTATTTTTCGGTGATGTTCAATTTAGCGGCGTCTATTCCATTCCGCCTGATATTAGCGGCGTCATTGGTGAAGTGGATTTGAGTGGCGCATTATCACTTGAACTCGCTGGTATCATTTTCTCCTTTATGCTGATCAACCTATTTGATTCATCAGGAACATTAATCGGTGTAACTGATAAAGCTGGCTTAATAGATAGTAACGGTAAATTCCCCAATATGAATAAGGCGCTGTATGTTGATAGCGTCAGTTCGGTGGCAGGCGCATTTATCGGTACCTCGTCTGTTACTGCCTATATTGAAAGTACTTCTGGTGTGGCAGTCGGTGGTCGCACGGGGCTAACGGCTGTCGTGGTCGGCGTTATGTTCCTGTTAGTTATGTTTTTCTCGCCGCTGGTGGCAATGGTCCCTCCTTACGCCACCGCCGGAGCGTTAATCTTTGTTGGCGTGCTGATGACCTCAAGCCTGGCGCGCGTTAACTGGGATGATTTTACCGAATCAGTACCTGCATTTATTACCACGGTGATGATGCCCTTTACTTTCTCGATCACCGAAGGGATTGCACTCGGCTTTATGTCGTACTGCATCATGAAAGTGTGCACCGGGCGCTGGCGCGATCTGAACCTGTGTGTGGTGGTGGTCGCTGCTCTGTTTGCACTGAAGATTATTCTGGTGGATTAGTAACTGGCGAGGGTTTCCAGATATCATGAGTTCTGATTACGCAGGAGAACTCATGATCTGGATAATGCTCGCCACGCTGGCTGTAGTGTTTGTAATTGGTTTTCGGGTGCTGACATCCGGGGCCAGAAAAGCGATTCGCCGTCTCAGCGATCGGCTGAATATCGATGTCGTACCCGTGGAGTCGATGGTCGATCAAATGGGAAAGTCAGCCGGTGACGAATTTTTACGTTATTTGCATCGCCCGGATGAGTCGCACCTGCAAAACGCCGCGCAGGTGTTGCTCATCTGGCAAATTGTCATTGTCGATGGAAGCGAACAGAACCTGCTGCAATGGCATCGGATTTTACAAAAAGCCCGTCTTGCCGCGCCGATTACCGATGCTCAGGTCAGGCTGGCGCTGGGTTTTCTGCGCGAAACCGAACCTGAAATGCAGGATATTAATGCTTTTCAGATGCGCTATAACGCATTCTTTCAGCCTGCTGAGGGCGTTCACTGGCTGCATTAAAACCGTTTCGTCTTATTAGCCTACAGACCGCGCCTGAGCTGGTGGGTGGATAAGGCGTGCACGCCGCATCCGGCATCGGAACTGACAGTAGGTGAACGCATTATCTACGTTCTATTTACAGCAGCACCTCCAGCCCGTGTTTTTGCACAATGCTGAGCAGTTTTAATGAAATGCCATTGGGGCGTTTAGCGCCACTTTCCCATTTTTGTACAGTTGAAACGCTGGTATTGAGATAGTGAGCGAAGACGGGCTGACTCACTTTTAATTTTTCCCGCAGTGCTTTTATCTCAACAGGTTGTAAGTCTTGCACGCTGGTCAGGCAGGCTTTGTCAAAAGTACGCATCGTTTCGGCAGAAATAGCATCGACGCTGGACAATCCAGCCGCTGCGCTGTGAATAGCCTCAAATGCAGGACTTTTAAATTTAGTTTTTGCAGTCATAGCAGATCTCTGTCAGTTCTTTAGTGTTAATCATTGCTGTTAGTTGGGCTTTCGTCAGGAAGGCATAATGCTTTGCAAGTTCACGAAACCCAGCCAGTTCCTGACTATTGATGTTCGACATATCCTGTTTTGCATATAAAAACGTGTAAAACCAATTGCTTCCCCCTTTTGCCAGAATAATTGCACGCTCACGATTTTGGTGAAGGCGCTTTTTAAAAACGCCACCACCAAGTGCATCAGCTTTACCTTGCTCCGTTTCTAAAATGGCCCGGCACAACTCTTCATCTGTTATTGCATGAGACCTGGCTCCCCTTGCAAACCATTTGGTTTTAAATACGCGCATATCGTTGAGGTCCTGTTATTAAAGTATATCACCAAGTGCAATACTTTATCCCTTATTCCCAACCCAATCGCGAAAATGCATATCAGCTTGCCCTATGATTTTTATTTCTTCGAGCAGCCTCGAACTTTTCCCACAACACCGTAAAAGTTGCAAAAACGTTAAATGTGTCACACATTTCAGTGTTAAAGTGGTCAGCTTTTCCTCTGAAACATGCCACGGGTAACACCATGAGTGAATTTATTGCCGAAAACCGCGGCGCGGATGCCATCATCCGACCGAACTGGTCCGCCGTTTTCTCGGTAGCGTTTTGCGTCGCCTGCCTGATTATCGTTGAGTTTTTGCCCGTCAGTTTGTTGACGCCAATGGCCCAGGATTTAGGTATTTCGGAAGGGGTTGCCGGGCAATCGGTGACCGTGACCGCTTTTGTGGCAATGTTTGCCAGTTTGTTTATTACCCAGACAATTCAGGCCACTGACCGCCGCTACGTTGTTATTTTGTTTGCCGTTTTGCTGACGCTCTCCTGCTTGCTGGTTTCCTTTGCCAACTCATTCAATTTGCTTTTAATCGGTCGTGCCTGTCTGGGGTTGGCACTCGGCGGGTTCTGGGCGATGTCGGCGTCGCTGACCATGCGTCTGGTACCAGCGCGTAAGGTGCCGAAGGCGCTGTCGGTGATCTTCGGCGCGGTTTCTATTGCGCTGGTGATAGCCGCACCGTTGGGTAGCTTTTTAGGTGAGCTTATCGGTTGGCGCAATGTCTTTAATGCGGCGGCGGTGATGGGCGTGCTGTGTATTATCTGGATTATCAAATCATTGCCTTCGCTGCCTGGCGAACCCTCGCATCAGAAGCAAAATACTTTCCGCTTATTACAGCGTTCGGGCGTGATGGCCGGGATGATCGCCATCTTCATGTCTTTCGCCGGGCAGTTTGCTTTCTTCACGTATATTCGCCCGGTGTATATGAACCTGGCGGGATTCAGCGTGGATGGCTTAACGCTGGTGCTGTTGAGTTTTGGTATCGCCAGCTTTATCGGCACGTCGCTTTCGTCGTTCATTCTTAAACATTCGGTAAAACTGGCCTTAGCAGGTGCGCCGTTAATGCTGGCTCTGAGTGCGTTGGTGCTGACGTTGTGGGGAAGCGATAAAATCGTGGCGACCGGCGTTGCGATTATCTGGGGGCTGACTTTTGCTTTAATTCCCGTTGGCTGGTCAACGTGGATCACTCGCTCACTGGCCGATCAGGCAGAAAAAGCCGGGTCTATTCAAGTGGCGGTTATTCAGCTTGCTAATACTTGTGGCGCAGCAATCGGCGGTTATGCGTTGGATAATATTGGTCTGACTTCGCCGCTGATGTTGTCCGGCACATTGATGTTGCTTACCGCGCTGTTAGTCACCGCAAAGGTGAAAATGAAGTAACGTATTTACAGGAGGGGTTACTGCTGTGGTGGGAACACTCTCCTGTTCTTCCCCTGATAACCATTGATCAGGCATTGTTCTTATCTTGTTGTTATTTCCATTCTTCCGCCTGTATTCATCATTTGCTAATCATGAATCATCATTTTCCCTCATGTTAAAGAAAGGTCATTTAATCTGAACGCATAGCGACAGGGATGACAAATGGCAGGGAAAGCGCATGGGAATGGCGATCGTCGGGGTGATAAAACCATATGTGGATTGGGGGATCGTTTACGTCGTCTGACCGCCGGTATTTGCCTGATAACACAAACTATTTTCCCTGTTATGGCTGCTGCCCCTACGCATGTTAACCCTGCGCATTCGGATACTGCCGCGTCACTGATCCTGTCGAACGTTAAAACTATTCCATACACCCTGGGGGCGTTGGAATCGCCACCAACGGTCGCGGCACGCTTTGGTATTACCGTTGATGAATTACGTCGCCTGAATCAGTTCCGTACCTTTGCGCGGGGCTTTGACAATGTGCGTCAGGGCGATGAGATAGATGTACCACTCATCAACAGTAACAGCCCTGAAGCGCGCACTCTGAAAGCAATGCAGATGGAGCGCGACGGTAAAGATCCACAAATGCAGGTCGCGGAAGTGGCGCAACAAAGTGGGACACTTTTAGCGCGCGATATGGACAGCGAACAGGCTGCGAGTATGGCGCGTGGCTGGGTGGCTTCTTCTGTGTCTGCGCAGGCGACAGACTGGCTCAGCCGCTGGGGAACTGCCCGGGTATCTCTGGGTGTTGATGAAGATTTCAGCCTTAAAAGCTCTTCATTTGAATTTCTCCATCCCTGGTACGAAACGCCAGATAACCTGGTCTTCAGCCAGCATGCACTCCACCGTACGGATGATCGCACTCAAACGAACCACGGTATCGGCTGGCGTTATTTCACTCCGAGCTGGATGTCGGGCATAAACCTGTTTATCGATCATGACCTGAGCCGCTATCACACCCGAACCGGGATGGGCGTTGAATACTGGCGCGATTACCTGAAACTGAGCGGCAACGGTTATCTGCGCCTCAGTAACTGGCGTAGTGCACCGGAACTCGACAATGACTATGAAGCACGTCCGGCGAACGGGTGGGATCTTCGCGCCGAAGGCTGGTTACCGGCCTGGCCGCAGCTGGGCGGCAAGTTGGTCTATGAACAATATTATGGCGATGAAGTGGCGCTGTTTGGTAAAGACGAGCGACAAAATGATCCTCACGCGATTACCGCAGGTTTGAGTTACACCCCCGTTCCCCTGATCTCCTTTAGTGCCGAGCAACGGCAGGGAAAACAGGGAGAGAACGACACCCGAATTGGTATGGAGCTGACGCTGCAACCCGGTCAATCACTGCAAAAACAGCTCGATCCGGCTGAAGTAGCAGCACGGCGTAGCCTTGTAGGCAGTCGCTATGACCTGGTCGATCGTAATAACAATATTGTCCTCGAATATCGCAAGAAAGAACTGGTGCGGCTGACGCTGACCGATCCGCTGAAAGGCAAGCCGGGCGAGGTTAAATCGCTGGTTTCTTCCTTACAAACCAAATACGCGCTGAAAGGTTATGACATCGAAGCCGCTTCCTTGCAATCTGCGGGCGGGAAAGTTGCTGTTTCCGGCAAGGATATTCAGGTCACTATTCCTCCCTACCGATTCACGGCAATGCCTGAAACCGACAACACTTACCCGATAGCGGTTACAGCGGAAGATTCGAAAGGAAATTTCTCACGGCGTGAAGAAAGTATGGTGGTCGTGGAAAAACCCACACTAAGCCTCGCCGATTCAACGCTTTCTGTCGATCTGCAAATCCTGCTTGCTGATGGAAAATCAACCTCAACGCTGACCTATATCGCGCGAGATTCCAGCGGCAAGCCGATCCCCGGTATGACGTTAAAAACACAGGCAAAAGGTTTGCAGGATTTCGCCTTAAGCGAATGGAAAGACAACGGTAACGGAACCTATACCCAAATAGTTACCGCCGGGAAGACGTCTGGCGCGTTATCGCTGATGCCACAATTTAACGGCGACGATGTTGCTAAAACACCAGCGCTGATTGCCATTGTGGCTAATATGGCATCCCGAGCGGACTCCATGATTGAAACAGACCAGAATAATTACGTCGCGGGTAAGCCGATAGGCGTAAAAGTGACCCTGAAAGATGAGAATGGCAACGGGGTTACCGGAAGAAAAGAACTTCTTAAACAGGCTGTTAAAGTAGACAACACGAAGACTGATGCTGTTAGTGCCTGGACGGAAGAAAGTGAGGGAGTTTACAAAGCAAACTATACGGCCCATCTCATTGGCGACAAATTAACGGCCCAGCTGACGATGCCCGGCTGGCAAACCAAGCATTCGGATGCGTTCAGTATTGCGGGTGATAAAGATACCGCCAAAATCGCAGCGATGCAGATCACCGCGAATAACGCAGTTGCCAGACGCGATCACAATACCGTCGCTGTGACGGTCAGGGACGTGCATCAAAATTTACTGCAGGGACAAAATGTTACCTTCACGGTCGTGAATGGTGCGGCGGTTTTTGCCGATCCAAATGGCGGTATTGTGACGACAGATAAAGACGGGATTGCCAGCGTTAACCTTGCCAGTGACCAGGCGGTAAACAGTCTTATCAAGGCCGAGATCAATGGCAGTAGTCAGTCTGTGGAAGTGAGCTTTATTACTGGCGATATCTCGCAGCTGACCTCCACCATCAAGACGGACGATGTGTCATACACCGCGGGTGGCAAGATAAAAGTGTCAGTTACCCTTATGGATGAGCAGAAAAACCTGGTGAAAGGGATGGCTTCGCTGCTGGCAGGTAGCGGCGTGGTCGAGGTGAGCGGTACAGATAAAAATGAAACGGGTAACTGGAGCGAAGAGTCTGATGGCGTTTACACCACCACCCGAACCGCGAAGATTGCTGGCGATCGCCATTACGCCACGCTGAAACTATCGACATGGAGTAGCGCGCAGCAATCCGATGCGTATGTCATCCGCGAAAGCGGAGCTGTGCTGGCTTATTCCTCTATCGTTACCGACAAAACGACCTATACCGCAGGCGGTGCAATTAAAGTTACGGTAACGCTCAAGGATAGCTATGAAAACCTGGTCGGGGGGCAACGAGACGCTATCAGCCAGGCTATCCAGCTGCCAAATACAAAAGCGGAAAGCATTACCTGGAATGAAGATCAAAAAGGCATTTATACCGCAACGTATACCGCTTTACTTCCTGGCACCGGTTTAAAAGCACAGCTACAGATGTCCGGCTGGGCGAGCGCCCTGACTTCAAATGTTTACAGTATTAGTGGCGATGCCGCCAGCGCACAAATTGTCTCGATGCAAGTGACAACGGGTAACCTGGATGTGCTGGCCAATGGCAGCGATCGACATACGGTGAATGTCCGGGTGGAAGATCAGTTTGGCAATGTGCTGCCGGAGCAGACTGTCACCTTTACGGTGACGAAGGGGGCGGCTGTATTTGCCAATGCAAGGCAGAGTGCAGACATCAGGACGGATGTGCATGGCATGGCGGAGGTTGTGCTGAGTAGTACTGTAGCGGATGCCAGCACTGTTGAGGCTAAGATCAATCAAAGCAGTGATAGTAAAACGGTGAACTTCGTTGCTGATGTCAGCACGGCGCAGGTCGCGGAGCTGGTGGTGACGCAAGACGGCTCAGCGGCAGACGGTGCAATGGCGAATATGCTGCGGGCGAGGGTCACCGATGCGTTCGGTAATGCGCTGGGCGGGCAGACGGTCAGCGTGTTGGCGGACAACGGCGCAACGGTCGCTCCGACGGTGATTACAGAGCCGGACGGCACAGTGGAGATCAGTGTCACCAGCCAGACGGCGGGCACCAGTGCCGTCACTGCAACCATCAACAGCAGCAGCCAGAGCCGGGATGTGACGTTTATCGCCGATGTCAGGACGGCGCAGATCGCGAGTCTGGAGGTGACGCAGGATAACGCCGTGGCTGACGGCGCAATGGCGAACACGCTACGGGTGAGGGTGACGGATGCGTTCGGTAATGTGCTTGCCGGGCAGACGGTCAGCGTGACGGCAGACAACAGCGCAACGGTCACTCCGACGGTCACCACGCAGCCGGACGGCACGGCGGAGATCTCTGTCACCAGCCAGACCGCCGGAATCAGTGCGGTCACTGCCAGCATTAACAGCAGCAGCCAGAGCCGGAACGTCACGTTTATCGCCGATGTCAGGACGGCGCAGATCGCGGATCTGGTGGTCACCCGGGATAACTCGGTGGCGGACGGTTCGACGGCGAATACGCTGCGGGTGAAGGTCACCGATGCTAACGGGAATGCACTTGCCGGGCAGACGGTCAGCGTGTTGGCAGGCAACGGCGCAACGACTGCTCCGACGGTCACCACGCAGCCGGATGGCACGGTGGAGATCAGTGTCACCAGCCAGACCGCCGGAACCAGTGTGATCACCGCCAGCGTCAACAACAGCAGCCAGAGCCGGAACGTGACGTTTATTGCGGATGTCAGCACGGCGCAGATCGAGGATCTGGTCGTTAGCCAGGATAACGCGGTGGCAGACGGCGCGACGGCGAATACGCTGCAAGTGAGGGTCACCGATGCGTTCGGGAATGCACTTGCCGGGCAGACGGTCAGCGTGTTGGCAGGCAACGGCGCAACGGTCGCTCCGACTGTCATCACAGGGCTGGACGGCACGGTGGAGATCTCTGCCACCAGCCAGACGGCAGGCACCAGTGCGGTCACTGCCAGCATTAACAGCAGCAGCCAGAGCCGGAACGTCACGTTTATCGCCGATGTCAGGACGGCGCAGATCGC
>NZ_VNXM01000037.1:0-43349 GCF_009820205.1 Escherichia sp. HH26CH
GGTTTTAATAACTGGCTCAAAGCTGAAAGCTTTCCGGAACCCCCAGCCTAGCTGGGGGTTTTCTGTGCACAAAAAAATCCCGACACATGGCCGGGATATTGATGGTGAAAAAGAATTAACGGCGGTTGCCGAAGATCCGCAACAACATCAGGAACAAGTTGATGAAGTCCAGATACAAGGTTAACGCGCCAAGAATGGAATATTTGCGCAGATTTGACGTGTCGCGGGTATCAATCTGCTCACCCATATTTTTCAATTTCTGAGTGTCATATGCCGTCAATCCGACAAAGACAATCACGCCGATATAGGTAACTGCCCACATCAATGCTTCGCTTTTCAGCCAGAAGTTAACCAGCGATGCCAGCACAATGCCGATTAACGCCATAAACAGCATATTGCCAAAGCCACTTAGATCGCGCTTCGTGGTGTAACCGTACAGGCTCATTGCGCCGAACATCCCGGCAGTAACGACGAAAGTACTGGCGATAGAAGCAGCAGTATAGACAATGAAAATACTGGAAAGCGTAAGACCCGTCAGCGCCGAATAAAGCATAAAGAGCATCGTCGTTACACCTGCGCTCAGCTTTTGAATCATCGCTGATAACACAATAACCAGTGCTAATTGCGCGATGATCAGACCGATTAAAAAAACACGGTTAGTGAACAATAGCTCCATCACGGCCGCAGAATTAGCCGCATACCAGGCAACAAATGCGGTCAGCAACAAGCCAACGGTCATCCAGCCATAGACTTGCGCCATATAAGTTTGCAAGCCAGCCCGGGGTTGTACAATTGAATCAGAACGTGGGAATCTGTCCATGACGATCTCCTGAAGATATAAGGAATATCTTAAGGATACTGCAAAATGATGAGGCTGTGCATCGACGCAGCGTAAACGCATATACTGAGCGGTGAAATTGCCGGACGCAGCGGTGCCTAATCCGGCTAACAAAAAACTACCAGCGTTTTGCCGCCTGCTGATCGCTCTCCCGAGCTTCGACCCAGCGGTCGCCTTCCGGCGTGGCTTCGCGCTTCCAGAACGGTGCGCGGGTTTTGAGATAATCCATAATAAACTGCCCGGCTTCAAACGCACTGCTGCGATGCGCACTGGTGACACCGACAAAAACGATTTCATCGCCCGGCCATAATTCCCCGATGCGGTGAATCACCGTGACGCGCCCCAGCGGCCAGCGGTTACGCGCTTCATCGACAATTTCTGCCAGTGCTTTTTCAGTCATCCCCGGATAGTGTTCGAGGGTTAATGCTTTGACGCTGTCGCCAAGGTTATGGTTGCGCACCTTACCGGTAAAGGTGACTACCGCACCGTCTTCATCACGCTCCGCCAGCCACGGATACTCTTCTCCTACGCTGAATGGCTGCGGGCCGACAACAATTTTGGTTTCTGCCATTTTAACCTCCGGTCACCGGCGGGAAGAAAGCAACTTCGTCGCCGTCAGTCAGCGGATGGTCAAAACTCACCAGCGTCTGGTTGACGGCAGCCAGCAATTTGCCATCTTCCAGCGCCAGCGCCCAGCGATCGCTCTGCGCAGCCAGATGTTGGCGTAACGCTTCAACGGTTGGGAAATCCGCAGCCACTTCGCTTGCATCTGTTCCCACCAACTCGCGCACCTGGGCGAAAAAAAGAACTTTAATCATCCGCTTCCACCTTAAAGTCACCTGACTTGCCGCCGCTCTTCGCCAGCAAACGTACCGGACCAATTACCATATCTTTTTGCACCGCTTTGCACATGTCATAAATGGTCAGCGCCGCCACGGAGGCCGCGGTTAACGCTTCCATTTCAACGCCGGTTTTCCCGGTCAGGCGGCATAAGGTTTCTATACGCACCCGATTGTGCTCCGGCTCGGCCTGCAAATTGACTTCAACTTTACTGAGCATCAGCGGATGACACAGCGGGATCAAATCCCATGTGCGTTTTGCTGCCTGAATACCGGCGATACGCGCAGTGGCAAATACGTCGCCTTTGTGGTGGCGACCATCAATAATCATCGCCAGCGTCTCGCTGCGCATGGTGACAAAGGCTTCGGCGCGCGCTTCACGCACGGTTTCTGCTTTGGCGGAGACATCCACCATGTGCGCTTCGCCAGCGGCGTTGATATGGGTCAGTTGCGACATACTTATTTCTTCAAATGTGGATGGAAATTACACGGACGCGTACGGGCATCCAGCTGCGGTGCGATGATATTTTCCCAGGCGGTACGGCACGCTTTGGTTGAACCGGGCATGGCGAAAATTAGCGTTTTGTTAGCGACGCCCGCTACCGCACGAGATTGCAACGTTGAGGTGCCAATCTCTTCGAACGACAACATCCGGAACACTTCACCAAAACCTTCAACTTCACGGTCGAACAGCGGCAGCAGTGCTTCAGGTGCCTGATCGCCTTCGGTCAGGCCAGTACCACCCGTAATCAACACTACTTGTACATCGTCGCTGGCGATCCACGCAGATACCTGAGCGCGAATAGCGTAGCGGTTTTCTTTCACAATGGCTTTATCGACAACGTGATGGCCCGCTTCTTGCGCCGAATCGCGCAGATAGTGACCGGAGGTATCGTCTTCTTCACCGCGACGATTAGAAACCGTAAGAATAGCAATACGGGTCGGGATAAATTCAGTGCTTACCTGACTCATCTGATCTCTCCTTTTGACGTTTTAGCCGCCAATGTACGATAAGTTTTGCGTAATACCGGTGTTGTTTTGATGCAGGAAATGGGTCTGTTTTTTCTCCCGCAGCGCCGCTGAAATACGTGCTTCCAGCGCCTGTTGCTGGGTATCGTCTTCCAGTAAATCGCGCAGGTTAACGCCGCCTTCACCGAACAGGCAGAGATGGAGTTTACCAATGGAGGAGACGCGCAGGCGGTTGCAAGTGGCGCAGAAGTCTTTTTCATACGGCATGATAAGGCCAATTTCTCCGGCGTAATCCGGATGACAAAAGACTTGCGCGGGACCGTCGCTGCGTTGACGTAATTGGTGGATCCAACCGCGACGCAGTAGCTCGTCACGCAGAACCTGCCCAGAGATATGATGCTTGCGGAAAAGCTCGCTGCCCTCGCCCGTTTCCATCAGTTCGATGAAACGCAGCTGGATGGGGCGATGCTGGATCCAGTTCAGAAAGGTGTCGAGTTGGTGATGATTAACATCACGCATCAGCACGGTATTGACTTTGACCTTCTCAAAACCGGCCTCAAATGCAGCATCGATCCCTGCCATGACCTGATTGAATTTATCCTGTCCGGTAATAGCATGAAACTGGCGAGCGTCGAGGCTATCGACACTCACGTTGATACCAGTAAGACCAGCATCACGCCAGTTCGCCACGTCGCGTTCCAGACGGTAACCATTGGTGGTGACCGCTATCTGGCGAATAGCGTCGTTTTCTCGCACAGCGGCGATGATATCGGTAAAGTCACGACGCAAAGACGGCTCTCCGCCCGTCAGACGGACTTTTTCGGTGCCCAGACTGGCGAAGGCGCGCGTAACCCGGCGAATTTCATCGACGGTAAGAAAGCCTTTATTGGTGACGCAGCTCGGTTTGTAGCCATCCGGCAGGCAGTAGGTGCAACGGAAGTTACACACATCGGTAATCGACAGGCGCAAGTAGTAAAACTTACGCGCAAATGCATCAGTCAGTTGTGAAGCCATGTACACCTTTCCAGATACGGGAGGCGAAGTCATTTCTTCCTTCGCCCTGGTGGCAATCTTTGTAAGCATTGTCACGGCCAAAGCACCGTATCAGTTGACCCAGGTGCAGAGGCTAGAGTGTTTAGTGGTTAAGCCGATACTAGCGTGTAAACAGGATTTTTACCATCCACACTTTCGCTATGTAATCATATATATAGCGTCATGATCGTGCTATTTCACTACAGAATAAGGGAAAATAGCGGTTTTACTTTGATATACATCATCAGGGATGCATAGCGTACATCGTCCTTTAGAGGTAGAAGAAAATAGTTTGTATCCTCAATATTGGCAGGTTAATTGCTGTTTCCCCGCAATTTGCGCTACTGTAACGCGGAAAATCTGACTCCAGGAAACTATAATGCGCAATCGTACGTTGGCTGACCTTGATCGTGTCGTTGCTCTCGGCGGAGGGCATGGACTGGGACGCGTTCTCTCATCACTTTCATCTTTGGGTTCTCGTTTAACGGGTATCGTGACCACCACGGATAACGGTGGTTCAACGGGGCGTATTCGCCGCTCAGAAGGTGGAATTGCCTGGGGCGATATGCGCAATTGCCTTAACCAGTTGATAACGGAACCCAGCGTCGCTTCCGCAATGTTTGAATATCGTTTCGGCGGTAATGGCGAACTTTCCGGGCACAACCTTGGAAACCTGATGTTGAAGGCACTGGATCACCTTAGCGTGCGGCCTCTTGAAGCGATTAATCTGATTCGCAATCTGTTGAAAGTGGACGCACATTTGATTCCGATGTCGGAGCATCCTGTTGATTTAATGGCGATTGACGATCAGGGGCATGAAGTTTACGGCGAGGTCAATATTGACCAGCTCACCGCGCCGATACAGGAGCTACTCTTAACCCCCAACGTACCTGCCACACGTGAAGCGGTGCTGGCGATTAATGAGGCGGATCTGATCATTATTGGGCCAGGGAGTTTTTATACTAGTCTTATGCCCATTCTGCTGCTCAAGGAAATGGCTCAGGCATTACGCCGAACGCCTGCCCCGATGGTGTATATCGGTAATTTGGGGCGAGAATTAAGCCTGCCTGCTGCAAATCTCAAGCTGGAAAATAAGCTGGCGATTATGGAGCAGTATGTTGGTAAAAAAGTGATTGATGCGGTAGTTGTTGGACCGAAAGCTGATGTATCCGCAGTTAACAACAGAATTGTGATTCAGGAAGTACTGGAGGCCAGCGATATTCCTTATCGTCATGACCGCCAGTTGCTGCATAACGCACTGGAAAAGGCATTACAGGCACTAGGTTAAGCGCCTGTGCCGGGGGCAGAAAAATACGACTGTGACTATGGCGTTTTAAATTATAGAAGGCCATAGTCACCTTTTTTTGGCACAACCCCATTGTTAGCAGCTCATTTATCTTTCCACTTTCTGGAATTTAGTTTTGCTTCTTGATGTTTCTTGTGCCATGACTATTCTAATAATGTTATAATCCCCATGCTTTGGGAGCCACCGAATCTAAATATTTATCAATATGATGAGAACGAGTATAATCTGCTATATTTTTTGATAAAATAGCCGTGCAATTTAAACCAGAGCCTAATCCCAGTAGTACCGTTAACCAGTTATCCAGAGCTTCAGATTCAACAATCGAGTTTTCCAGTTCATATGCTTTTAGTAAAAGAGCAGCAGAGTAAATTCTGAGGATTTGCGGAGAATTGTATTCCGTTCCTAAACTTGAAGCTGAAGAATATCTTGCGAACACGACAGCAAAACTTATCAGAAGCATTGCTTGTTCCGTTTTATTTGCATTTTCCATTCTGCAAGCCTTCATTAAATCTTTATAATGGTTTCCCTTAATATTTAAACAAGACTTATACTTCAATAGTTCGCTAACATTCTTTTTTTGTTTTATCTTTTTATTTTTACTTAACATTTCGTAACCCGCACCTTCTATAGATTGCGCCTGCAATGAGTAATTATCTATGAGTTTCATAAGAGGCGCAAAAATTTCATTTAATTTTATTTGTTCATCAATACCATCCATTTTGGTTTGAGAACAACAACTTTGTGATGCAGTGACAAATGGTTCGTATAGATCACCAAGCTGAAGGATTTTGAGATAATTTTTTAATAAAATATTATGTTGTGACCGTTTCCATGGGTAGGAAAACACTGGGAATTCGGTCATCAATACGGTATTAAGATTAATATCTGCAAGCGAGCACACTTGTTCTGGTGCTGCATATAGATAAAAATGGTCCCAGTCCTTATTTTTAATAGTGGTATCCAACATTTTATTTAAGGCATTAGATGAAAGACGCATTGCACGATTATTTTGCTGTGCTGAAAACAATACGTACCAAGCATCATCATGATCTTGTTGTTTACGCCATTCCGAGAAGTCTGGATAATCATTTCCTTCAGTATAAGGTTTAACATCCTTATGTTGTAAATATGTTTTATAAATATTATATGCTTTTTCTGCCAATATATTATTTTTACTTTTTAGTGCCAGGTCAGTCATCATTACATATGCAGTACTAAATGATAACATTAATGTAGGTTGTTCTGTAAAGCGATCTAAATAATAATTAACCCTCTCTTCACTAAGATTAAACAAAAAAGAAGAAGAGATACAGCAATCAACTGTAATTAATGACAAAATAAAGTTATCAAATATATTTATATCATCATTTTGCAATATATCATTTAATCCCTCTGGTGGTCTGTTAGACGTATAGTATTTTGCTAAGCAATTAATTTCTGATACATCCTTTTTTAATTTTGCAAGGTCATAGATACAATTTTTTGTACTCAGTTCGTTGGCGAGGATTTTTTTTATTTCAGGCATTGAATCTTCAGAGATATCTTCAAAGATTTGATAAATTTTCTGGATATGTTCTTTTGCTTTACATATATCAACCCTGATTAAATCTTGTAATGGAGGAGTATCGTCAAAGAAAAATTTCCGCATAGATCCCGTATGCATTTTTATTATTTTCGCTTCACGCAACACTATATTTTTTAAAATACAAGTACTAAAGTCACCTCTCTCTATAGTTGCGTATTCAAAATTTACCCCCGACATATTCGTACCAGCAACATCACAGGAAAATAAAGTGGCATTCTTGAATGAACTATTTTCAAACTGTGCGCCATTCAATATGGCATACTCCATATAACATCCTGAAAAATCTGCACAACCCTTGGCTTCTGTTAGATCTGTCCTTACAAAACTAGCACCGCTCAATTTGCAATCCATGAGTGTTGCTCTCTTCATATTAGCATCATTAAAATTAACGTTAGAAAAATTTGATTCACCGAATTCAGTATCTTCAAAATTGAGCCTCGAAAAATCAAAGCGCCCATTGGGATCCTGCAAAATAATTAGTTGTCGAGTTCTGACTGGTTTATCTCCAATAAAATAAGTTGTTGTCATCACACTGTCTGAAAATTCTATCTTGCACTTAAAAAGCTCATGCATGTGCGGAGGACAAAAATTTTTCAGGGTCAAAAACTCATTACGTTCTTTATTATATTCTTTTTTTTCATCGGTAAGGTAAGGTGATAAAAACAATCCATAGCGAGAATGGATATCATTATACATTCTACTTAAAAAATCTTTTTTCGTTTCGAAACCCAAAATGAATCGCAGCACATCAAAAAGCCGCTCCCATTTACTCATATAAAAAGTATGGTCATTGTCAGCAAGAAGCAATTGCTCTGCGCGCTTTTCATCAATTTCAAAAGATGACTGTCGATGATTAACTGATAACATCATGCTGCCTCCATCAGATAAACAATTAATTGCTGCAGTCTTCCTGAATACAGTTTATTTACTATCAAAAATCGCTCATTTCAAATAGGCTTGTTCCCGATTACACAAATAAAAGCATATTATTTATTAACTTTTAAATAATTACACCTATAATTATAACAATTAATATATATGCATTATCATTATATTAAACTTAAGATAATTGAGATAAAGAGTATTGTCGTTAATATAAATTGAGTCCATTGGATAAACTTGACTCATGTTATGTCTTGCGTAGAAGGATCTAAACACACTTAACTTCGAACTTTCATTAACACATTAATTTTGTCCGACTAAATGAGCGATTTTTGATAGAAAAATATCTTTACTTGTTTAAAAAATTACTCAATTTGATAACAAACGATTGAGTAAGTAAGTACCCTCAAAAAGCAACGATTATCTTATTATGCGGCGAATTTAGTACTTTAACATTAAAAGGAAATAATTATGCACCCTAGATTTTTTACATCATGCACTCCCCGTCTTCCGGAAAGATTTCCAGAAAAATGCCCCCCAAAAGTTTTGCATTCATGGTTTGATAATGGCGCAAAAAAATTTAATGAGGAATTTGCACGCTGGAAAGAGCTCGGGCGTGAAAATGATTTCAATAATCAGCTTATAAGTTCATATATAAATAATAATATCAGCACCTACCAGAATATATCAAATGGTTTACATAATAATATTAATACAATACATGATTTATTAATTGAAAACACATCAAGAATGCCGCTTTCGGAAAGTTTAGACACATTATTAGTTATGGGACAGTTATTTGAAAGTGAATATAACAGAATATTCGCAAATATACCTTTGTTTGCAAACCTCTTTAAAGCAGCCCTAATACAATATATAACAAACAATAACACACTACTAATTGAAATATATAAAAACGCTCTAAATAAAATTCATAATAAAGAGGCCATAAGTTTCATTATTCAGAATATTTTTACTCAATCGATAGATGATCCCTGCTTTTACGAACCGTGCAATTTACATTTTTTACTTGATATCGCTAACAATTATGTCTTTTCTTTTAAAAAAGAGATGTTATTATCAGAACCACACTTACAAAACTCATTCCTGGAAATAATCAATCATTTTAATAATGATGAAGACAAAATAAGAGGTATTATTTTATTTATTTCTTATCTTGAAAATCTAGCTATTAAAATCAAGATTAACTTAAAGGATTTCCTGGAGAAGCTAAGATTTTCTAATATAAAAATTAAGATTGAACTCTATACCCATTTATTCAAAGCATTACCTGAAATAAAAGGGAGCGATATTATATCACTATATTTTACTATTGAATCAGCCTATAAAGAAGATATGCCAAAACAATTAACTGAACTATTAAATTTAGTTACAAACATTCCTGACATTGAAGATAAATTTCAATTCATAACTAAATTGGGTCATGCCTACTGCCTCTCCGGAATTAATCTTTCAGATTACTCAACCTTTCTTTTAAAATTATTTCAGGATACTAAAGTAAACAGATTATGTGATTATTATAAGTTAAGAGTTCCTGGTGAACCAGAGTATCAACTTAGAATACCTTTAGATGGGTTGACATTTCAAATGCTTAGTGAACTGTACAGAGTATCGCCAGAAAACGTTTTCATTTTCGATGAACTTTTTCGAGAAATGATTGATTTCAGCACATTCGAAGGACGAGTGAGTTATTACAACACCATACTTTATTTAATAAACCAGAATACCGAAAGCATCAATAAAATAAATCTATTTAGCCATTTGATTAAACGTCTTCCATTATGTAATTTCAAAACTCAAGACTTTGAAACAAGATTAATACTTGCATTGCCTGAGTTAACAATCGAGCATGTGAATAAAACCGTATTAGAATATTTAAACGAGCTTACTGATATGTACAAAAGAAAACCATATTTAATTCTCACTGACCATGATAAATATTTTAGCTTTATCAAATATGCATTTAACAATGGAAATATTAAGATATCAAATGCCTTGATTGACGTCATAGAGAAAATAAATACAGAAAATCCTACTTCCCAGAGAACAAAAAGAAATCTTTCTGTATTAACGCAACCATTCAAAACATGCCAAATTTTATGAATAACGTAAATAAGTAATGAGTTTAAGTTTAGCACATCAACGTACCAGAGCCGCTTGCAACTCTGGTACGCTTCCTTTTTCACCAGTGTAACTGCACTATGCATGTTAACTGCTTTTGAACATAACAAGCGAAACCGAGCATTTTCCCATCTCCAACATCACGAAGCCGCAATGAACAACTCACGTAGCTGATGCAACTGGTCACGAATTTGCGCCGCTTCTTCGAACTCCAGATTTTGCGCGTGTTGCATCATCAGCCCTTCCAGTTCATGGATTTTCTGCTGCAACGCCTTCGGCGACATATCCATCGGCACATTATCCGGCTCAACAATCGGTCGTGATTTTCCTCTGCCCTTCGCTTTGGTTTTGGCAATGTTCTGCCCCAGCGCCAGGATATCGACCACTTTCTTGTTTAATCCTTGTGGCGTAATGCCGTGCTCTTCGTTGTAGCGTTGCTGTTTCTCGCGGCGACGTTCGGTTTCGCCAATCGCTTTCGCCATTGATGGGGTGATCTTATCGCCGTAGAGAATCGCTTTACCGTTAACGTTACGTGCCGCACGACCAATGGTCTGGATCAACGAACGTTCAGAACGCAGGAAGCCTTCTTTGTCGGCGTCGAGGATCGCCACCAGCGAAACTTCCGGCATATCCAGACCTTCGCGCAGTAAGTTGATCCCTACCAGCACGTCGAACTCACCCAGACGCAAGTCGCGGATGATTTCCATGCGCTCGACGGTATCGATATCTGAGTGAAGATAACGCACACGCTCGCCGTGTTCTTCGAGATATTCCGTAAGATCTTCCGCCATCCGCTTAGTCAATGTTGTGACCAGTACACGCTCGTTAATTGCCGCTCGCTGGCGAATCTCCGAAAGAAGATCATCAACCTGTGTTGCCACCGGTCGCACTTCGATAATCGGGTCAAGCAATCCGGTTGGACGTACGACCTGATCCACCACATCACCACCGGATTTTTCCAGCTCGTAATTACCCGGCGTCGCCGAAACATAGATGGTTTGCGGCGCTAATGCTTCGAACTCTTCAAACTTCAGCGGACGGTTATCCAGCGCTGATGGCAGGCGGAAACCGTACTCCACCAGCGTCTCTTTACGCGCCCGGTCACCGCGATACATGCCGCCAATTTGTGGAATGGTGACGTGAGATTCATCGACGACCAACAGCCCATCGGCAGGCAGGTAATCAAACAGTGTCGGCGGTGGCTCACCTGGTCCACGGCCGGAGAGGAAGCGTGAGTAGTTTTCAATGCCCGAGCAATATCCCAGTTCGTTCATCATCTCCAGGTCAAACTGGGTACGCTGAGTCAGCCGCTGCTCTTCCAGAAGTTTGTTGTTCTCTAACAGCACCTTGCGTCTGGCGGCCAGTTCTTCTTTAATTTCTTCCATCGCCTGCACAATGCGCTCGCGCGGCGTGACGTAGTGCGTTTTCGGGTAGATGGTAAAACGTGGAATGGTGGAAACAATCTGCCCGGTTAGCGGATCAAATAACGACAATCGTTCCACTTCCTCGTCAAACAGTTCCACGCGAAGTGCAATGTCATCCGATTCTGCCGGGAAGATATCAATCACCTCACCACGAACGCGGAAAGTACCACGCTGGAATGCCTGATCATTACGAGCGTATTGCAGCTCCGCCAGTCGACGCAGGATCGCGCGCTGATCGATAATCATACCGACCGTAAGATGGAGCATCATCTTGAGATATAAATCAGGATCGCCCAGACCATAAATCGCGGAAACCGATGCCACCACAACCACATCACGCCGCTCCAGCATCGCTTTGGTGGCGGACAAACGCATCTGCTCGATATGTTCGTTTACCGAGGCATCTTTCTCAATGAAGGTGTCGGAACTCGGTACATAGGCTTCCGGCTGATAATAGTCGTAGTAGGAGACGAAATATTCCACCGCGTTTTCCGGGAAGAACTCTTTCATTTCGCCGTACAGTTGGGCCGCCAGCGTTTTGTTGGGCGCCAGTACCATGGTTGGGCGCTGAAGGTCAGCAATGACATTGGCGATGGTGAAGGTTTTCCCGGAGCCAGTTACACCGAGTAACGTCTGGTGCGCCAGGCCATCTTCCAGCCCCTCTTCGAGACGTCGAATCGCCTCTGGCTGATCGCCAGAAGGTTTAAAAGCGGAATTCAGTTTGAACGGTTTACTCATGAGTCGCTACCTGAAGGAGTTGGGCGGGCAGGTATGTAATTTTACTCGTCGTACTTAATTATGCCAACAAATTATACTGGATAAAAAAACAGTTCCCCACCATAATATTTCTGTTACAGCGTAAACTCCGCTGTCAATCATGAGCAAAATTTACTCTGTGGCGAGATAAAACTCCGGCCTTACGGGGTTATCCCCAAAGCAACGGCTTTTTTAACATTTGTCAAGATGAGTGATGACAGTTTTATGGCAAGAGATGCCTCTTCAGTGACTGCCATTGCAATTATCTAACCAGTTAAAAAATAAAAGATATTTCTTTGAGCCGTCTTTAACGCCAATTCGCGTGCAAGCCGCGTATTCTCTCGCTTGCCTCGTGTTTTCTAACTCTAATACACATGGTTATCCACAGGAATAGTGGATAACTGTCTGCAGCCCCTATCCCCCGCCGCCTGGGCAATTCCCACATTCACCGCATGATGCGGAAGTAAAATTTTTTTCGTGATTATTTTAGAATTTAATTGGTTAAATTGCAGTCAACCGAAGACGCGATCTCGCTCGCAATTTAACCAAATACAGGATGGCTACAACAAGGCAAGGTTTATGTACTTTCCGGTTGCCGCATTTTCTGGATTTTCTGCAAGCCAGGGAATTTCGCCCAGCAGCGGCGCGGGAATCATGCGGGTGAGCGTGGTCATATATTCAGCGTGACGTTTTCCAGGAGGCGTGACATCATTCGCCACCCAACCCGCCAGAGTCAGTCCGGCGTGTTGTATTGCCTGTGCCGTCAACATCGCGTGATTAATACAGCCGAGTTTCACACCAACTACCAGTATCACCGGCAGTTGTTCCTGTGTTACCCAATCCGCAAAAGTGAAAGTGTCAGAAAGCGGCGTAAACCAGCCGCCAGCACCTTCCACTAACACCCAGTCAGCCTGTTGTTCAAGCGCGCGTAATCCGGCGCTCATTACCAATGATTCTATCGGCCTGCCCTCTTGCGCGCTGATGATGTGCGGTGAAGTGGGTTCTGCGAAGGTGTAAGGATTTACCGTTGCGTAATCCAGCTGCAGGCTGCCGTTGTGCTGTAACGCCAGCGCGTCACTATTACGTAAGCCGTCCGGGGTCTTTTCGCTGCCAGAGGCGACCGGTTTATAACCTGCCGTCCGATAACCTGCTGCCTTCGCGGCTTGTAAAAGTGCACAACTGGCGACAGTTTTCCCCACTTCGGTATCCGTTCCGGTGACAAAATAACGTTTACTCACGAGCAATCACTCCCAAAAAAAGATGATACGTCAGAGGATATCGCCCCTGTTGTTGCGGCCAGGCCAGTTGCAATCGCTGCAACTGCGAACGCGTTAATATTCGTGGGTAGCGCCCTTCATGAAGATGCGTGGCACCGATGCCTTTCAGCGAACGCATGGCACTGAGCGCATCAGCAAACCACAGCGTGATGGGCTGAATATGATGTTGATAATGCACGCTGTTCAGCGACTGTTCGATTTCATCTGGCGGTAAAAAGCGATTAGCATGCGGGCGCTCGTCCACCGCCTGCCACGCCTGATGCAATTCAGGGAGCGATCCCTGCACCAGCGTGGTAAACGCGACCACGCCTCCGGGGCGCACCACGCGATACAGCTCGCGAAGTGCCGTGGATAAATTACCGCACCACTGCACCGCGAGATTGCTCCATGCAAGATCGAAGGTTGCAGTCGCTAACGGCAGGGATTCGATATCTCCCGCCAGATAATGGTCTGCGGCATCCTTCTGGCGTGCCTGAACAAGCATTGGCGGCGAGAGATCTAACGCTGTCACCTGCGCGTGACGTTCCCGCCAGTGGCGACTCATCCAGCCAGGTCCACAACCCGCATCCAGTACGTGGGTGTATTTACGCTGTGGGAGCATTGCCAGTAAGACGTCAGCACTCTGGCGCTGTAGATCCGCATGTTGCTCATAATGTGCGGCTGCCCGACCAAATGCCGCAGCAATGGCTTGTTTATTAACCGTTGCCATGCAGCACCTCCAGCAGACGGTCGATATCCTGCATTTCATGCGCGGCGGTTAGCGTTAAGCGCAGTCGCGCAGTACCAGCGGGTACGGTTGGCGGGCGAATCGCCGTGACCCAGCAGCCTTGCTGGCGCAGTTTTTCTGCCAGTTGTAACGCACGGCTGTTATCACCGACAATCAATGGCTGGATGGCGCTGTATGAATCAGCAAGCGTAAACGGCAAATCCTGTACTCCGGCACGAAAACGCGTAATGAGTGCCGCCAGTTTTTCGCGCCGTGCATCACCCTCATCACTGCGAATGACCGCCAGCGACGCACGTAATGCCTGCGCCTGAGCGGGCGGCATACTGGTGCTGTAAATAAGATGGCGGGCAAATTGCAGTAGATAATCCGCCACCGTATCGGAGCAAAGCACCGCTGCCCCGCTGACGCCAAATCCTTTGCCAAAAGTCACCACCAGAAGTTCCGGTTTCACCTGCTGTTGCCAGCAGCTACCGCGCCCCTGTTCACCGATCACGCCCGTGCCGTGGGCATCGTCGACCATCAACCAGCCGTTGTGCTGTTGCGTTACCTGCTGGATTTCCGCCAGTGGCGCACTATCGCCGTCCATGCTGAACACGCCTTCTGTCACCACCAGTTGCTGCCCCGGACAGGGGGAAGCAAGCAGTCGCGCCAGATGAGCGACATCGTTATGGGTAAAACGGCGAAGCTGCGACGGGCTTAAACTGGCAGCTTCCAGCAATGAGGCGTGACTCAGCCGATCGGCAACAATACGGTCCTCTTTCGCCGTCATCGCGGTAATGACTGCCTGGTTAGCGGCAAAACCAGAGATAAACAGCAGTGCCCGCGAATAGCCCAGCCACTCGGCCAGTTCTTCTTCCAGCGCCTGATGCGCCACGCTATAACCGCTGACGTGACCGGAACCGCCGCTACCGACGCCAAATTGCTCCGCACCCTGCTTCCATGCACGGATGATGTGCGGATGATGACTTAAACCTAAATAATCGTTACTGGAAAAGTTCAGATACTGGCATTCATCCGCCACCAGCCAGCGTCCGGCCCCTTGCGCCACCGGATAACGGCGACGCAGGGCATCGGCAGCACGCCGCGCATCGAGCGCCGCGTTGATTTTCTCCTGCCAGCTCATAGTGCTGCCGCGTTGTAATATTCGTCAGTGTCCGGGGTCATCAGCGCCTGTTCAAGACGTTGCTGTTGTTCGTTATCGCCCGCCAGCACTGCGGTTTGCTGCGGATTTAACCCCAGTTTGCGGAACAGTTGCAGGTCTTTATCTTCTTCCGGATTCGGCGTGGTCAGCAATTTGCAACCGTAGAAAATCGAGTTTGCGCCAGCCATAAAGCACATCGCCTGAGTCTGTTCGTTCATCTGCTCGCGTCCGGCAGAAAGGCGCACGTAAGAGGTCGGCATCATGATCCGCGCGACTGCAATAGTGCGAATAAAATCAAAGGCATCGACATCATCGTTATCTGCCAGTGGAGTGCCTTTCACCTTCACCAGCATGTTGATTGGTACGCTTTCCGGCGGCGTCGGCAGGTTTGCCAGTTGCAGCAATAATCCAGCGCGATCTTTTACCGTTTCGCCTAAACCTACAATGCCACCTGAACAGACTTTGATCCCGGCATCACGCACTTTTTCCAGCGTGTCGAGACGTTCCTGATAAGTGCGTGTGGTGATGATATTGCCGTAAAACTCCGGCGAGGTGTCGAGGTTGTGGTTGTAGTAATCCAGCCCGGCATTCGCAAGGCGCTGCGCCTGAGATTCACTCAACGTGCCCAGCGTCATACACGCCTCCAGGCCCATCGCTTTTACCCCCTGCACCATCTGTTCCAGGTACGGCATGTCGCGTTCGTGGGGATTCTTCCACGCCGCGCCCATACAGAAACGTGTCGATCCCGCCGCTTTCGCTTTTCGCGCCGACTCCAATACCTGTTCAACTTCCATCAACCGCTCAGCTTCCAGTCCGGTTTTATAACGCGAGCTTTGCGGGCAGTATTTGCAATCTTCCGGGCAAGCTCCGGTTTTAATTGACAGCAAAGTACTGACCTGCACCTGACGAGGATCGAAATGCTGACGATGCACCTGCTGCGCTTCAAACAGCAGATCCAGCAACGGTTTTTCAAATAATTCTGTGACTTGCGACAATGTCCAGCGTGGGCGGTGAGCCATGGGGCTTCTCCAAAACGTGTTTTTTGTTGTTAATTCGGTGTAGACTTGTAAACCTAAATCTTTTCAATTTGGTTTACAAGTCGATTATGACAACGGACGATCTTGCCTTTGACCAACGCCATATCTGGCACCCATACACATCCATGACCTCCCCTCTACCGGTTTATCCGGTGGCGAGCGCCGAAGGTTGCGAGCTGATTTTGTCTGACGGCAGACGCCTGATTGACGGTATGTCGTCCTGGTGGGCGGCAATCCACGGCTACAACCACCCGCTGCTTAATGCGGCGATGAAGTCGCAAATTGATGCCATGTCGCATGTGATGTTTGGCGGTATCACCCATGCGCCCGCCATCGAGCTGTGCCGCAAACTGGTGGCAATGACGCCGCAACCGCTGGAATGCGTTTTTCTCGCGGACTCCGGCTCCGTAGCGGTGGAAGTGGCGATGAAAATGGCGTTGCAGTACTGGCAAGCCAAAGGCGAAGCGCGCCAGCGTTTTCTGACCTTCCGCAATGGTTATCATGGCGATACTTTTGGCGCGATGTCGGTGTGCGATCCAGACAACTCAATGCACAGCCTGTGGAAAGGCTATCTGCCAGAAAACTTGTTTGCTCCGGCCCCGCAAAGCTGCATGGATGGCGAATGGGATGAACGCGATATGGTGGGCTTCGCACGTCTGATGGCGGCGCATCGTCATGAAATCGCGGCGGTGATCATTGAACCGATTGTTCAGGGCGCTGGCGGAATGCGCATCTACCATCCGGAATGGTTAAAACGAATCCGCAAAATGTGCGATCGTGAAGGTATCTTGCTGATTGCGGACGAGATAGCCACCGGTTTTGGTCGTACCGGCAAACTGTTTGCCTGCGAACATGCGGGGATCGCGCCGGACATTTTGTGCCTCGGTAAAGCCTTAACCGGCGGTACGATGACCCTTTCCGCCACGCTCACTACACGCGAGGTGGCTGAAACTATCAGCAACGGCGAAGCCGGATGCTTTATGCACGGGCCAACCTTTATGGGCAATCCACTGGCCTGCGCAGCAGCAAACGCCAGCCTGGCGATTCTCGAATCTGGCGACTGGCAGCATCAGGTGGCGGCTATTGAAGGGCAGCTACGCGAGCAACTTGCCCCCGCCCGTGACGCCGAAATGGTTGCCGATGTGCGCGTGCTGGGAGCGATTGGCGTGGTCGAAACCACTCGTCCGGTGAATATGGCAGCGCTGCAAAAATTCTTTGTCGAACAGGATGTCTGGATACGACCATTTGGCAAACTGATTTACCTGATGCCGCCCTATATTATTAGCCCGCAACAGTTGCTGCGCCTGACCACAGCGGTTAACCGCGCGGTACAGGATGAAACATTTTTTTGCCAATAACGGGAAGTCAACGTGAGGGTTTCTGGCTACACTTTCTGCAAAAAAGAAAGGAGGTTTCATGAAACTCATCAGTAATGATCTGCGCGATGGCGATAAATTGCCGCATCGTCATGTCTTTAACGGCATGGGTTACGATGGCGATAATATTTCGCCGCATCTGGCATGGGATGATGTTCCTGCGGGAACCAAAAGTTTTGTCGTCACCTGCTACGACCCGGATGCGCCAACTGGCTCCGGCTGGTGGCACTGGGTAGTTGTTAACTTACCCGCTGATACCAGCGTATTACCGCAAGGGTTTGGCTCTGGTCTGGTAGCAATGCCAGACGGCGTTTTGCAGACGCGAACTGACTTTGGTAAAACCGGGTACGATGGCGCAGCGCCGCCGAAAGGCGAAACCCATCGCTACATTTTTACCGTTCACGCGCTGGATGTAGAACGTATTGATGTCGATGAAGGTGCCAGCGGCGCGATGGTCGGGTTTAACGTTCATTTCCACTCTCTGGCAAGCGCCTCGATTACTGCGATGTTTAGTTAATCACTCTGCCAGATGGCGCAATGCCATCTGGTATCACTTAAAGGTATTAAAAACAACTTTTTGTCTTTTTACCTTCCCGTTTCGCTCAAGTTAGTATAAAAAAGCAGGCTTCAACGGATTCATTTTTCTATTTCATAGCCCGGAGCAACCTGTGAACACATTTTCAGTTTCCCGTCTGGCGCTGGCATTGGCTTTTGGCGTGACGCTGACCGCCTGTAGCTCAACACCGCCCGATCAACGTCCTTCTGATCAAACCGCGCCTGGTACCTCTTCTCGCCCGATTCTGTCGGCAAAAGAAGCGCAGAATTTCGATGCTCAACACTATTTTGCGTCCCTGACGCCAGGTGCTGCAGCGTGGAATCCTTCCCCGATTACTCTGCCTGCACAACCTGACTTTGTTGTCGGTCCGGCGGGTACTCCGGGTGTAACGCATACCACGATTCAGGCGGCGGTAGATGCGGCAATTATCAAGCGTACCAATAAGCGCCAGTATATTGCCGTGATGCCTGGTGAATATCAGGGAACGGTGTATGTCCCTGCCGCTCCGGGTGGAATTACCGTTTATGGTACAGGTGAAAAACCGATTGATGTGAAGATTGGGCTTTCCCTTGATGGGGGCATGAGCCCTGCCGACTGGCGTCACGATGTCAATCCGCGCGGCAAATACATGCCCGGTAAACCGGCGTGGTATATGTACGATAGCTGCCAGAGCAAACGCAGCGACAGTATCGGCGTTCTCTGCTCTGCGGTCTTCTGGTCACAAAACAATGGCCTGCAACTGCAAAACCTGACCATCGAAAACACGCTGGGTGATAGCGTAGATGCGGGTAACCATCCGGCGGTGGCACTGCGTACTGATGGCGATAAAGTGCAGATCAACAACGTCAACATTCTCGGTCGTCAGAATACCTTCTTTGTGACCAACAGCGGTGTACAGAACCGTCTGGAAACCAATCGTCAACCACGTACGCTGGTGACGAATAGCTATATTGAAGGGGATGTGGATATCGTTTCTGGTCGCGGCGCAGTGGTGTTCGATAATACCGAATTCCGCGTGGTGAACTCCCGTACCCAGCAAGAAGCGTATGTGTTTGCACCGGCTACGCTGTCTAACATCTATTACGGTTTCCTCGCCGTAAACAGCCGCTTCAATGCTTCCGGTGATGGCGTGGCGCAACTGGGCCGCTCGCTGGATGTTGATGCCAATACCAACGGTCAGGTGGTGATCCGTGATAGCGCCATCAACGAAGGTTTTAACACGGCTAAACCGTGGGCCGATGCGGTGATTTCCAATCGTCCGTTTGCGGGGAATACTGGCAACGTTGATGATAACGACGAAGTACAGCGTAATCTGAATGACACTAACTACAACCGCATGTGGGAATACAATAACCGCGGCGTGGGTAGCAAAGTGGTTGCAGAGGCGAAGAAGTAAAAAAGAAAACCCGATAGTCTGAACCATCGGGTTAATGAAACAGGGCGCTATATTTCATAGCGCCTTTTTTTACATCTGACGGTTTTTATTGAAGTTAATCAAACTACCCGCCTTGATAATCTCGCGCTCTTCAGCAGTCAGACTTTCCATATAGAGCGTAATCTCTGTTACCGGCGCATCTTCATGGATCACATAACCTTTAAACGTCGTCCCCGGATTATCCAGCGCCGCTTTAATGCCAGGGATGTAAATGTAATCGCCCACTTCAAAGTTCGGTGCTTCCGCCATTTGCAGCGGTAACATCCCCCAGTTGATGACGTTAGAACGGTAGCGTTTAGTCGCGTATTCCTCGGCAATATTCGCCAGACCGCCAATCACACGCTGGCAGCTCGCCGCCTGCTCACGCGCAGAACCATCGCCTGGTTTCACCGCATAGACCATGCTGCCAATTTCAGTTTGCAGCGGATCAATATGCTCCTGACCAGCAATCTGCTTAATGCGCGCAAACACCTCTGTCAGCTCGCTGACATTGCCCGCCAGACGCTGATTTTCCAGCTCGGCAGTCGCTTTACTTCTGCCAACATAGCCCGGATCACGGCGTGACAGGGTAAACTCCGCCAAACCAATCGGATTTGAACGATAAGAAGAGGTTTCACCGGAAGGAATCAATTCGTCGGTGGTGGTCACTTCGTCGAGGATCTTCGAGCACACTTTGAGGACGATATTGTCAGTCAGCGCCCCCAATTCCGGCCAGTCTTTGATGTTCGGTCCGTAGATCAGCGATTGCTGGGTCGCCCCTTTCACAAAGCCCTGATAGACGCGATTTTTATACGGCGTGACATCGAAGGCATACTCCGGCACGATGTCCCAGCAGTCCAATTCACTTGCAGAGGTTAAATAACCACCGTTTGCGGCTGTTGCAGCGATAGAACGAGCGTCCATCAACGCCACCGCTGACATCTGCCCATTGGCTGGCTTAGAGCCTTCGCGGTTCGGGAAGTTACGCGTGGTGTGGCGAATACTCAAACCGTTGTTGATTGGCGTATCGCCCGCGCCAAAGCATGGGCCGCAGAACGCGGTTCTGATGATTGCGCCTGCGCCAATCAAATCTGCTACCACGCCTTTTTTGGCTAAATCCATAAACACCGGCTGTGATGACGGATAAACCGCCAGCGAGAAGGTGTCATTGCCACAGGATTGACCGCGCAGTGCATTCGCCGCCGCGATGACGTTTTCGTAGTTACCGCCAGAACAGCCCGCGATAATCCCCTGCTGCACTTTCAGGCGACCATTTTCCACTTTATCCAGCAGCGAGAGTTTGGCTTTCCCGTGCGCCACGCGCTCGGACTCAATTTCAATCTCACGCAGAATGTCAGTCAGGTTCTGGTTCAGCATGTCGATTTCATACACGTTGCTCGGGTGGAACGGCAGCGCAATCATTGGTTTGATGGCACTCAAATCAACGCTGATGCAGCCATCGTAGTACGCCATCGGTTGAGGGTTAAGCTGACAATAATCCTGGCCGCGACCGTGCAGCGCCAGCCAGTTATGAACTTCTTCATCAGTTTGCCAGACAGAACTTAAACAGGTCGTTTCAGTGGTCATCACGTCAACGCTGTTACGGAAATCGGTAGAGAGCGCTGCAACACCGGGCCCCACGAATTCCATCACTTTGTTTTTGACGTAGCCGTTTTTGAACACGGCACCAATGATAGCCAGCGCCACATCCTGCGGCCCCACATACGGCGCAGGTTTTCCGGTCAAATGCACCGCAACAACTCCCGGATAGTCGATATCCCAGGTGTCATTAAGCAGCTGTTTTACCAACTCACCGCCACCCTCACCGACTGCCATTGTCCCTAATGCACCGTAACGGGTGTGGCTGTCTGACCCGAGGATCATTTTGCCGCCTCCTGCCATCATCTCACGCATATATTGATGGATGACCGCAATATGCGGAGGCACAAAAATACCGCCATAACGCTGCGCTGCCGATAAACCAAAAACATGGTCATCACCGTTAATGGTGCCGCCGACGGCACAGAGTGAGTTATGGCAGTTGGTCAGCACATACGGCAGCGGGAAACGTTCCATACCGGACGCTTTAGCGGTCTGTACAATACCAACAAAGGTAATATCGTGAGAGGCTAATGAATCAAACTTAATTTTAAGTTTATCCATATTTCCGGACGTATTATGAGAAGAGAGAATAGACCAGGCAATAGTGCCTTTTTTTGCTTCTTCTTTTTTAATTTCGCCGGTGAAATGTTCTTCGGCAATTATTTCGTTATTACTGGCGAGAAAAACGCCTTTTTCAGATAACTTGATCATCAAATGCTCCAGATATCTGCGCACCGTTAAGTGCGCAGAAAGATAATAAATGGATATACTCTAAATAATTCGAGTTGCAGGAAAGCGACAAGCGAGTGAATCCCCAGTCACTTACATAAGTAAGTGACTGGGGTGAGCGAACGCAGACGCAGCACATGCAACTTGAAGTATGACGAGTATATTTACAGCATGTTCCAGCCGATCAGCATATTCCACCACCACACGCCGAGGGTGATATGTACCAGGAAGGTTAATATCGTCAGTACCGCACCGACCAACCACCAGGATTTAATATCGTTATAGCCTACGCCGAAGATGACCGGACCTGCCGCACCGCCATAGTGAGTAACCATGCCGCCATAGGAGTTGGAGAAAAGCAGCGCCAGCGCAGTTAACATTAACGGTGCGCCGGAGACGTTCGCCAGCATGGCAAATACCGGTAACATGGCAACGATATAGGCACTACCGGAAGCAAAGAAATAACGCACGATGATGCTAAGGAAAATAATAACGAAGAAAGCTACGTTACCATGGCCGTCAAATGCCAGGTTATTTTTAAAGACTTCAGCTAACCATTCGAAGAATTTAACTTTCGATAATAAGGAGCTTAAGCCGATAATACCGCCGTACCAGATTAAGGTATTCCAGCCGCCTTTATTTTTCACCACGTCTTCCCAGGTAACGATCCCCAGCAGCAGCATGGTCGCCATAACAACGATTGCCACAGTGGATTCATCTACCCCGAGCGTTTTACTGAAAATCCAGCCCAACAGCGCCAGCACAAAGACACCGAGCAGCATTTTTTCGCGGATTTTCATCGGCCCCAGTTCAGCAAGGCCCGCTTTGGCGATGGTTTTGTTATCCACTTTCTTAATTTCTGGCGGATACATGGTGTAAATCACCAGCGGAGTGACCAGTAGCATAATGATGCCCGGCAATCCAGCAGCCAGCGCCCATCCACCCCAACTAATTTGTAGGTGCAGAATATCATTGATCATTTTCAGCGCCAGAATGTTCCCCGCCATTGCGGTAAAGAACATATAGCTGGTGGTTTTAGTGACCATGTAAATGGACATCATCAGATAATGTCCAACACGACGTGGGCTTTTTTCAGGTTCTGACCCCAAAGCCACCGCCACGCTGTTGATGATCGGTAACACAATGCCGCCCGCACGCGCGGTGTTAGACGGTGTTGCCGGAGCCAGTACCAGATCGAGGAATACCGTAACGTAACCCAGCCCCAGGGTAGTGCTACCAATTTTGCCAATCAATAAATAGGCAATACGTTTACCTAACCCTGTGGTCACAAATGCGGCGCTTAAGGTAAACGCCGAGAACACCAGCCAGGTGGTACCTGAAGAGTAACCGCTTAATACGGCGGTAGTCTTAAATGCACCATCGGATAAATTACCGACCACCACCATTGAGGCAGCAACGGCAATTAACAGTACGACAGGTTCCGGGAAAGGCTTGATAACCAGCCCGACGATTGCTGCCAGGTAAATACCAAAAAGCACCCACGCCAGTTCGCTTAATCCTGCCGGAGCTGGCATAAAGCCAATAATACATGGGATCGCTAATATCAGAATTAGCTTCCATAACGATTTTTTATTCATTTAAAATCCTGTTCTTTCTGTATGACTTATACAGAAGTCCTTTGTTAATTGCCCTTATCACGACAACGACCTTTTCAGGGAAGATAAACTTCACCGGAAAATATTTTTCTGGTCGTCCGAATAACAGATGCGCGTAAGGTTGTGGCATCCTGACCTTCATTGCTTAAATGAACGTCGAGCGCACCACTGGGATGTTCAATATTGATATTGCCATATCCTACAGAAGGGACGATTTGTCGGGTGACGGTGCCTTCCAATGCACAGCTACTGGAAATGGCAATAGCACCGGTTATCGCCAGCGCACGATGGCAGGAGTGCGGCATAAAATAACGCACATTAATTGCCCCGCCTTTCTGTGCTGGAGAAATAAGCACAGGCTTAGGGATAACCATATTACTGACATCACCTAAGCCCATTGCTTTACCCGCTTGTAGGCGGATAGATTCAATGCGGGCTAATAATTTTTTGTCGGCATCCAGTTCCGTCGGTAATTCATAGCCTGTTTTTCCCAGATATTCAGCCGGAATAATGACGACTGGCATCGCCATATCGATACAGGTCACCGGGACATCGTCAAAATAATCGATCTGATTATCAGTCGGAAAAACTTTTCCGGTTTTTGTTCCGGCGGCATTCAGGAAAGTGAGCGCAACTGGTGCGGCAGTACCCGGTACACCGTCAATCCTGGCACTACCTTCATATTCGACAACACCATTTGGCGTTTGCACATCAGCTTCGATGAATGTACCAGTATTAACGTTGCGGATACGTACGCGGGTAACTGGCGAAGTCGCTGTAATCAAACCATTTTCAATGGCGAATGCCCCAACGCCAGACAGCATATTGCCGCAGTTAGGTGTAGTGTCGACACGTTGCTCATGGACGATAACCTGAGCAAACAGATAATCGACGTCAGCACGCGGATCGCTGGAACGGCTAATTATGGCGACTTTACTGGTCAGTGGATTACCGCCGCCAATACCGTCAATTTCCAGATCGTTACCGGAACCCATAATTGCCATCAATATTTTATCGCGCTGCGTTTGATCTTCGGGTAGATGTTCCGCTAACAGGAACGCGTCCCTCGAGGTTCCACCTCGCATCATCACGCAGGGTATTTTTTTCATAATAATGCCCTCAATTTAAAAACATAACTTATTGCGATATGGTTACATTAAGGGCAAAGCATCTCTAATGACTTTAGCTCAACGATTAATAACATTTTTTCATTAATTTAAGTTGGCTAAATGCAGTTAAAATTTTTAACGGCCAGTCACCCAAAATCGTCGCTTCCATTTTCTGGAGTAATAATGAAGCATGAATTATCAAGTATGAAGGCATTTGTCATACTGGCAGAGTCCAGTTCATTTAACAATGCCGCTAAATTACTCAATATTACGCAACCTGCATTAACGCGAAGAATAAAAAAGATGGAAGAGGATTTACATATTCAACTATTTGAGCGTACAACTCGCAAGGTTACGTTAACAAAAGCAGGAAAAAGGTTGCTCCCGGAGGCGCGGGAATTAATAAAGAAATTCGATGAAACGCTTTTTAATATTCGTGATATGAATGCTTATCATCGTGGTATGGTGACGTTAGCGTGTATTCCGACCGCAGTATTTTATTTTTTACCACTGGCAATCGGTAAATTTAATGAGCTGTATCCCAATATTAAAGTGCGGATTCTGGAACAAGGCACGAATAATTGCATGGAATCGGTGCTGTGTAACGAATCAGACTTTGGCATAAACATGAACAACGTCACAAATTCATCCATTGATTTTACCCCACTGGTCAACGAGCCGTTTGTGCTGGCCTGTCGGCGTGACCACCCATTAGCCAAAAAGCAGCTTGTAGAATGGCAGGAGTTAGTAGGTTACAAAATGATTGGCGTACGCTCCTCCAGCGGCAACCGACTGCTGATAGAACAGCAACTGGCCGACAAGCCCTGGAAGCTGGATTGGTTTTACGAAGTGCGTCATCTTTCGACGTCGTTAGGACTGGTAGAGGCGGGACTGGGGATTTCGGCGCTTCCTGGTCTGGCAATGCCCCATGCGCCCTATTCTTCGATTATTGGTATCCCGCTGGTGGAACCCGTTATACGTCGGACATTGGGGATTATTCGCCGCAAAGATGCCGTACTTTCTCCGGCAGCAGAACGCTTTTTTGCCTTGCTGATTAATTTGTGGACTGACGATAAAGACAACTTGTGGACCAATATCGTCGAACGCCAAAGACATGCGTTACAGGAGATAGGTTAATACACCGGCGCAGGAGAGACTGCGCCGGGTGAATCAGCGGTTAGTGTGCGTTCACCACTACCCACATTGGCCCCTGCCCGACCGCATAACGGCCTTTTTCATGCAGTAGCCCCTGCTCGCCAACAATTTCGTATACCGAGATGTGGTGAGATTTTTGCCCGGCGGCAATCAGATACTTGCCGCTGTGATCAACATTAAAGCCGCGCGGCTGGGTTTCAGTTGGCTGGAAGCCCTCTTTACTCAACACGCTGCCATCTTCCGAAACGCTGAAGACAGTAATCAGGCTGGCAGTACGGTCACAGGCATATAAGTGACGCCCATCCGGGGTGATATGAATATCAGCCGCCCAACGGGTGTCGGAGAAGTTTTCCGGCATCATATCCAGCGTCTGGACACATTCGATATTGCCGTGCGGATCTTTCAGTTCCCAGACATCCACTGAGCTGTTTAACTCATTGACGCAATACGCATATTGTTCGTTTGGATGGAATACCATATGACGCGGGCCGGCCCCTTCAACGGTAGTCACTTCCGCAGGGTCCTGCGCCACCAGATGACCATCATCGCTGACCGTAAACAGGCAAATGCGATCCTGCTTTAATGCCGGAACCCACAACGTACGGTTGTCCGGTGAGATATTGGCGGAATGGCAACCGTCCAGCCCCTCGACCACATCGACGACGCCCACTGGCAGGCCATCTTCCAGACGCGTTACGCTCACGTTACCCGCATTGTAAGAACCTACAAAGACAAACTGCCCCTGGTGATCGGTGGAAATATGCGTCGGACTACCCGGCAGCGCAGACTCTGCGGCAAAGGTCAGTGCGCCATCGTCCGGGGCGATACGATACGCCAGGACGCGAAACTCAGGGCGAACACCAACATAGAGATAACGTTTGTCCGGGCTGACCACCATCGGCTGCACCTGCCCCGGCACATCGACAACCTGTGTCAGCGTCAGTGCGCCTTCATGATTCAGGTTCCAGACGTGAATTTGCTGGCTCTCAGGGCTGGCGATATAAACTGTTTGCTTCATGAATGCTCCTTTGCATTTAGCAACTGACTGTAACAGCTAAAATTAGTCGCTTTTGGCGGTGAATGCTGAATTAAAACGCAGAATTTTGTCCGATAGTGGTATCGGTGTACCATTCGCGCAGACGAAAATTCTTAACCTTAATCTGGAATACGCCATGACCACACGCGTGATTGCACTCGACTTAGACGGCACCTTATTGACCCCGAAAAAAACCTTGCTTCCTTCATCGATAGAAGCCCTGGCCCGCGCTCGCGAAGCAGGCTATCAATTAATCATCGTCACGGGCCGCCATCACGTCGCTATTCATCCTTTTTATCAGGCGCTGGCGCTGGATACACCTGCTATTTGCTGTAATGGCACCTATTTGTATGATTATCATGCAAAAACAGTGCTTGAAGCCGATCCAATGCCCGTTAATAAAGCCCTGCAACTCATTGAGATGCTGAATGAACACCACATTCACGGTCTGATGTATGTGGATGATGCAATGGTCTATGAGCACCCGACCGGGCATGTCATTCGCACGTCTAACTGGGCGCAAACCCTGCCGCCGGAACAGCGTCCGACCTTTACCCAGGTTGCTTCACTGGCCGAGACAGCGCAGGAAGTTAACGCAGTATGGAAGTTCGCCCTGACACACGATGACCTGCCGCAATTGCAGCAATTTGGTAAGCATGTTGAACATGAATTGGGACTGGAGTGTGAATGGTCCTGGCACGATCAGGTTGATATTGCCCGCGGTGGTAACAGCAAAGGTAAACGCCTGACGAAATGGGTTGAGGCGCAAGGCTGGTCGATGGAAAACGTCGTCGCATTCGGCGATAATTTTAATGATATCAGTATGCTGGAAGCCGCTGGTACAGGCGTGGCGATGGGCAACGCTGATGACGCAGTAAAAGCGCGTGCCAACATTGTGATTGGTGATAACACCACCGACAGCATTGCCCAGTTCATTTATAGCCACCTGATTTAATCAGGCGGTTATCGAGACACTTTTAATTTGCGCGTACAGCCACAGGCCTGGTTTGATCGCCAGTTCATCCCTGGCCCACGGGCTGATACGCGCCCACAGCGTTTTACCGCCGACTTCCAGCTCCACTTCCACCTGGCCGTTGTCGTCATAACTATTAACAACTTTTGCCCGCAATACGTTACGAATGCTGGTTTGCTGCGGCGGTTGTAAAACCAGAGAAACATCGGAAGCCTGAATGCGGATACGTAGCGCAGCTTGCAGCGGTTCGTCCAGCTTATTGACCCACAAATGCTGATCGCCCAGCGCCAGCGCGGTCATCGCGTAATGCGGATGATGCTCAAGCACCGTTACTTTCAGAATGCTACTTTGTTGCTCTTTCGGCAGCCACGGATTCATCACGCTACTGCCCCACACTTCCTCCAGCGCGCCAAAGGCTTTCACCTGACCGTTTTCCAGTACCATCACTCGGTCTGCCAGATGGAGGATCTCATCCAGCGAATGGCTGACATAGAGCATCGGAATGTTGATTTCCCGCGTCAACCGTTGCAGATAAGGCAATAGCTCGCGTTTTCGCGGAAGATCCAGCGAGGCCAGTGGTTCATCCAGCAATAATAATTCCGGTGCCGTCAGCAATGCCCGGCCAATTGCCACACGCTGTTTTTCGCCTCCGGACAGGCTGCCCGGTAAACGCTCAAGCAACGGTTCAATGCCTAAAAGCGTCACCAGCTTATCGAACTGATCGACCATGCTTTTCGCCATGCCGTAGCGCAAATTGCCACGCACTTTATAATGCGGAAACAGCCGCGCATCCTGAAACACATAGCCTACGCGACGCTTTTCTGGCGTCAGGCAGATACCTTTATCGGCGTCATTTAGTACCCGACCATTGAGGACAATCCGCCCTTTTTGTGGACGTGTCAGCCCACTGATGGCGTTAATCAGCGAGGTTTTTCCGGCACCAGAGACGCCAAAGATAGCAGTGATACCATTGGCGGGCAGCGTTTCATTAATGGTCAGGCAATGGTTGCCCAACGTCTGGGAAAAATTCAGTTCCAACATGATTAGCGCCCCGCCCTTTCACGGCTGATTCTGGCCAGCCATTCTGAAATCAACAGGGAGATCATCGCCAGCGCAATAGAAATAATACACAGTCTCGCCGCGCCACTTTCCCCGCCGGGAGTCTGGATCAGGGTATACATGGCAGAAGGAATGGTTCGCGTTTCACCAGGAATGTTAGAAACAAAGGTTATGGTTGCACCAAACTCACCGAGCGAACGAGCGAATGCCAGTACCGTACCGACGATAATTCCCGGTAAGGTCAGCGGTAACGTGATAGTAAAGAACACGCGCCAGCGCCCTGCCCCCAATGTTCTTGCGGCCTGTTCCAGTTTGACATCAACCCCTTCCAGCGCCAGACGAATTGCCCGCACCATCAACGGAAACGACATCACGGCGGCAGCGAGAACCGCGCCACGCCAGCTAAAGGCGAAGGTAATGCCAAACCAGTCATACAGACGTTCACCGATAAATCCGCGCCGTCCCATCGAAACTAATAACAAGTAACCGACGACCACGGGCGGTAACACCAGCGGTAGATGCAGTACGCTGTCGAGCAGAGCTTTGCCCGGAAATGTGCAACGCACCAGTAACCAGGCAAAAAAGATCCCAAACGGCAGGCTAAACAGCACAGCCAGGGAAGAAACTTTCAGGCTTAATAAAACCGCCTGCCATTCTGGATCGGTCAGTATCATTACTTGGTTGTAAATCCGTAGCGTTTAAAAATTTCCGCAGCCTGCGGTCCCTTCAGATAATCATAAAATGCTTTTACTGTCGCATTGTTATGTCCTTCCACAACAGCAACCGGATATTCCACTTTTTTATGTGAATCTTCCGGGAAGGTGGCAACCACTTTTACCCCTTTGCTGGCAACAGCGTCAGAACCGTAAACAATACCCAGCGGCGCTTCATTGCGTTCGACCAACGCCAGCGCGCCACGAACATCTTCCGCCGGAGCCAGTTTCGGGGAGAGCGTATCCCATGCGCCCAGTTTTTGCAGTGCTTCTTTTGCATAAATGCCAGCGGGAACATGTTCCGGATCACCAACCGCCAGGCGACCGCCATTCAGCAGCGAAGTCCAGTTGGTTTTGCTGTCAATGGAGAAATCTTTCTGCTCGCTGGCTTTCGGTGCTACAACAACCAGGCTATTACCGAGTAGAGTCTGACGCGAGGCCGTATCGATCGCTTTTTTATCAACCGCATAATCCATCCATTTCTGATCGGCAGAAATAAACAGATCCGCAGGCGCACCCGCTTCAATCTGACGGGCCAGGGTAGAAGACGAGGCGAAAGAAGAGACGACATCTACGCCTTTCTCTTTTTTATACTGCGTAGCGATGTCCTGCATTGCGTTAGTCAGTGATGCGGCGGCGAACACCGTGATTTTTCCTTCATCTGCCAGTACATTGCCAGCAACAGCGAAAGAGAATGCCGCCCCGGCAAACAAGTTCAACCATTTACGAGCCATTGGTAACCCCTTAATGTGACGTTATGTAGGCGACAATATAACGGCAAGTTCAGAATTTTCCCAGCAGTTATTGCTAACCTTTGTGAGGTTGATGAAAAAAATATCGGCAGGAAAAGCAGGAAGTTGAGAAAAAGAAAATGCCCGACTAAGCGGGCATTCAGGGAATCAATGATTTTGTCCGGGCTGGTCTTTTTTACCAACACCAGAAAAGATGTTGAATACTTCACCAAGACCGTAAATCAGACCCAGGATGATGGCCATCACGACAGGTACCATGATTACGGCGAATACCAGACTTTTTAATAACTCTAACATGGTCAACTCCAGATATAGTCATGAGACTATTCTAACCGCTAAGCACAGAAAAGCACTCCCCTTTTGTGCGGTCAGCTTTGCGTGGCGTTCGTTTTCCGTCACAATAAGACTTTTGCCAGGACATTGTTATGCAGGCCGAAATCCTTCTCACCCTTAAGCTCCAACAAAAATTATTCGCCGACCCGCGCCGCATTTCGTTACTAAAACACATTGCGCTTTCCGGTTCCATTAGCCAGGGAGCGAAAGATGCCGGTATCAGCTATAAAAGCGCCTGGGATGCCATTAACGAGATGAATCAGTTAAGTGAGCATATTCTGGTTGAGCGCGCAACAGGCGGTAAAGGTGGCGGCGGCGCAGTACTGACCCGCTATGGTCAGCGACTGATTCAGCTCTATGATTTACTGGCGCAAATCCAGCAAAAAGCCTTTGATGTGTTAAGTGACGATGACGCCTTGCCGCTGAACAGCCTGCTGGCCGCGATCTCACGTTTTTCACTGCAGACCAGTGCCCGTAACCAGTGGTTTGGCACCATCACCGCCCGCGATCATGATGACATTCAACAACATGTTGATGTCTTACTGGCCGATGGCAAAACACGCCTTAAAGTCGCGATTACCGCACAAAGTGGCGCACGTCTGGGACTGGATGAAGGCAAAGAAGTGTTGATTCTGCTGAAAGCGCCGTGGGTGAACATTACTCAGGATGACACTGTCGCCCAGGGTGCCGACAACCAATTGCCGGGCATTATTCGTCATATAGAGCGCGGTGCAGAACAGTGCGAAGTATTAATGGCTTTACCTGACGGGCAAACACTATGCGCCACGGTGCCGGTAAATGAAGCGACTACTCTTCAGCAAGGGCAGAATGTCACGGCCTACTTTAATGCCGACAGCGTGATTATCGCTACGCTTTGCTAAGCGTGTTGACAATTTGTTATGAAACACGTATCCCTGTCAGTAATCGCTGCAAAAAATGGGATATAAAATGTCATCGTTGCAAATTTTGCAAGGCACGTTTCGTCTTAGCGACACAAAAACGCTGCAATTGTCTCAGCTAACGTTAAACGCGGGTGATAGTTGGGCGTTTGTCGGTTCGAATGGAAGCGGGAAGTCGGCGCTGGCCCGCGCGCTGGCGGGGGAACTTCCGCTTTTGAAAGGTGAACGACAAAGTCAGTTTTCCCACATCACTCGTCTCTCCTTCGAGCAATTGCAAAAGCTCGTCAGCGACGAATGGCAACGGAATAACACCGATATGCTCGGCCCTGGCGAAGATGACACCGGACGCACTACGGCTGAGATCATTCAGGATGAAATTAAGGATGCACAGCGTTGTGCGCAGCTGGCGCAGCAGTTCGGCATTACCGCCCTTCTCGACCGACGCTTTAAATACCTTTCCACTGGCGAGACGCGAAAAACCCTGCTGTGTCAGGCGCTGATGTCGGAGCCAGACTTGTTGATTCTTGATGAGCCGTTCGATGGCCTGGATGTTGCCTCACGTCAGCAGCTGGCTGAGCTGCTCGCCTCGTTACATCAGTCCGGTATTACCCTGGTACTGGTGCTCAATCGCTTCGATGAGATCCCGGAATTTGTCCAGTTTGCTGGCGTGCTGGCGGATTGCACGTTAGCGGAAACTGGCGCTAAAGAGGAACTGCTCCAACAAGCACTCGTCGCGCAACTGGCGCATAGCGAACAGCTTGAAGGTGTGCAACTGCCGGAGCCAGATGAACCTTCAGCACGTCACGCCTTACCCGCCAACGAACCGCGCATTGTGCTGAACAACGGCGTGGTTTCTTATAACGATCGCCCCATTCTTAATAACCTTAGCTGGCAGGTGAATCCAGGCGAGCACTGGCAAATTGTCGGGCCAAATGGCGCGGGAAAATCGACGCTATTAAGCCTGATTACAGGCGATCATCCGCAAGGTTACAGCAACGATTTAACGCTTTTCGGACGACGTCGCGGCAGCGGCGAAACCATCTGGGATATCAAAAAGCATATCGGTTACGTCAGCAGTAGTTTGCATCTGGATTACCGGGTCAGCACTACCGTGCGTAATGTGATCCTTTCTGGCTATTTTGATTCGATTGGCATTTATCAGGCCGTTTCAGATCGCCAGCAAAAACTGGTGCAGCAGTGGCTGGATATTCTCGGCATTGATAAACGCACGGCTGACGCTCCTTTCCATAGTCTTTCCTGGGGACAGCAGCGTCTGGCGCTGATCGTTCGCGCACTGGTGAAACATCCGACGTTGCTTATTCTCGATGAACCACTACAGGGGCTTGATCCGCTCAATCGCCAGCTTATCCGCCGTTTTGTTGATGTGCTGATTAGCGAAGGTGAAACGCAATTATTGTTTGTTTCGCACCACGCTGAAGATGCGCCTGCCTGTATTACCCATCGTCTTGAGTTCGTGCCGGACGGTGACTTTTATCGCTATGCGCTGACAAAAATAAACTGAGTCGGTAATGCTGACTGTACCGGAGGCGGCCTTAGCGCCCTCTCCGGCCTAAAGTTCGACGCATCCAGGCATGAAACCGCGACTTTTTTCAGATAAAAAGCGCAATCATTCATAAACCCTCTGTTTTATAATCACTTAATCGTGCATAAAGAACGGCTAAACTCTTGTGTAAACGATTCCACTAATTTATTCCATGTCACACTTTTCGCATCTTTGTTATGCTATGGTTATTTCATACCATAAGCCTAATGGAGCGAATTATGAGAGTTCTGGTTACCGGTGGTAGCGGTTACATTGGAAGTCATACCTGTGTGCAATTACTGCAAAACGGTCATGATGTCATCATTCTTGATAACCTCTGTAACAGTAAGCGCAGCGTACTGCCTGTTATCGAGCGTTTAGGCGGCAAACATCCAACGTTTGTTGAAGGCGATATCCGTAACGAAGCGTTGATGACCGAGATCCTGCACGATCACGCTATCGACACCGTGATCCACTTCGCCGGGCTGAAAGCCGTTGGCGAATCGGTACAAAAACCGCTGGAATATTACGACAACAATGTCAACGGCACCCTGCGCCTGATTAGCGCCATGCGCGCCGCTAACGTCAAAAACTTTATCTTTAGCTCCTCCGCCACCGTTTATGGCGATCAGCCCAAAATTCCATATGTTGAAAGCTTCCCGACCGGCACACCGCAAAGCCCTTACGGCAAAAGCAAGCTGATGGTGGAACAGATCCTCACCGATCTGCAAAAAGCCCAGCCGGACTGGAGCATTGCCCTGCTGCGCTACTTCAACCCAGTTGGCGCGCATCCGTCGGGCGATATGGGCGAAGATCCGCAAGGCATTCCGAATAACCTGATGCCATACATCGCCCAGGTTGCTGTAGGCCGTCGCGACTCGCTGGCGATTTTTGGTAACGATTATCCGACCGAAGACGGTACTGGCGTGCGCGATTACATCCACGTAATGGATCTGGCGGACGGTCACGTCGTGGCGATGGAAAAACTGGCGAACAAGCCAGGCGTACACATCTACAACCTCGGCGCTGGCGTGGGCAGCAGCGTGCTGGACGTGGTGAATGCCTTCAGCAAAGCCTGCGGCAAACCGGTTAATTATCATTTTGCACCGCGTCGCGAGGGCGACCTTCCGGCCTACTGGGCGGACGCCAGCAAAGCCGACCGTGAACTGAACTGGCGCGTAACGCGCACACTCGATGAAATGGCGCAGGACACCTGGCACTGGCAGTCACGCCATCCACAGGGATATCCCGATTAAGGAACGACCATGACGCAATTTAATCCCGTTGATCATCCACATCGCCGCTACAACCCGCTCACCGGGCAATGGATTCTGGTTTCACCGCACCGCGCTAAGCGCCCCTGGCAGGGGGCGCAGGAAACGCCAGCCAAACAGGTGTTACCTGCGCACGATCCAGATTGCTTCCTCTGCGCAGGTAATGTGCGGGTGACAGGCGATAAAAACCCCGATTACACCGGGACTTACGTTTTCACTAATGACTTTGCGGCCTTGATGTCTGACACGCCAGATGCGCCAGAAAGCAACGATCCGCTGATGCGTTGTCAGAGCGCGCGCGGTACCAGCCGGGTGATCTGCTTTTCACCGGATCACAGTAAAACGCTGCCAGAACTGAGCGTTGCGGCATTGACGGAAATCGTCAAAACCTGGCAGGAGCAAACCGCAGAACTGGGGAAAACATACCCGTGGGTGCAGGTCTTTGAAAACAAAGGCGCGACGATGGGCTGCTCTAACCCGCATCCGCACGGACAGATCTGGGCAAATAGCTTCCTGCCTAACGAAGCTGAGCGCGAAGACCGCCTGCAAAAAGAATATTTCGCCGGGCAGAAATCACCAATGCTGGTGGATTATGTTCAGCGCGAGCTGGCAGACGGTAGCCGTACCGTTGTCGAAACCGAACACTGGTTAGCCGTTGTACCTTACTGGGCTGCCTGGCCGTTCGAAACGCTACTGCTGCCCAAAGCCCACGTTTTGCGGATCACCGATTTGACCGACGCCCAGCGCAGCGATTTGGCGCTGGCGTTGAAAAAGCTGACCAGTCGTTATGACAACCTCTTCCAGTGCTCCTTCCCCTATTCTATGGGCTGGCACGGCGCGCCATTTAATGGCGAAGAGAATCAACACTGGCAGCTGCACGCGCACTTTTATCCACCTCTGTTGCGCTCCGCCACCGTACGTAAATTTATGGTTGGTTATGAAATGCTGGCAGAGACCCAGCGAGACCTGACCGCAGAACAGGCAGCAGAGCGTTTGCGCGCAGTCAGCGATATCCATTTTCGCGAATCCGGAGTGTAAGAAATGAGTCTGAAAGAAAAAACACAATCTCTGTTTGCCAATGCATTTGGCTACCCTGCCACTCATACCATTCAGGCGCCTGGCCGCGTGAATCTTATTGGTGAACACACCGACTACAACGACGGTTTCGTTCTGCCCTGCGCGATTGATTATCAAACCGTGATCAGTTGTGCGCCACGCAATGACCGTAAAGTTCGCGTGATGGCAGCCGATTATGAAAATCAGCTTGACGAGTTTTCCCTTGATGCGCCTATTGTCGCACATGAAAACTATCAATGGGCTAACTACGTCCGTGGCGTAGTGAAACATCTGCAACTGCGTAACAACAACTTTGGCGGTGTGGACATGGTGATCAGCGGCAATGTGCCGCAGGGTGCAGGGTTAAGTTCTTCCGCTTCACTGGAAGTCGCGGTCGGAACCGTATTGCAGCAACTTTATCATCTGCCGCTGGACGGCGCACAAATCGCACTTAACGGCCAGGAAGCAGAAAACCAGTTTGTTGGCTGTAACTGTGGGATCATGGATCAGCTGATTTCCGCGCTCGGCAAAAAAGATCATGCCTTGCTGATCGATTGCCGCTCACTGGGCACCAAAGCGGTTTCCATGCCCAAAGGTGTGGCTATCGTCATCATCAACAGTAACTTCAAACGTACCCTGGTTGGCAGCGAATACAACACCCGTCGTGAACAGTGCGAAACCGGTGCGCGTTTCTTCCAGCAGCCGGCCCTGCGCGATGTCACCATTGAAGAGTTCAACGCTGTTGCGCATGAACTGGACCCGATCGTGGCGAAACGCGTGCGTCATATCCTGACTGAAAACGCCCGTACCGTTGAAGCAGCCAGCGCACTGGAGCAAGGCGACCTGAAACGTATGGGCGAGTTGATGGCGGAGTCTCATGCTTCTATGCGCGATGATTTCGAAATCACCGTGCCGCAAATTGACACTCTGGTAGAAATCGTCAAAGCTGTGATTGGCGACAAAGGTGGCGTACGCATGACCGGCGGCGGATTTGGCGGCTGTATCGTCGCACTGATCCCGGAAGAGCTGGTGCCTGCCGTACAGCAGGCTGTCGCTGAACAATATGAAGCAAAAACAGGTATTAAAGAGACTTTTTACGTTTGTAAACCATCACAAGGAGCAGGACAGTGCTGAACGAAACTCCCGCACTGGCACCCGATGGTCAGCCGTACCGACTGTTAACTTTGCGTAACAACGCAGGGATGGTAGTCACGCTGATGGACTGGGGTGCGACTTTACTTTCCGCCCGTATTCCGCTTTCCGATGGCAGCGTCCGCGAGGCGCTGCTCGGCTGCGCCAGCCCGGAATGCTATCAGGATCAGGCCGCGTTTCTGGGGGCCTCTATTGGTCGTTATGCCAACCGCATCGCCAATAGCCGTTATACCTTTGACGATGAAACCGTGACGCTTTCGCCAAGTCAGGGCGTTAACCAGCTGCACGGCGGCCCGGAAGGGTTCGACAAACGTCGCTGGCAGATTGTGAATCAGAACGATCGTCAGGTGCTGTTTGCCTTGAGTTCAGAAGATGGCGATCAGGGCTTTCCGGGGAATCTCGGCGCGACAGTGCAGTATCGTCTGACCGACGATAACCGTATCTCCATTACTTATCGCGCCACAGTTGATAAACCTTGCCCGGTGAATATGACTAATCACGTCTATTTCAACCTCGACGGCGAGCAGTCTGACGTGCGCAATCACAAGTTGCAGATTCTGGCGGACGAATATCTACCGGTTGATGAAGGCGGCATTCCGCACGACGGTCTGAAATCTGTCGCCGGAACATCTTTTGATTTCCGCAGCGCCAAAATCATCGCCAGTGAGTTTCTTGCCGACGACGATCAGCGCAAAGTGAAAGGTTACGATCATGCGTTCTTGTTACAGGCTAAAGGTGATGGCAAGAAAGTGGCGGCGCATGTCTGGTCAGCAGATGAAAAATTGCAACTGAAGGTCTACACCACCGCTCCGGCTCTGCAATTTTACTCCGGCAACTTCCTTGGTGGCACGCCGTCACGGGGAACTGAACCTTACGCCGACTGGCAGGGCCTGGCGCTGGAAAGCGAGTTCCTGCCGGACAGCCCAAACCACCCTGAATGGCCGCAACCGGACTGCTTCCTGCGTCCTGGCGAAGAGTATTCCAGCCTGACAGAATATCAGTTTATAGCTGAATAACTTTAAGCCCTCGCGATGAGGGCTTTCTCCTTATATTGCTCAAATCACCAGCAAACACCGACATATTTGCAACTCAATATTCACAACAACCTTACACTGCGACACTATTTTCGCTATGGTTATGCGTAAGCATTGCTGTTGCTTCGTCACGGCAATATAATGAGAATTATTATCATTAAAAGATGATTTGAGGAGTAAGTATATGGCTGTAACTAAGCTGGTTCTGGTTCGTCATGGCGAAAGTCAGTGGAACAAAGAAAACCGTTTCACCGGTTGGTACGACGTGGATCTGTCTGAGAAAGGCGTAAGCGAAGCAAAAGCAGCTGGTAAGCTGCTGAAAGAGGAAGGTTACAGCTTTGACTTTGCTTACACCTCTGTGCTGAAACGCGCTATCCATACCCTGTGGAATGTGCTGGACGAACTGGATCAGGCATGGCTGCCCGTTGAGAAATCCTGGAAACTGAACGAACGTCACTACGGTGCGTTGCAGGGTCTGAATAAAGCGGAAACCGCTGAAAAGTATGGCGACGAGCAGGTGAAACAGTGGCGTCGTGGTTTTGCAGTGACTCCGCCGGAACTGACTAAAGATGATGAGCGTTATCCGGGTCACGATCCACGTTACGCAAAGCTGAGCGAGAAAGAACTGCCACTGACGGAAAGCCTGGCGCTGACCATTGACCGCGTGATCCCTTACTGGAATGAAACCATTCTGCCGCGTATGAAGAGCGGTGAGCGCGTAATCATCGCCGCACACGGTAACTCGTTACGTGCGCTGGTGAAATATCTCGATAACATGAGCGAAGAAGAGATTCTTGAGCTGAATATCCCGACCGGCGTGCCACTGGTGTATGAGTTCGACGAGAATTTCAAACCGCTGAAACGCTATTATCTGGGTAATGCTGACGAGATCGCGGCGAAAGCAGCGGCCGTTGCTAACCAGGGTAAAGCGAAGTAAACGTCATTCGCTTAAAAATGAGAAAGCCGACTGCAAGTGAGTCGGCTTTTTTGTTGCTAACAATGGAGCACATTGCCTGATGCGACGCTGCGCGTCTTATCAGGCCTACGGTGATTCATCGGATAACCACTGTGACGGCGCATCCGACAATTAAACTTTACCCGCGACGCGCTTTTACTGCATTCGCCAGTTGACGTAACAGAGCATCGGTATCCTCCCAGCCAATGCAGGCATCGGTGATGCTCTTGCCATAGGCCAGCGGTTCCCCGCTCTCCAGGCTCTGATTGCCTTCCACCAGATGGCTTTCCACCATCACACCAATAATGGCTTTCTCGCCACCGGCAATCTGCTGGCAAACGTCAGCACAAACATCCATCTGCTTTTTGAACTGTTTGGACGAGTTGGCATGGCTGAAATCGATCATCACCTGCGCTGGCAGGCCTGCTTTGTTCAGCCCTTCTTTCACTTCTGCGACATGTTTCTCACTGTAATTAGGCTCTTTACCGCCGCGCAGAATGATATGGCAATCGCCGTTACCGCTGGTATTCACAATCGCCGAATGCCCCCATTTCGTTACGGACAGGAAGCAGTGCGGCGCACCGGCGGCATTAATAGCATCGATAGCCACTTTAATCGTACCGTCGGTGCCATTTTTGAAGCCGACCGGACAAGAAAGCCCTGATGCCAGTTCGCGGTGCACCTGCGATTCCGTGGTACGTGCGCCAATTGCGCCCCAGCTCATCAGGTCAGCGAGATATTGTGGGGTGATCATATCCAGGAATTCACCCGCCGCTGGCAGACCGCTGTCGTTAATATCGAGCAGCAATTTGCGGGCAATACGCAGACCGTCGTTGATCTGGAAGCTGTTATCCATATGCGGATCGTTAATCAGCCCTTTCCAGCCCACCGTGGTACGCGGCTTTTCAAAATAGACGCGCATCACGATTTCCAGCTCATCTTGCAGCTCTTCACGCAGCGCCAGCAAGCGAGTGGCATACTCTTTAGCCGCGACGGGATCATGAATAGAACACGGACCAATCACCACCAACAGGCGATCATCATTACCTTTCAGGATCTTATGGATCGCTTTTCGGGCATGGGCAACCGTATTCGCGGCATTTTCAGTAGCAGGGAATTTTTCCAGCAATGCGACAGGAGGAAGTAACTCTTTGATTTCTTTGATGCGTAAATCGTCGTTCTGATAATTCATGTCTGTTCCAGTGTTGCCATACTTATCTTAGTGAATGCAATACTTCCAATCTATATCTTCCGTCAGAATGTGTAAACGGGGTTTTACACTATGAACGGATTAATCCTGGAATTAGCAAGAAAAACGCCAGATTGTCGCGAAAAACGAGATCTCTCCTACAATTTCTAACTGTAACTCCTTTGTTTGTTAATTATTTCAAGATTCTCTGCTGCGTTTTATAACCTGGCTGAAATCTTAAACCATTGCCTTATATTCACCTGCAAATGCACTGTTGGAAGAGGTTATCCGACATAACGACCATAACAGGAGCATCCTATGAAAATGACAAAACTGGCCACACTATTTCTGACTGCCACTCTAAGCCTTGCCAGCGGAGCCGCACTGGCTGCCGATAGCGGAGCGCAAAGCAATAACGGCCAGGCAAACGCCGCAGCTGATGCGGGCCAGGTAGCCCCTGATGCCCGTGAAAATGTCGCGCCAAATAACGTCGACAATAACGGGGTAAATACCGGTTCTGGCGGCACAATGCTGCATCCGGATGGTTCTTCAATGAACAATGACGGCATGACCAAAGATGAAGAGCACAAGAACACCATGTGCAAAGATGGTCGCTGCCCGGATATCAATAAAAAAGTCCAAACCGGTGATGGCATCAACAATGATGTCGATACCAAAACCGACGGTACCACGCAGTAACCCTGCGAAATAGCCAATAATGGGAGAGCGGAGTCTCTCCCTTTTAATTTTTCCCTTCTAAAAGCAGTATGATGTCATAAAGTTAAGTGAGAATAATTAAGGGATGACTCGTCATGGCGCACTCACACTCACACACGTCCTCACACCTGCCAGAAGATAATAATGCTCGTCGCTTGTTGTATGCTTTCGGCGTGACTGCCGGGTTTATGCTGGTAGAAGTCATTGGTGGTTTTCTTTCTGGTTCTCTGGCTTTGCTGGCCGATGCGGGTCATATGTTGACCGATACTGCTGCCCTGCTTTTTGCCCTACTCGCCGTGCAATTTTCACGTCGTCCTCCCACCATTCGCCACACTTTCGGTTGGCTAAGATTGACCACGCTCGCGGCGTTTGTGAATGCCATCGCCCTGGTGGTGATTACTATTTTGATTGTCTGGGAGGCGATAGAACGCTTCCGCACTCCGCGTCCGGTCGAGGGCGGCATGATGATGGCAATTGCCGTGGCTGGGCTGCTGGCAAATATACTTTCTTTCTGGTTACTTCATCACGGCAGCGAAGAGAAAAACCTCAACGTGCGAGCAGCGGCACTGCATGTGCTCGGGGACCTGCTGGGTTCGGTTGGGGCTATTATTGCCGCGTTGATTATTATCTGGACCGGCTGGACACCTGCTGACCCCATTCTCTCAATACTGGTGTCGCTTCTGGTTCTGCGTAGCGCGTGGCGACTGTTGAAAGATAGCGTGAATGAATTACTTGAAGGTGCACCGGTATCGCTGGATATCGCCGAACTGAAGCGTCGTATGTGCCGGGAAATCCCGGAAGTCCGCAATGTGCACCATGTACATGTATGGATGGTAGGCGAGAAGCCGGTGATGACGCTGCATGTGCAGGTGATCCCGCCACACGATCACGATGCCTTGTTAGATCAGATCCAACACTACCTGATGGATCACTATCAGATTGAGCACGCCACTATTCAGATGGAATATCAACCTTGTCATGGGCCAGACTGCCACCTGAATGAAGGGGTGTCTGGCCATTCACATCATCATCATTAATGGGACAGCGCGCGTGAACCTCTTTCGCGTGCGCTGTTGATCCACATCCGGCTGCCGTTGAGGGCAATAAAGGTCAGGATGATGTACTCCAGAGACATGGCGTAAACGCCCTGAAGTGCAAAAATAACGACGCTAATCACGTTAATAATCACCCACAATAGCCAGTTTTCCACATACTTACGCGTCATCAGAATCATTGCCACGATAGATAACACCATCATGCATGAATCCCAGAACGGGAAAGCGTCCGGCTGTAGTTCAGGCATCGCAACCTGTAATCCTAATGCTTGCATGATCATGACTGCCACACGGGTCAAAAATGCAAACACCGGATTGATAAATACCGTCATCAGACCAATCGAAACAACGCAAACCGCCAACCAGCTGAGCGCCTTCGGCAATGGCAACCAGCGAATTTTCAACTCCGCCTCGTTCTGACTGGTTTGTCGCGACCACGCATACCAACCGTAAATATTCGCGGCAAAGAAAAACACCTGTAATAGCAGGCTGGCATACAGCTGAATCTGAAAGAAAATAATGCCAAACAAGGTGACGTTGATCAGGCCAAAGAAGTAGTTGCTGATCTTCTCCAGACTGGCAAGGCCAATACACAGCAACCCGGCGATCGTGCCTACCGCTTCGATCCATGAGAGATCATAACCGCCTGCTCCTATTGGTATATGTACCAGGATATTCTGCACACTAAAAAAATCCATCTTTCCCCCAAAGCGTAACGTGACGCCTTATTATTAGTTATCCACGTAGTGTAGCCGCAAAATCCAGCATACGATTGAGCGGCACCAGCGCCTTCTCTCGCAGCTTTTCCTCAACATGAACCTCGTGATTGCTTCCTTCCTGTTCTAATGCCTCTGCGATGGCCTGAAGGCCATTCATGGCCATCCACGGACAATGCGCGCAGCTGCGGCAGGTTGCGCCCTCACCCGCGGTTGGTGCTTCCAGTAACTCTTTATCTGGCACCGCCTGCTGCATTTTGTAGAAAATACCCCGATCGGTTGCCACGATAAGTCGCTGATGTGGCAATGTTTTCGCAGCAGCGATCAGTTGACTGGTGGAACCGACCGCATCCGCCATATCTACAATAGCTTGCGGTGATTCTGGATGCACCAGTATGGCAGCATCCGGGTATTCTTCTTGCAAGCGGGTTAACGCCTGAGTCTTAAACTCATCATGCACAATGCAGGCACCCTGCCAGCATAAAATGTCTGCTCCCGTCTGTTTTTGCACGTAACGCCCCAGATGTTTGTCGGGTGCCCAGATGATTTTTTCACCCAAACTATCCAGATGATCAATAAGTTCGACGGCAATGCTTGAAGTTACCACCCAATCTGCGCGCGCTTTTACCGCAGCAGAAGTGTTGGCGTAGACGACGACAGTACGATCGGGATGGGCATCGCAAAATGCGTTAAATTCTTCAACAGGGCAGCCGAGATCCAGTGAACATTCAGCCTGAAGTGTCGGCATCAGAATTGTTTTTTCCGGACTGAGAATTTTGGCGGTTTCTCCCATAAATCTCACCCCAGCGACTAACAACGTAGAAGCGGGATGCTTTGCACCGAAGCGCGCCATTTCCAGAGAATCAGAAATACAGCCACCGGTTTCTTCTGCCAGTTGTTGAATTTCGGGATCGGTATAGTAGTGGGCAACCATCACCGCATTACGTTCTTTTAGCAGACGTTTTATCTTCTCGCGGTAATACGCTTTTTCATCAATGCTTAACAGCGTCGGCTTCGGGGGGAAAGGATAAATCGCCGCTTCAGGATCAAACATCACGCTCATCTTACCATCTCGTTTTACAGGCTTAACATTAAAACCGACTTAAGCGTGACATTCGCTATTATCGGCATGATTTGTTTTATATGCTAAACAAGATAGTCGAATGGTGGGGAAAAGTCACTCGAAATACGTATGAGATGACGAATGCCACACTTTGCGTCTTATTCCTCCGACGTAGAGTCGTTTACGCAGCAAGCGCGGAGTATGTCATCAGGGTCAAGAATTGAAATTGAGAGATGCCTGAATAGCAAAAAAGCGCCTTTAGGGCGCTTTTTTACATTGGTGGGTCGTGCAGGATGACTCGCTTCGCTCGCCCTTCGG
>NZ_VNXM01000049.1:0-41267 GCF_009820205.1 Escherichia sp. HH26CH
GTTGTTACCCTGATCCACCCGATCGCGATGGACGACGGTCTGCGTTTCGCAATCCGTGAAGGCGGCCGTACCGTTGGTGCGGGCGTTGTTGCTAAAGTTCTGGGCTAATTACACGTTAATTAGTTTCGAATTAAAAAGGGCGCTTCGGCGCCCTTTTTGCATTTGTTGACTGCATATCTTATTCGTACTGTCAGAACAAATAAATTATTCATATTTAAAATATAAATTAAATTTAATATCTTAAATATGAATGTTTCTGTTTTTAAAATGCTTCTTTTGTCAGGCTTTTTTCTTATTTTTAATGCCGTAATTTAATTCATATTGAAGGGTTCTCGTAAAACGTAAATAATTCCTGTGTAGGACTTTTTTTGCAGTTTTTACGTCACAAAGGATTATAATGAAATTAAATATATTTACTAAATCTATGATTGGTATGGGGCTGGTGTGTTCCGCTCTGCCAGCATTGGCAATGGAAGCATGGAATAACCAACAAGGTGGTAATAAATATCAGGTTATTTTCGATGGCAAAATTTATGAAAATGCCTGGTGGGTTTCTTCTACAAATTGCCCGGGAAAAGCGAAAGCAAATGATGCAACTAACCCGTGGCGTTTAAAGCGTACCGCAACAGCTGCAGAAATTAGTCAGTTTGGAAATACACTTTCCTGCGAAAAGAGCGGCAGCTCATCTTCTTCAAATTCAAATACGCCTGCATCCAATACGCCGGCTAATGGCGGTTCGGCTACACCAGCACAGGGCACTGTTCCGTCTAATTCTTCTGTAGTTGCCTGGAATAAACAGCAGGGCGGTCAGACCTGGTATGTCGTCTTTAATGGTGCGGTATATAAAAATGCCTGGTGGGTAGCCTCTTCTAACTGCCCGGGTGATGCGAAAGGCAATGATGCCAGCAACCCATGGCGTTATGTTCGTGCCGCTACGGCAACGGAAATCTCAGAAACCAGTAATCCACAGTCCTGTACTTCAGCGCCACAGCCTGCACCGGATGTGAAACCGGCACCGGACGTTAAACCGGCTCCTGATGTTCAGCCAGCCCCAGCTGACAAGTCAAACGACAACTATGCTGTCGTAGCCTGGAAAGGTCAGGAAGGTTCTTCTACATGGTACGTTATCTACAACGGCGGCATTTATAAGAACGCCTGGTGGGTAGGCGCGGCAAATTGCCCGGGCGATGCGAAAGAAAACGATGCCAGCAACCCATGGCGTTATGTTCGCGCGGCAACGGCAACAGAAGTCAGCCAGTATGGTAACCCTGGCTCCTGTTCCGTTAAGCCGGATAATAATGGCGGTGCTGTGACTCCGGTTGATCCAACTCCGGAAACACCGGTGACCCCAACCCCGGATAACAACGAGCCATCAACACCAGCGGATAGCGGTAACGATTACTCATTGCAAGCGTGGAGCGGCCAGGAAGGTAGCGAAATTTACCATGTTATCTTCAATGGTAATATCTATCAGAATGCCTGGTGGGTTGGGTCTAAAGATTGCCCACGGGGTACCAGCGCTGAAAACTCCAATAACCCATGGCGTCTCGTGCGTACAGCTACCGCTGCGGAATTGAGTCAGTACGGTAACCCGACTACCTGTGAAATTGATAATGGCGGCGTCATTGTTGCGGATGGTTTCCAGGCCAGCAAAGCGTACAGCGCGAACAGCATCGTAGATTATAACGATGCACATTATAAAACCTCTGTCGATCAAGACGCATGGGGCTTTGTCCCGGGCGGCGATAACCCGTGGAAGAAATATGAACCGGCGAAAGCATGGTCCGCATCCACTGTGTACGTGAAAGGTGATCGCGTTGTTGTTGATGGGCAGGCTTATGAAGCGCTGTTCTGGACGCAAAGTGACAACCCTGCTCTGGTGGCGAACCAAAACGCCACCGGTAGCAATAGCCGCCCGTGGAAGCCGTTAGGTAAGGCTCAGAGCTATAGCAACGAAGAGCTGAATAATGCGCCGCAGTTTAATCCAGAAACGCTTTATGCCAGCGATACGCTGATTCGCTTTAACGGTGTGAACTACATTTCTCAGAGTAAAGTGCAGAAAGTTTCTCCTTCTGACAACAACCCGTGGCGTGTTTTTGTTGACTGGACCGGAACCAAAGAACGTGTAGGTACGCCGAAGAAAGCGTGGCCGAAACACGTTTATGCACCGTATGTTGACTTTACGCTGAATACGATCCCGGATCTGGCTGCGCTGGCTAAGAATCATAACGTCAACCACTTCACGCTGGCGTTTGTGGTGAGTAAAGATGCGAACACCTGTCTGCCGACATGGGGTACCGCTTATGGTATGCAGAATTACGCTCAGTACAGCAAAATCAAAGCTCTGCGTGAGGCTGGCGGCGATGTGATGCTGTCTATCGGTGGTGCTAACAACGCTCCGCTGGCTGCTTCCTGTAAGAACGTAGACGATCTGATGCAGCATTATTATGACATCGTTGATAACCTGAACCTCAGAGTCCTGGACTTCGATATCGAAGGCACCTGGGTTGCGGATCAGGCATCTATTGAACGTCGTAACCTTGCTGTGAAGAAAGTGCAGGATAAATGGAAGTCAGAAGGCAAAGATATTGCTATCTGGTACACCTTGCCAATTCTACCGACTGGCCTGACGCCGGAAGGGATGAATGTCCTGAGCGATGCCAAAGCGAAAGGTGTTGAGCTGGCGGGTGTGAACGTGATGACAATGGACTACGGTAACGCGATTTGTCAGTCTGCAAATACCGAAGGCCAGAACATTCACGGTAAGTGTGCAACGTCTGCGATTGCCAACCTGCATTCACAATTGAAAGGCCTCCATCCCAACAAGAGCGATGCAGAAATTGACGCTATGATGGGTACCACGCCGATGGTTGGCGTGAACGACGTTCAGGGCGAGGTGTTCTATCTCTCTGATGCTCGTCTGGTCATGCAGGATGCGCAGAAGCGTAATCTCGGTATGGTTGGTATCTGGTCAATCGCGCGCGACCTGCCGGGCGGCACTAACCTGTCTCCGGAATTCCACGGTCTGACTAAAGAACAGGCACCGAAGTACGCATTTAGCGAAATCTTCGCGCCGTTTACTAAGCAATAAATGTGTTGGTGATACCTTCCGGTATCGCCGCATTTTTTGTCAATGGGCTACTTTGGGTAGCCCATTATTTTTATTCATATTTCTATTCTTTGCTTAAAAAAGAGTCTTTCCGTAATTGAAATAAGAACTATTTTCATTTATTTTTGAAGAAAGTATACGGGAGTCTCTATGTACGTTTGTCTTTGTAATGGTATCAGCGATAAAAAAATTCGTCAGGCTGTGCGCCAGTTTTCCCCCCACTCGTTCCAGCAATTAAAAAAATTTATTCCGGTCGGTAATCAGTGCGGTAAATGTGTCCGGGCCGCGCGTGAAGTGATGGAGGATGAATTAATGCAGTTGCCGGAGTTTAAGGAGTCCGCATAAACGGAGTGTGTTTTTTGACTTACTCGTAAGCCGTTCTACGCTTCAAAGAGTGGAAGCGAAGGAGTCAAAAAATGAAAGGTGATACTAAAGTTATAAATTATCTCAACAAACTGTTGGGAAATGAGCTTGTCGCAATCAATCAGTACTTTCTTCATGCCCGGATGTTTAAAAACTGGGGTCTTAAACGTCTCAATGATGTGGAGTATCATGAATCCATTGATGAGATGAAACACGCCGATCGTTATATTGAGCGCATTCTTTTTCTGGAAGGTCTTCCAAACTTACAGGACCTGGGCAAACTGAACATTGGTGAAGATGTTGAGGAAATGCTACGTTCTGATCTGGCACTTGAGCTGGATGGCGCGAAGAATTTGCGTGAGGCAATTGGTTATGCCGATAGCGTTCATGATTACGTCAGCCGCGATATGATGATAGAAATTTTGCGTGATGAAGAAGGCCATATCGACTGGCTGGAAACGGAACTTGATCTGATTCAGAAGATGGGCCTACAAAATTATCTGCAAGCACAGATCCGCGAAGAAAGTTGAGCCGTGTCGGGAGGGAGAACCCTCCCGGTTAATACGAAATCCAGGCCAGATACCCCAGGTTTATCATGCTGCCGAGCGCAAGCCACGGGCCGAATGCGATAGTGGTTATAGTCCGGCGTTGCAGAAGTTGTGAAACGATGGCGTAACCAATGCCACCCAGTGAGGCAATCAGCAGTATCATTGGCAACGTTTGCCAACCACACCACGCGCCTGCAGCGGCCAGTAGCTTGAAATCACCGTAGCCCAATCCCTCTTTGTGACAAACTAACCAGACGCCCCAGTAAACACACCACAGCACCCCATAGCCAGCTACGGCGCCGTAAACCGCATCATGTAAATCAATCAATCCAGACTGCGCATTAAATACCAAGCCAAGCCAGAGCAGCGGTAAGGTGAGTTTGTCGGGCAGGAGTTGAGTGCGAAAATCAATAACACTGAGCGTGAGTGCGAAACAGAAATAGAGAAAGAGTGCGCCAGTCACGATGGGCGTGAAAGGTGCCAGGGCGCAGGCGATAGCAGCAGCAACGCAAAGTATCAGGGGCACTGTATCATGCCAGGCATATTTTTTTTGCCTGAAATGAATCAATACCTGGCGAAACGTTAACGCCGTTTTATCCTCCAAAGGCGAGAGGTGATAGGCCATAGCATTAACAAAATAACCTGCCATAAAACCAAGCAGAATGAAGAGCGGCAGTAGCATTGTCATTATTGTTGCTCCCTGAAGGACAAATGCTTGAGGGTGATCTCTTCGTTTCCGGCAAGAGTAAACTGAAGATCTTCAATAACAATACCGTATGTTATCTGTGCCGTAGTGAGCCAGCGGGAGACGTTTTCGAGGGGAGCTGTGACAGGATGAATTGTCAGGGTATTGTCCGGACCGTTTTCCAGCGTGATAGCCAAATTCTCACGTTTTGCTTCTTCGAGAAGGATATTTTTGATGGGCTGCGTAAGCGCAGGATGACCGAGTAAACCATGGGTGCTCGCTTGATCCTGCATCCATTTGATGTCCTTCTTAATTTTTTGCGTGTGGGATTGATGCTCTGCAATGCAGGTATCTATCGGTTTTATCACCCCAAGCCAACAAAAAACGCCGAGCGAGAGAACCGCCAGTGCCGCAACGAGCTGTTTTTCCGATGTGGATTTTTCTGCCCACCATGATTTAATCATTTCCCTGAGCTCCTTACTGTCCATACACTACTGACCGGATCTTTTTCTGTTTTTTCCATCGGAAGCCAGGACTGTGTTAATTCACAGAAACGATCGATATTGGCTTCACTCTTAGCACTCATTTTTAAGGTCAGCGACTTTTGCTTCTGGCTATAGTTCGCCTCCATTAACTGCAGTTCAGGGTGTTCCAGCAGAAGTGTTTGTAAATGATAGAGCAACGGCACAGCTTCAGGATATTGCTGAGCGAGTTGCTGCTTAAAGTAAAAACGAAAGTTGTGGGTGCGTTTGAGCTGCGGGAAATAACGTTGCCAGGTTTCTTGCTGTTGTTGCTGAAGTTGATCTTCAATCTTAAGCGTATGCCAGAGCGCGATGCCCCGGCTGCCAACAAAAGAAAGAATGGCGAGAACGAGACAGCTTACTGCCAGGCGGGTGAGCCATTTTCCCGATTTGCTTACAGTTTTCTGTTTACGAAAAACACCATGCAGCATGTCATAGCGCTGGAATGCAATATCGGCAGAATACAAACTCAGTGATGGTATTTCAGGATGCTGGATAAGTGGATTGGCCGCTGCAATGCCGTGAGGTGCTACACCATAACAAAGCATATTCTCAGGCGGAAACTGGGCAGCAAGATGCTGTAACCAGTGTTCATCCAGTTCGTTGAAGGCATGTGCGGCACTGCGAATGAGCCAGCTTGTTTGCTGGTTAACCAGAGTCCAGCTATCTACTTCCCGGGGAAGATAGCAGCCATCAGGCAAAACCCGCGTTACGTTGAGTCCGGCAGTATGTAAACGCTCAAGATAACGACTGAGTTTCTCCAACTGAATGCCTATCACCTCGACACTTTCGTTTTGTTTATCGACAACCGTCCAGTGCCAGTCCTGGGTGTTGTCGGGTAACGTCTCCTCTGCCAGCCATTGCAATGTTTGTGCGGTGAGTTTGTATTTGGCGTTGGGCAGCGTGAGGGAACGATATAAAAGGCCCTCTGGTGGGATCAAAAGATGAACATTTCCGGCACCGGGCTGATCCGCCAGCGATTCCAGCGGAAGATCGTCTGTGAGCGTATGTACCGAAGATACGCTATCTGCGGAGAACGTCATCCATTCCCAATGCTTACGCAGCGTCGAGGAAGAACGTATGACCATCAACGATTCAGGCATCACGATCCTTATGATTAGTAGAGTTGCAGCGTACGCCGATAGATTTGGGCGCTCTGCTGTTTACGGTTGAAAAAAATATGGCTTTGCCATCCCTGGGATTGTTCGTCGCTGATACTTTCCGTACTCAGCGTAAAATAGCGGCTATAGGGAAAGAGATGCCCTTTCACCTGAGCTACCAGAGGCTTCACGCCGGAGAAATCCTGCTGCGCCCAGTAAAGAAATGCATCCGTGGTTAGCCAGCCTTCCCTCGGCCTTTTTTGCAATAAGACCCGAGCGTCAGCATCCGTGATGTTATTGAGGAATAACGCTCTAAAGAGCGGAATATCGTTCTCCGTTAGCATATTAAGATTGATGCTAAGTTCCGTGGTCGGGAGAACGCAGACATACGGGATAAGCCGCTGATAGATGTTTTCGGTTATGCCTTTTATCTGACGCAATTCGCCGGTCAGAAAAAGCATCTGATTGGCACTATGCCGGGGCGGCGTCTGGCTTTGGTAAAAGTTATCTTCTGCGCCGTGAAAGCGTGGTGAGTCATCGACATCAATATAGTCAGCGATTGATTGCACGATCTCATCGGTGTTTCCGCGATCGATACCGGCGTTAATCAGCAGCGTACTGAATACCTGGGCGGGGAAATCAGGGGAAGCCAGCGGGTCGTCAGAGATTTTTGCTAACGCATTGAGATTAAAACAGTGCTGGGCATCGCGTAACTGCCACTTCACTGTATTGCCATCTTCCAGCTGCAACTGTTGCGGCTGTGCCCAGTACTGCTGCAACGTGGTCTGTCTGTCGTTATCTTTAACGTCCTGGGTGAGGCTGGCAAGCGCAAGTTTCTCCGCCAGTTCAATATCATATTGCCGTTGCAGATGATGGTTTACCTGGCGGGTTCGCTGAAGCTGGCTGTGAAAACTGAGCGTCATGTCTGCTGCCAGAGCAGCCATGAGCGCCAGTAGCATCAATACAATGAGCAGCGCGACGCCGCGTTGTTCATTATTCATGGTTATTATTCCCGGCCTGCGTCTGAGCTGGCGACTCTTCTCTCGCTAACTGCTCAGGTAATGCAAAACGACGCTGTAATGCCCCATATTGCTGAGTCTGCAGATGTAGTGTGACTGAGAGAGGAAGTTCCTTGCTTTCCCCGCTGTTACTTTCCAGAAGAAAGCTCCCGACGTGCTCCAACATCGCCTGGGCGGGTTGATCCTTCCTGCCATCCACAGAAGTACGAACAGCACGGTAGAGCGTATGATTTCGCAGATACCAGTGAACAGTGAGTAAGGTTTGTGCTTCACTGAGAGGAGCCAGCGGATCGCGACTTTGCGTGGTAAAAATAGCTTCTTCACCCAACACCATGATCTTGTCCGTACTCCGATTCCTCCTGGCGACCAATTGCAGGAGATCGTTATCAAGAATGGTGATGGTGCGCTGTAGCTGATTGAACTGCTGGATTTCTTTCTGTGAGCGTTGATGCAACTCGGAAGCTTGCGAAAAAATCATAAACGCCAGCACACTAAGCATTGAGAAAATCGCCAGCGCCGCCATGACTTCCAGCAATGTGAAACCCTGCTGGCGATTAATCATCTTGTGCCTGCCCGGATTTATTATCGATGCTTTGATAACGCGTAAGCGAGGTTGTCTGACCGCTGGGTAATGTCACCGTTATGGTGCGTTCCAGAAGCGTACCGTCTTTACTTGAGTGGATATCGCTGCGCCAGTTCCACTCTTCGCCATTTATTAACTCTTTGCCAGAACTGGACGTGTTTTCATCGTTGAATGAATCTTGTGACTGAAGCTGGTTATCCGCTATCCACAATGCCAGCGTCTCGTTACGCATCCGCTCGATGGCATTTCGTTGCCCTTGCATACTGCTCATTAAAGTCAGCGCAACAGCGGTGAAAATACTCATCGCCAGTAAGACTTCAAGCAGTGTCATCCCTGATTGTTTGTTCATGGGCGGGTATCTCTGGCGAGCGTTTGATCCAGGGGCCATGTGCCTGAACTGACTAACGTCAGGAGCGGCTCACCGGTCCCGGCGTTAGCCATCAACAAAGAGAAGGGCGTGATTTGTCCGTCGGCCAGAATCACCACCTGCGGTTGGTTGCTGTCATCAGGTTTAAATGGCTGAAGATGAATTGAGAGTTCTTCATCCCAGTCATTTTGGCTCTCGTCTGCGGCATCTTCTTGTAATGGAACCCAGCGCCAGGCTGAGGGTGTTTTGCCCGGCACCATAATGCGCCAGGCTGAATCAGAGAAATGGATACCGACAGGCTGACCACTGAGCGTGGCGCGGTCGATGGCTAATTCAAGTGCAGCGGTAAACCGCGCCGCTGTTTCGCGCGCACGAGTGCTGGCGGCATCCTCCCGACCATATGTGAAGAGCACCACACTTGCCGTGATAGCGACCAGCGCCAGCACCAGCATCATCTCCAGTAGGGTAAACCCGCGTTGCTGATTCATCGCTGACTTACTTTTTCTTCTTGCTCAGACCCCAGTTGGTGATGTCGTCCTCGGTTCCCATTTCACCGTCCGGCCCTGCTGAAAGCAGATCGTATGCGCCGTGTTCACCAGGATTAACAAGGACATAATCATTGCCCCAGGGATCGGCTGGCAGACGTTTGATATAACCTTCCTTGTTATAGTTTGCAGCCAGCGGTGGCAGTGTCGGCGCTTCGACTAAGGATTCAAGCCCCTGATTCGTGGTTGGATAGCGATGATTGTCGAGCTTGTACATATCCAGGGCGTTTTCAAGCGCCACAATATCGCTGACGGCTTTTTGTTTATCTGCCTTTTCTTTATTGCCCATCAGGTTGGGAACCACCAGGCTGGCAAGTACGCCAATGATGACAATAACCACCATAATTTCCAGTAATGTAAAACCGCGTTGCTTATCCGTTGCGCGCATATACTTTCCTTAATTAATCATTGAGTTAAGTTGAAGAAGAGGTTGGAGTACCGAGACAACAATAAACAGGACGATCAGTGCCATCGTAATAATGAGTGCTGGCTCGAAGATGGAGAGCGTTAAGGCGATCCGATTTTGTTGGAGTGTCTCCTGGTTATCTGCGGCTCTGACCATTAACGTGCCGAGCTGCCCGCTTTTTTCGCCAGAGGCCACCATGTAGAGCATCATCGGCGGGAAAATTGCGGTTTGTTCCAGCGAAAGATGAATGCTGTTACCCTGGCGAACGTTTTCTGCCGCATTTGCCAGACGCTGGCGAATTTCGAGGTTGCTGAGGCTTTCGGTGGACAAATTCATCCCATCCAGCAGAGGGACGCCGCTGGATTGCAAAATACTTAAAGTGCGGAGATAGCGTGCGCTGTTAATGGCGCAAATCAGCGGGCCGATGAGCGCAACGCGCAGCAACATGGCATGAAAACGGTGGCGGTTATTGCCGCGTTTTAACCAGAGCCAGAAACCTACAGCGACAATAAACATTGCGGCTAATAATGTCGGGCCGGTACGTTGCAACGTGTCGCTCAGACCTAAAAGAATGCGTGTACTCAGCGGCAGTTGCTGCTTCATATGCACAAACTGCTCGGTAATTTTAGGCACGACAGCAGTGAGGAGAATAATCACGACCACAATCGCCACCGCAGTCAGCATGCAGGGATAGATCAGTGACTGAATGAGTTTGCTGCGGATTTTCTGCCGATTTTCATTGTAATCAGCCAGTTTTTCCAACACCGGGGCCAGCAGCCCGCTTTTTTCACCCGCTTTAACCAGGGTACGATAGAGCGAATCGAAAAGCGTGGGAAAATGCTGCAATGCATCTGAAAGGGGATGCCCTTCAAGGATGGCGCTGCGCACCTGATTTAACACGTCAGCCAGTCGTTTATTACTGCTTTGTTGACCGATCACGGCAAGGCTCTCTTCCAGGGGTAATGCCGCTGCGCTTAAGGTTGCCAACTGCCGGGTGAAAAGCGTCAGTTCACTATGGCTGATCCTCGGGCGACGTATTTTTACTCCCGAACTTTTTTGGGGGCGAATATCCAGCAGGAAAAGCCCTTCTTCGCGCAGCCGCAGCCGTGCCTGACGCTCATCGTTAGCATCAATGACTCCCTGCAATTTTTGACCATCCTGGGTCATGGCGCGATAGCGATAATTCATGCTTCGCTCTCCAGCGTGACACTGGCGACGCGCATAACCTCATCCCAGGAGGTGTCACCGCTTATCACTTTTTGCAGGCCATTTTTGATTAAGGCGTTGTGTTGTTGCCGGACTAGTCGCTCCAGTGTTTGTTCATCCACATTTTCATGAATAGCGGCCCGCAATTCCGGCGTCACCACCATCATTTCGTGGATTGCCATGCGCCCCTGATAGCCGGATTGATGGCAATGAGGGCAGCCTACGGGAGTGCCAATTGCTGTCACCGCGAGCTGATGATATTTAAACATCTGCGCTTGTTGGGGTGATACGGGCGTGAATTGTCGGCATTGCGGACACAGGCGACGAACCAGACGTTGCGCGATAATCCCTGCCATTGAAGACGAAAGCAGGAATGATTCGACGCCCATGTCGCGGAGTCGGGTTACCGCGCCTGATGCACTGTTGGTGTGGAGTGTTGAGAGCACCAGATGACCGGTGAGCGAGGCCTGAACCGCAATCTGCGCGGTTTCTGTATCACGAATTTCCCCCACCATGACGACATCCGGGTCCTGGCGAAGTATGGCGCGCAGGCCGCGAGCGAAAGACATATCCACGCGGGTATTCACCTGCGTTTGCCCAATGCCTTCCAGCTCATATTCCACGGGATCTTCTACCGTCAGAATATTGCGGCCGGGAGTATTCAGCGCCGAAAGGATGGCGTATAACGTGGTGCTTTTACCGGAGCCTGTCGGCCCTGTCACCAGGATAATACCGTGCGGAAGCTGAATGAGATTTTCTAAATCCTGCTTATCCGCTGCCGTCATCCCCAGGTTGTTCAATGAAAGCTGGAGGCTGTTTTTATCCAGCAGGCGGAGCACGGCGCGTTCACCATAGATGGACGGCAGTGTGGATACGCGGACATCTATGTTACGTCGCCCGATACGCAAACTGATTCTTCCATCCTGTGGAATACGTTTTTCGGCGATATCAAGACGAGCCATGACCTTAATTCGTGAAATAAGCAACGTTGCCAGTTTTTTATTTGGCTGTAAAATTGTTCGCAATACGCCATCGATGCGAAAACGGATCGACATTGTTTTTTCATAGGTTTCAATGTGGATGTCGGAGGCCATTTCTTTAATAGCCTCACTCAAAATGGCGTTGATTAAACGGATAACCGGTGCCGCTGAATCTTCATTCAGGAGATCTTCATTTGCGGGCATCTCTTCCGAAAGCGAGAGAAGATCGACGGATTGATCAATATCCTGCGCAATCTGTTGTGACTCACCGGTATTCTGATGGAATACCGCTTCCAGCCGGGCTTCAAAATCCGCTTGTGACAAGCTGGTCATGGTCTGGCACTGACCAACCTGGCGCTGAATATCAAGTAACCGCTCGAATGGCGTATCGGCGAGATAAATAATCTCGCCCTCTGAATACAGATAACCAATTCGTTGTGCCAGCGCCCAACTGGCGGGGTATGGTGAATGAATTCTCATAAGAATACCTCACCGTGACGATGGCGCAGGGGCGTGACTGTCGAACGTGTTTTCATCCAGCACAGGCAAATCTTCAGAGCCAACCAGCGCTTTTGATTTACCGTCGATCCGCTGTTGTTGCTCCTGGCGGTAACGGGTGTATTTCTCTTTCGATAGCGAGCGATAAACATCATCGTCACGAATAATCGTCGGGCGGATAAACACCATCAGGTTGCGTTTAGCGCGCTCGGTCGAGGTATAGCGGAAAAGTTGCCCCACTAAAGGAATATCGCCAAGCAGAGGAACCTTTGACACTTGCTCTTTAGAGAAATCGTCCAGCAATCCGCCCAGGACCACCGTTTCACCTGTTTTAACCAGCACGGCGTTTTGAATAGTACGGGTATTAAACGTCGGGCCGAGCGTCGAGTTAGACGAAGAGTCAACGCTGGAGACTTCCTGCTCTATTTCGAGCAACACCGCGTCGCCTTCATTGACCTGCGGAGTGACTTTGAGTTTTGTCCCCACCGTTTTGCGTTCGACTGTATTAAAGACGTTGTCGCCTGAAGTGGTCTGTGACCCGGATAGCACCGGCACATCCTGGCCAACGTTGAAGGACGCGAGTTTATTATCCAGCGTTACGATGCTTGGGGTGGCGAGGATGTCATTTTTATTGTTACTGGCCAGAGCGGTAAGCAGTACGCCCCAGTCGCCATTGAAGAAGCCTGCGGCCATGCCATTGTAGGCGCTAAACATATCCCAGGCAGGATTCGCGCTGGTGATCCCACCATTCTTTTTATAATCAGCCACACCTTGCGCAGCGTTAAAAATCGGTAATCCGGTATTGGTAAATTGCTGTGCGCCAACGTTTTTATTCGCCCATTGCACGCCGAGGTTAAGTCCATTTCCATCCTGAACTTCAACGATGATTGCCTCAACCAGCACCTGTGCACGGCGAATGTCCAGACGCGCAATTACCGTGGCGAGTTTTTCCTGGACGGACTGGTCAGCGGTAATGACCAACGAGTTGGTCTGTTCATCGGCGGTAATGGCGACGTTATCCATCGCGCCAGAAGAGGAGGGCTTACGCTCATTCCCTTTTTCATCTTTCAGCTTTTCGGAAACACCGGTTAACACTTCCACCAGATTCGTGGCCTTGGCATATTTCAGATAATAGACCCGGGTATTTCCTTCCTCGCTCTCTTCTACATCAAGTGTTTTCAGTAATGAGGTGATGCGCTGACGTGCCTTTTCCGGCCCGCTGATAATAAGTGAGTTCGTACGCTTATCTGCCACAATCTTCGCGGAAAGGAGAGCTGGCATCTGGCTTTTACCGTGGCTTTCGCTGATTAATTGATTCAAAATTTCGGCGAGATCTTCCGCTGACGCATACTCCAGATGAATAATTTGCTGCTTCTCTGTGCCGATGACATCAACACGCTTGATGACTTCAATAAGCTTATTAATGGTGGAGGCTCGACCGGTCAGAATAAGAACGTTGGAGGGTTCATAATGCACAACATTGCCGACGCTGCCGCCATCCATCATTTGGCGAAGCAGAGGGGCAAGATCACGAGCAGGAACGTTCTCAAGCGGTACGATACGAGTGACTAACTCATCACCAGCGCCAGGACGAGAACTGTCAGCAATCATTCCTGGTGACGTTTTTACATTGGCAGAGCGCACCACTTTCAGGAAACCATTGTCCAGCGTGATGACGGAATAACCGTAAAGATCGAGAATGCTCAAAAAGAATTGATAGTACTCTTGCTGGCTAAACGTATCATTGCTGCGGACAGATATCGTCCCCTGTACCGAGGGATCGATCAGAATCGTTTTGCCGAGATGCTGGCTAACTATTTCTACAAACTGGCGGATATCGGCGTTATTGAAATTGGCGCCGTATTGTTCGTTCTCGGCATGCCCTGCACAAGGCATTAGTAGTGCTGCCAACAGGCAGCAGGTAATTTTATTCAGTCCCTTCATCACTCTGTCCATTCATTCCTGTAAGTTCCCCGACGGAAACATTTATCAAGCGGGGTACGCCATTGCGACGAATTGTAAACTGAGCACTTTGTTGAGTTAGCAGTAAACTTAATGCCTGTGAAACCTCATCAGGGTGGGTCAGCGAAAGATTATTGATCCTGAGGGCGATATCCCCTGGTTGCAGCAAGCTGGTGGTAAATGCATTGAGGCCCTTACGAGGATTCAATCGAAGACCGTATATCTGTTCTCCATCACGTATAGGTGTGGCGATAATATAATTAGCGAGTACATTTTGACTTTCCGAATCAGGCTGCTTGATGATGTCAGGTAGCCCTGGATGGAGAGTTACTTTTTCGTAATGCCCGTGAGTTTCAAACACAACGCTGGTTTTATTTATTTTTCTAATAAATGTTCTCGGCGCTGACTCAAGAGCTTCGTTGAGGGAGTATCGCTTTTGTTCGCTCCCCTCATTAATTAAGACAAAAGAAGTCTCATCATTCGATGTGAGTACAATTCCATTAAGCGCTATAGAGAGCTTGGGTGTTTCCAGATTAACTGCCACGGGATTAGCATCTTTTACCCCATCATGATTTTCGTTGCGCCATAAAGCGGCAAGGCTGAACTCAGACTGAAATGCATTTGTTGGTTGATTAATGATCTGTCCATTTTTAACTATAGTTGTATGTAAATAATTCACATTAAAAATAATCAGCCCCATACTTATAAATATAATCAATATATTGATGGCAGCATCTTTATTATGATTCGCCAGATGGAAGGGGAAGCGTAGTGTGGGCACGATGTATGTTCTAATAAAATAGATTGGGTGGGTTGTATATTGACGTTAGTATAAATAGTATTAATGCCGCTTGCATGAATCAAGCAAAATTTATTTATATTAGTAATATGTATTTAATTAATAAATACATACATTATTTTTATGATTAAGGATAATCAATAATTAAAACAGGAAGTTCTATGTCTACGAGAAGAGAAGTTATTCTTTCCTGGTTGCGTGAGAAACGTCAGACCTGGCGTCTGTGCTATTTGTTGGGTGAGGCTGGAAGTGGAAAAACCTGGCTGGCGCAGCAACTACAAAAAGATAAACATCGCCGTGTGATTACTTTAAGCCTCGTTGTTTCCTGGCAAGGTAAGGCCGCATGGATCGTTACCGACGATAACGCGGCTGAACAGGGCTGCCGTGACAGCGCCTGGACACGAGATGAGATGACGGGGCAATTACTGCATGCGCTTCATCGAACTGATAGTCGCTGCCCTCTTATTATTATTGAAAATGCTCACCTGAATCACCGCCGCATACTTGATGATCTCCAACGCGCGATATCTCTTATTCCTGACGGTCAATTTTTGCTGCTCGGCAGACCCGATCGAAAAGTCGAACGAGATTTTAAAAAACAGCGCATTGAACTTGTCTCGACAGGACCTCTGACGGAGCACGAACTTAAGGCTAGTATCCTTGAAGGTCAGAATATTGACCAACCCGATCTCCTTTTAACCGCCAGAGTTCTGAAACGGATAGCTTTATTATGTCGGGGCGATCGCAGAAAGCTGGTGCTTGCCGGCGAAACAATTCGCTTATTACAGCAAGCCGAGCAGACCAGCGTTTTCACTGCAAAACAATGGCGAATGATTTACCGCGTATTGGGTGATAACCGCCCCCGGAAAATGCAGCTTGCCGTGGTAATGAGTGGAACAATTATCGCTATTACCTGTGGTTGGCTACTGCTGTCCTCTTTCACAGCTCCGTTCCCCGTTCCTGCGTGGCTGGTACCCGTAACGCCAGTAGTTAAACAAGATATGACTAAGGATATTGCTCATGTAGTGATGCGCGATAGTGAGGCGCTAAGCGTGTTATACGGCGTATGGGGGTACGAGGTCCCAGCTGATTCGGCCTGGTGCGATCAGGCAGTAAGAGCGGGGCTGGCATGTAAAAGTGGGAATGCTTCTTTACAAACATTGGTAGATCAGAATTTGCCTTGGATCGCATCGCTTAAAGTCGGGGACAAAAAATTGCCTGTTGTGGTCGTTCGCGTCGGTGATGCTACCGTTGATGTCCTCGTAGGGCAGCAAACCTGGACGCTGACACATCAATGGTTTGAGTCGGTATGGACGGGTGATTATCTTCTGTTATGGAAAATGTCGCCGGAAGGGGAGAGTACCATTACGCGTGATAGCAGCGAGGAAGAGATTCTCTGGCTGGAAACGATGTTAAACCGCGCATTGCATATTTCGACAGAACCTTCGGCAGAGTGGCGTCCCTTGTTGGTAGAAAAAATAAAGCAATTTCAAAAAAGCCACCACTTGAAAACTGACGGTGTTGTTGGCTTTTCAACGTTAGTACATCTCTGGCAGGTGGCAGGGGAGAGTGCCTACTTATATCGGGATGAAGCAAATATTTCCCCGGAAACAACAGTGAAGGGGAAATGACATGTTTGAATTCTATATCGCCGCGCGTGAGCAGAAAGAAACAGGTCACCCTGGTATCTTCTCCCGACAAAAACACAGCACCATAATATATGTCATTTGTTTATTGCTGATTTGCCTGTGGTTTGCAGGAATGGTGTTGGTTGGTGGGTATGCCAGGCAGCTATGGGCGCTTTGGATAGTAAAAGCAGAAGTCACAGTAGATGCTGAAACGCCTGCTTTTAAACAATCAACACAACACTATTTCTTCAAAAAACAGCCACTCCCCGTCGTCGAATCCGTCGAGGAGGAAGATGACCCAGGCGTCGCGGTTGAGAATGCCACCTCTTCTTCTGAAGACGAAGAAAATACTGTAGAAGAAAGCGACGAGAAAGCCGGTTTAAGAGAGCGTGTCAAAAATGCGCTGAACGAACTTGAGAGATAACCCCAAAGCTGTTTACTTTACTAGCAATATGCTTGCGTTCGGTGGTTAAGTATGTATAATGCGCGGGCTTGTCGTAGTTGACAGCAGGTTCAATCTGAACCTCAGTTAGCCGAATTTGGCTACCTAACAATGCTCCCAATCGGGGAGCTACGTAAGAACGGTTACACTCTCCCATCAATCGTAATGGGTCTGAGGAGTAATCATTTTCGTTTATAAAATAATTGGAGCTCTGGTCTCATGCAGAACCAAAGAATCCGTATCCGCCTGAAAGCGTTTGATCATCGTCTGATCGATCAAGCAACCGCGGAAATCGTCGAGACTGCCAAGCGCACTGGTGCGCAGGTCCGTGGTCCGATCCCGCTGCCGACACGCAAAGAGCGCTTCACTGTTCTGATCTCCCCGCACGTCAACAAAGACGCGCGCGATCAGTACGAAATCCGTACTCACTTGCGTCTGGTTGACATCGTTGAGCCAACCGAGAAAACCGTTGATGCTCTGATGCGTCTGGATCTGGCTGCCGGTGTAGACGTGCAGATCAGCCTGGGTTAATCAGGTCATTGAGCGATTGAGAGGTTGAAACAATGATTGGTTTAGTCGGTAAAAAAGTGGGTATGACCCGTATCTTCACAGAAGACGGCGTTTCTATCCCAGTAACCGTAATCGAAGTTGAAGCAAACCGCGTTACTCAGGTTAAAGACCTGGCTAACGATGGCTACCGTGCTATTCAGGTAACCACCGGTGCTAAAAAAGCTAACCGTGTGACCAAGCCTGAAGCTGGCCACTTCGCTAAAGCTGGCGTAGAAGCTGGCCGTGGTCTGTGGGAATTCCGCCTGGCTGAAGGCGAAGAGTTCACTGTAGGTCAGAGCATTAGCGTTGAACTGTTTGCTGACGTTAAAAAAGTTGACGTAACTGGCACCTCTAAAGGTAAAGGTTTCGCAGGTACCGTTAAGCGCTGGAACTTCCGTACCCAGGACGCTACTCACGGTAACTCCTTGTCTCACCGCGTTCCGGGTTCTATCGGTCAGAACCAGACTCCGGGCAAAGTGTTCAAAGGCAAGAAAATGGCAGGTCAGATGGGTAACGAACGTGTAACCGTTCAGAGCCTTGACGTAGTACGCGTTGACGCTGAGCGCAACCTGCTGCTGGTTAAAGGTGCTGTCCCGGGTGCAACCGGTAGCGACCTGATCGTTAAACCAGCTGTGAAGGCGTAAGGAGATAGCAATGGAATTAGTATTGAAAGACGCGCAGAGCGCGCTGACTGTTTCCGAAACTACCTTCGGTCGTGATTTCAACGAAGCGCTGGTTCACCAGGTTGTTGTTGCTTATGCAGCTGGTGCTCGTCAGGGTACTCGTGCTCAGAAGACTCGTGCTGAAGTAACTGGTTCCGGTAAAAAACCGTGGCGCCAGAAAGGCACCGGCCGTGCGCGTTCTGGTTCTATCAAGAGCCCGATCTGGCGTTCTGGTGGCGTGACCTTTGCTGCTCGTCCGCAGGACCACAGTCAAAAAGTTAACAAGAAGATGTACCGCGGCGCGCTGAAAAGCATCCTGTCCGAACTGGTACGTCAGGATCGTCTGATCGTTGTCGAGAAGTTCTCTGTAGAAGCGCCGAAAACTAAGCTGCTGGCACAGAAACTGAAAGACATGGCTCTGGAAGATGTGCTGATCATCACCGGTGAGCTGGACGAAAACCTGTTCCTGGCTGCGCGCAACCTGCACAAGGTTGACGTACGCGATGCAACTGGTATCGACCCGGTTAGCCTGATCGCCTTCGACAAAGTCGTAATGACTGCTGATGCTGTTAAGCAAGTTGAGGAGATGCTGGCATGATTCGTGAAGAACGTCTGCTGAAGGTGCTGCGTGCACCGCACGTTTCTGAAAAAGCGTCTACTGCGATGGAAAAATCCAACACCATCGTACTCAAAGTTGCTAAAGACGCGACCAAAGCAGAAATCAAAGCTGCTGTGCAGAAACTGTTTGAAGTCGAAGTCGAAGTCGTTAACACCCTGGTAGTTAAAGGGAAAGTTAAACGTCACGGACAGCGTATCGGTCGTCGTAGCGACTGGAAAAAAGCTTACGTCACCCTGAAAGAAGGCCAGAATCTGGACTTCGTTGGCGGCGCTGAGTAAGTCGGAGGAGTAATACAATGGCAGTTGTTAAATGTAAACCGACATCTCCGGGTCGTCGCCACGTTGTTAAAGTGGTTAACCCTGAGCTGCACAAGGGCAAACCTTTTGCTCCGTTGCTGGAAAAAAACAGCAAATCCGGTGGTCGTAACAACAATGGCCGTATCACCACTCGTCATATCGGTGGTGGCCACAAGCAGGCTTACCGTATTGTTGACTTCAAACGCAACAAAGACGGTATCCCGGCAGTTGTTGAACGTCTTGAGTACGATCCGAACCGTTCCGCGAACATCGCGCTGGTTCTGTACAAAGACGGTGAACGCCGTTACATCCTGGCCCCTAAAGGCCTGAAAGCTGGCGACCAGATTCAGTCTGGCGTTGATGCTGCAATCAAACCAGGTAACACCCTGCCGATGCGCAACATCCCGGTTGGTTCTACTGTTCATAACGTAGAAATGAAACCAGGTAAAGGCGGTCAGCTGGCACGTTCCGCTGGTACTTACGTTCAGATCGTTGCTCGTGATGGTGCTTATGTCACCCTGCGTCTGCGTTCTGGTGAAATGCGTAAAGTAGAAGCAGACTGCCGTGCAACTCTGGGCGAAGTTGGCAATGCTGAGCATATGCTGCGCGTTCTGGGTAAAGCAGGTGCTGCACGCTGGCGTGGTGTTCGTCCGACCGTTCGCGGTACCGCGATGAACCCGGTAGACCACCCACATGGTGGTGGTGAAGGTCGTAACTTTGGTAAGCACCCGGTAACTCCGTGGGGCGTTCAGACCAAAGGTAAGAAGACCCGCAGCAACAAGCGTACTGATAAATTCATCGTACGTCGCCGTAGCAAATAATTTTAGAGGATAAGCCATGCCACGTTCTCTCAAGAAAGGTCCTTTTATTGACCTGCACTTGCTGAAGAAGGTAGAGAAAGCGGTGGAAAGCGGAGACAAGAAGCCCCTGCGCACTTGGTCCCGTCGTTCAACGATCTTTCCTAACATGATCGGTTTGACCATCGCTGTCCATAATGGTCGTCAGCACGTTCCGGTATTTGTAACCGACGAAATGGTCGGTCACAAACTGGGTGAATTCGCACCGACTCGTACTTATCGCGGCCACGCTGCTGATAAAAAAGCGAAGAAGAAATAAGGTAGGAGGAAGAGATGGAAACTATCGCTAAACATCGCCATGCTCGTTCTTCTGCTCAGAAGGTTCGCCTTGTTGCTGACCTGATTCGCGGTAAGAAAGTGTCGCAGGCTCTGGATATTTTGACCTACACCAACAAGAAAGCGGCTGTACTGGTCAAGAAAGTTCTGGAATCTGCCATTGCTAACGCTGAACACAACGATGGCGCTGACATTGACGATCTGAAAGTTACGAAAATTTTCGTAGACGAAGGCCCGAGCATGAAGCGCATTATGCCGCGTGCAAAAGGTCGTGCAGATCGCATCCTGAAGCGCACCAGCCACATCACTGTGGTTGTGTCCGATCGCTGAGACTCTGGAGACTAGCAATGGGTCAGAAAGTACATCCTAATGGTATTCGCCTGGGTATTGTAAAACCATGGAACTCTACCTGGTTTGCGAACACCAAAGAATTCGCTGACAACCTGGACAGCGATTTTAAAGTACGTCAGTACCTGACTAAGGAACTGGCTAAAGCGTCCGTATCTCGTATCGTTATCGAGCGTCCGGCTAAGAGCATCCGTGTAACCATTCACACTGCTCGCCCGGGTATCGTTATCGGTAAAAAAGGTGAAGACGTAGAAAAACTGCGTAAGGTCGTAGCGGACATCGCTGGCGTTCCTGCACAGATCAACATCGCCGAAGTTCGTAAGCCTGAACTGGACGCAAAACTGGTTGCTGACAGCATCACTTCTCAGCTGGAACGTCGCGTTATGTTCCGTCGTGCTATGAAGCGTGCTGTACAGAACGCAATGCGTCTGGGCGCTAAAGGTATTAAAGTTGAAGTTAGCGGCCGTCTGGGCGGCGCGGAAATCGCACGTACCGAATGGTACCGCGAAGGTCGCGTACCGCTGCACACTCTGCGTGCTGACATCGACTACAACACCTCTGAAGCGCACACCACTTACGGTGTAATCGGCGTTAAAGTGTGGATCTTCAAAGGCGAGATCCTGGGTGGTATGGCTGCTGTTGAACAACCGGAAAAACCGGCTGCTCAGCCTAAAAAGCAGCAGCGTAAAGGCCGTAAATAAGGAGCGTCGCTGATGTTACAACCAAAGCGTACAAAATTCCGTAAAATGCACAAAGGCCGTAACCGCGGTCTGGCGCAGGGTACGGATGTTAGCTTCGGCAGCTTCGGTCTGAAAGCTGTTGGCCGTGGTCGTCTGACTGCACGTCAGATCGAAGCAGCACGTCGTGCTATGACCCGTGCAGTTAAGCGTCAAGGTAAGATCTGGATCCGTGTGTTCCCGGACAAACCGATCACTGAAAAGCCGCTGGCAGTGCGTATGGGTAAAGGTAAAGGTAACGTGGAGTATTGGGTTGCCTTGATTCAGCCGGGTAAAGTCCTGTATGAAATGGACGGTGTTCCGGAAGAGCTGGCCCGTGAAGCATTCAAGCTGGCAGCAGCGAAACTGCCGATTAAAACCACCTTTGTAACTAAGACGGTGATGTAATGAAAGCAAAAGAGCTGCGTGAGAAGAGCGTTGAAGAGCTGAACACCGAGCTGCTGAACCTGCTGCGTGAGCAGTTCAACCTGCGTATGCAGGCTGCAAGTGGCCAGCTGCAACAGTCTCACCTGTTGAAGCAAGTGCGTCGCGATGTCGCACGCGTTAAGACTTTACTGAACGAGAAGGCGGGTGCGTAATGACCGATAAAATCCGTACTCTGCAAGGTCGCGTTGTTAGCGACAAAATGGAGAAATCCATTGTTGTTGCTATCGAACGTTTTGTGAAACACCCGATCTACGGTAAATTCATCAAGCGTACGACCAAACTGCACGTACATGACGAGAACAACGAATGCGGTATCGGTGACGTGGTTGAAATCCGCGAATGCCGTCCGCTGTCCAAGACTAAATCCTGGACGCTGGTTCGCGTTGTAGAGAAAGCGGTTCTGTAATACAGTACACTCTCTCGATACGAATAAACGGCTCAGAAATGAGCCGTTTATTTTTTCTACCCATATCCTTGAAGCGGTGTTATAATGCCGCGCCCTCGATATGGGGATTTTTAACGACCTGATTTTCGGGTCTCAGTAGTAGTTGACATTAGCGGAGCACTAAAATGATCCAAGAACAGACTATGCTGAACGTCGCCGACAACTCCGGTGCACGTCGCGTAATGTGTATCAAGGTTCTGGGTGGCTCGCACCGTCGCTACGCAGGCGTAGGCGACATCATCAAGATCACCATCAAAGAAGCAATTCCGCGTGGTAAGGTCAAAAAAGGTGATGTGCTGAAGGCGGTAGTGGTGCGCACCAAGAAGGGTGTTCGTCGCCCGGACGGTTCTGTCATTCGCTTCGATGGTAATGCTTGTGTTCTTCTGAACAACAACAGCGAGCAGCCTATCGGTACGCGTATTTTTGGGCCGGTAACTCGTGAGCTTCGTAGTGAGAAGTTCATGAAAATTATCTCTCTGGCACCAGAAGTACTCTAAGGAGCGAATCATGGCAGCGAAAATCCGTCGTGATGACGAAGTTATCGTGTTAACCGGTAAAGATAAAGGTAAACGCGGTAAAGTTAAGAATGTCCTGTCTTCCGGCAAGGTCATTGTTGAAGGTATCAACCTGGTTAAGAAACATCAGAAGCCGGTTCCGGCCCTGAACCAACCGGGTGGCATCGTTGAAAAAGAAGCCGCTATTCAGGTTTCCAACGTAGCAATCTTCAATGCGGCAACCGGCAAGGCTGACCGTGTAGGCTTTAGATTCGAAGACGGTAAAAAAGTCCGTTTCTTCAAGTCTAACAGCGAAACTATCAAGTAATTTGGAGTAGTACGATGGCGAAACTGCATGATTACTACAAAGACGAAGTAGTTAAAAAACTCATGACTGAGTTTAACTACAATTCTGTCATGCAAGTCCCTCGGGTCGAGAAGATCACCCTGAACATGGGTGTTGGTGAAGCGATCGCTGACAAAAAACTGCTGGATAACGCAGCAGCAGACCTGGCAGCAATCTCCGGTCAAAAACCGTTGATCACCAAAGCACGCAAATCTGTTGCAGGCTTCAAAATCCGTCAGGGCTATCCGATCGGCTGTAAAGTAACTCTGCGTGGCGAACGCATGTGGGAGTTCTTTGAGCGCCTGATCACTATTGCTGTACCTCGTATCCGTGACTTCCGTGGCCTGTCCGCTAAGTCTTTCGACGGTCGTGGTAACTACAGCATGGGTGTCCGTGAGCAGATCATCTTCCCAGAAATCGACTACGATAAAGTCGACCGCGTTCGTGGTTTGGATATTACCATTACCACTACTGCGAAATCTGACGAAGAAGGCCGCGCTCTGCTGGCTGCCTTTGACTTCCCGTTCCGCAAGTAAGGTAGGGTTACTAAATGGCTAAGCAATCAATGAAAGCACGCGAAGTAAAACGCGTAGCTTTAGCTGATAAATACTTCGCGAAACGCGCTGAACTGAAAGCGATCATCTCTGATGTGAACGCTTCCGACGAAGATCGTTGGAACGCTGTTCTCAAGCTGCAGACTCTGCCGCGTGATTCCAGCCCGTCTCGTCAGCGTAACCGCTGCCGTCAAACAGGTCGTCCGCATGGTTTCCTGCGGAAGTTCGGGTTGAGCCGTATTAAGGTCCGTGAAGCCGCTATGCGCGGTGAAATCCCGGGTCTGAAAAAGGCTAGCTGGTAATTGTCACCAATTGAATCACGGGAGTAAAGACAGATGAGCATGCAAGATCCGATCGCGGATATGCTGACCCGTATCCGTAACGGTCAGGCCGCGAACAAAGCTGCGGTCACCATGCCTTCCTCCAAGCTGAAAGTGGCAATCGCCAACGTGCTGAAGGAAGAAGGTTTTATTGAAGATTTTAAAGTTGAAGGCGACACCAAGCCTGAACTGGAACTTACTCTGAAGTATTTCCAGGGCAAAGCTGTTGTAGAAAGCATTCAGCGTGTCAGCCGCCCAGGTCTGCGCATCTATAAACGTAAAGATGAGCTGCCGAAAGTTATGGCGGGTCTGGGTATCGCAGTTGTTTCTACCTCTAAAGGTGTTATGACTGATCGTGCAGCGCGCCAGGCTGGTCTTGGTGGCGAAATTATCTGCTACGTAGCCTAATCGGAGGAAAAAATGTCTCGTGTTGCTAAAGCACCGGTCGTTGTTCCTGCCGGCGTTGACGTAAAAATCAACGGTCAGGTTATTACGATCAAAGGTAAAAACGGCGAGCTGACTCGTACTCTCAACGATGCTGTTGAAGTTAAACATGCAGATAATACCCTGACCTTCGGTCCGCGTGATGGTTACGCAGACGGTTGGGCACAGGCTGGTACCGCGCGTGCCCTGCTGAACTCAATGGTTATCGGTGTTACCGAAGGCTTCACTAAGAAGCTGCAGCTGGTTGGTGTAGGTTACCGTGCAGCGGTTAAAGGCAATGTGATTAACCTGTCTCTGGGTTTCTCTCATCCTGTTGACCATCAGCTGCCTGCGGGTATCACTGCTGAATGTCCGACTCAGACTGAAATCGTGCTGAAAGGCGCTGATAAGCAGGTGATCGGCCAGGTTGCAGCGGATCTGCGCGCCTACCGTCGTCCTGAGCCTTACAAAGGCAAGGGTGTTCGTTACGCCGACGAAGTCGTGCGTACCAAAGAGGCTAAGAAGAAGTAAGGTAACACTATGGATAAGAAATCTGCTCGTATCCGTCGTGCGACCCGCGCACGCCGCAAGCTCCAGGAGCTGGGCGCAACTCGCCTGGTGGTACATCGTACCCCGCGTCACATTTACGCACAGGTAATTGCACCGAACGGTTCTGAAGTTCTGGTAGCTGCTTCTACTGTAGAAAAAGCTATCGCTGAACAACTGAAGTACACCGGTAACAAAGACGCGGCTGCAGCTGTGGGTAAAGCTGTCGCTGAACGCGCTCTGGAAAAAGGCATCAAAGATGTATCCTTTGACCGTTCCGGGTTCCAATATCATGGTCGTGTCCAGGCACTGGCAGATGCTGCCCGTGAAGCTGGCCTTCAGTTCTAAGGTAGAGGTGTAAGATGGCTCACATCGAAAAACAAGCTGGCGAACTGCAGGAAAAGCTGATCGCGGTAAACCGCGTATCTAAAACCGTTAAAGGTGGTCGTATTTTCTCCTTCACAGCTCTGACTGTAGTTGGCGATGGTAACGGTCGCGTTGGTTTTGGTTACGGTAAAGCGCGTGAAGTTCCAGCAGCGATCCAGAAAGCGATGGAAAAAGCCCGTCGCAATATGATTAACGTCGCGCTGAATAACGGCACTCTGCAACACCCTGTTAAAGGTGTTCATACGGGTTCTCGCGTATTCATGCAGCCGGCTTCCGAAGGTACCGGTATCATCGCCGGTGGTGCAATGCGCGCCGTTCTGGAAGTCGCTGGGGTTCATAACGTTCTGGCTAAAGCGTATGGTTCCACCAACCCGATTAACGTGGTTCGTGCAACTATCGATGGCCTGGAAAATATGAATTCTCCAGAAATGGTCGCTGCCAAGCGTGGTAAATCCGTTGAAGAAATTCTGGGGAAATAAACCATGGCAAAGACTATTAAAATTACTCAAACCCGCAGTGCAATCGGTCGTCTGCCGAAACACAAGGCAACGCTGCTTGGCCTGGGTCTGCGTCGTATTGGTCACACCGTAGAGCGCGAGGATACTCCTGCTATTCGCGGTATGATCAACGCGGTTTCCTTCATGGTTAAAGTTGAGGAGTAAGAGATGCGTTTAAATACTCTGTCTCCGGCCGAAGGCTCCAAAAAGGCGGGTAAACGCCTGGGTCGTGGTATCGGTTCTGGCCTCGGTAAAACCGGTGGTCGTGGTCACAAAGGTCAGAAGTCTCGTTCTGGCGGTGGCGTACGTCGCGGTTTCGAGGGTGGTCAGATGCCTCTGTACCGTCGTCTGCCGAAATTCGGCTTCACTTCTCGTAAAGCAGCGATTACAGCCGAAGTTCGTCTGTCTGACCTGGCTAAAGTAGAAGGCGGTGTTGTAGACCTGAACACGCTGAAAGCGGCTAACATTATCGGTATCCAGATCGAGTTCGCGAAAGTGATCCTGGCTGGCGAAGTAACTACTCCGGTAACTGTTCGTGGCCTGCGTGTTACTAAAGGCGCTCGTGCTGCTATCGAAGCTGCTGGCGGTAAAATCGAGGAATAAGTAGCAGATGGCTAAACAACCGGGATTAGATTTTCAAAGTGCCAAAGGTGGCTTAGGCGAGCTGAAACGCAGACTGTTGTTTGTTATCGGTGCGCTGATTGTGTTCCGTATTGGCTCTTTTATTCCGATCCCTGGTATTGATGCCGCTGTACTTGCCAAACTGCTTGAGCAACAGCGAGGCACCATCATTGAAATGTTTAACATGTTCTCTGGTGGTGCTCTCAGCCGTGCTTCTATCTTTGCTCTGGGGATCATGCCGTATATTTCGGCATCGATCATTATCCAGCTGCTGACGGTGGTTCACCCAACGTTGGCAGAAATTAAGAAAGAAGGGGAGTCTGGTCGTCGTAAGATCAGCCAGTACACCCGCTACGGTACTCTGGTGCTGGCAATATTCCAGTCGATCGGTATTGCTACCGGTCTGCCGAATATGCCTGGTATGCAAGGCCTGGTCATTAACCCGGGCTTTGCATTCTACTTCACCGCTGTTGTAAGTCTGGTCACAGGAACCATGTTCCTGATGTGGTTGGGCGAACAGATTACTGAACGAGGTATCGGCAACGGTATTTCAATCATTATCTTCGCCGGTATTGTCGCGGGACTCCCGCCAGCCATTGCCCATACTATCGAGCAAGCGCGTCAAGGCGACCTGCACTTCCTCGTGTTGCTGTTGGTTGCAGTATTAGTATTTGCAGTGACGTTCTTTGTTGTATTTGTTGAGCGTGGTCAACGCCGCATTGTGGTAAACTACGCGAAACGTCAGCAAGGTCGTCGTGTCTATGCTGCACAGAGCACACATTTACCGCTGAAAGTGAATATGGCGGGGGTAATCCCGGCAATCTTCGCTTCCAGTATTATTCTGTTCCCGGCGACCATCGCGTCATGGTTCGGGGGCGGTACTGGTTGGAACTGGCTGACAACAATTTCGCTGTATTTGCAGCCTGGGCAACCGCTTTATGTGTTACTCTATGCGTCTGCAATCATCTTCTTCTGTTTCTTCTACACGGCGTTGGTTTTCAACCCGCGTGAAACAGCAGATAACCTGAAGAAGTCCGGTGCATTTGTACCAGGAATTCGTCCGGGAGAGCAAACGGCGAAGTATATCGATAAAGTAATGACCCGCCTGACCCTGGTTGGTGCGCTGTACATTACCTTTATCTGCCTGATCCCGGAGTTCATGCGTGATGCAATGAAAGTACCGTTCTACTTCGGTGGGACCTCACTGCTTATCGTTGTTGTCGTGATTATGGACTTTATGGCTCAAGTGCAAACTCTGATGATGTCCAGTCAGTATGAGTCTGCATTGAAGAAGGCGAACCTGAAAGGCTACGGCCGATAATTGGTCGCCCGAGAAGTTACGGAGAGTAAAAATGAAAGTTCGTGCTTCCGTCAAGAAATTATGCCGTAACTGCAAAATCGTTAAGCGTGATGGTGTCATCCGTGTGATTTGCAGTGCCGAGCCGAAGCATAAACAGCGCCAAGGCTGATTTTTTCGCATATTTTTCTTGCAAAGTTGGGTTGAGCTGGCTAGATTAGCCAGCCAATCTTTTGTATGTCTGTGCGTTTCCATTTGAGTATCCTGAAAACGGGCTTTTCAGCATGGAACGTACATATTAAATAGTAGGAGTGCATAGTGGCCCGTATAGCAGGCATTAACATTCCTGATCATAAGCATGCCGTAATCGCATTAACTTCGATTTATGGCGTCGGCAAGACCCGTTCTAAAGCCATCCTGGCTGCAGCGGGTATCGCTGAAGATGTTAAGATCAGTGAGCTGTCTGAAGGACAAATCGACACGCTGCGTGACGAAGTTGCCAAATTTGTCGTTGAAGGTGATCTGCGCCGTGAAATCAGCATGAGCATCAAGCGCCTGATGGATCTTGGTTGCTATCGCGGTTTGCGTCATCGTCGTGGTCTCCCGGTTCGCGGTCAGCGTACCAAGACCAACGCACGTACCCGTAAGGGTCCGCGCAAACCGATCAAGAAATAATCGGGGTGATTGAATAATGGCAAAGGCACCAATTCGTGCACGTAAACGTGTAAGAAAACAAGTCTCTGACGGCGTGGCTCATATCCATGCTTCTTTCAACAACACCATCGTGACTATCACTGATCGTCAGGGTAACGCGTTGGGTTGGGCAACAGCCGGTGGTTCCGGTTTCCGTGGTTCTCGCAAATCCACTCCGTTTGCAGCTCAGGTTGCAGCAGAGCGTTGCGCTGACGCCGTGAAAGAATACGGCATCAAGAATCTGGAAGTTATGGTTAAAGGTCCGGGTCCAGGCCGCGAATCTACTATTCGTGCTCTGAACGCCGCAGGTTTCCGCATCACTAATATTACTGATGTGACTCCGATCCCTCATAACGGTTGTCGTCCGCCGAAAAAACGTCGCGTATAACGCCTCGTTTTCCAGGTTTGTTGGAGAAAGAAAATGGCAAGATATTTGGGTCCTAAGCTCAAGCTGAGCCGTCGTGAGGGCACCGACTTATTCCTTAAGTCTGGCGTTCGCGCGATCGATACCAAGTGTAAAATTGAACAAGCTCCTGGCCAGCACGGTGCGCGTAAACCGCGTCTGTCTGACTATGGTGTGCAGTTGCGTGAAAAGCAAAAAGTTCGCCGTATCTATGGTGTGCTGGAGCGTCAGTTCCGTAACTACTACAAAGAAGCAGCACGTCTGAAAGGCAACACCGGTGAAAACCTGTTGGCTCTGCTGGAAGGTCGTCTGGACAACGTTGTATACCGTATGGGCTTCGGTGCCACTCGTGCAGAAGCACGTCAGCTGGTTAGCCATAAAGCAATTATGGTAAACGGTCGTGTTGTTAACATCGCTTCTTATCAGGTTAGTCCGAATGACGTTGTAAGCATTCGTGAGAAAGCGAAGAAGCAGTCTCGCGTGAAAGCCGCTCTGGAGCTGGCTGAGCAGCGTGAAAAGCCAACCTGGCTGGAAGTTGATGCTGGCAAGATGGAAGGTACGTTTAAGCGTAAGCCGGAGCGTTCTGATCTGTCTGCGGACATTAACGAACACCTGATCGTCGAGCTTTACTCCAAGTAAAGCTTAGTACCAAAGAGAGGACACAATGCAGGGTTCTGTGACAGAGTTTCTAAAACCGCGCCTGGTTGATATCGAGCAAGTGAGTTCGACGCACGCCAAGGTGACCCTTGAGCCTTTAGAGCGTGGCTTTGGCCATACTCTGGGTAACGCACTGCGCCGTATTCTGCTCTCATCGATGCCGGGTTGCGCGGTGACCGAGGTTGAGATTGATGGTGTACTACATGAGTACAGCACCAAAGAAGGCGTTCAGGAAGATATCCTGGAAATCCTGCTCAACCTGAAAGGGCTGGCGGTGAGAGTTCAGGGCAAAGATGAAGTTATTCTTACCTTGAATAAATCTGGCATTGGCCCTGTGACTGCAGCCGATATCACCCACGACGGTGATGTCGAAATCGTCAAGCCGCAGCACGTGATCTGCCACCTGACCGATGAGAACGCGTCTATTAGCATGCGTATCAAAGTTCAGCGCGGTCGTGGTTATGTGCCGGCTTCTACCCGAATTCATTCGGAAGAAGATGAGCGCCCAATCGGCCGTCTGCTGGTCGACGCATGCTACAGCCCTGTGGAGCGTATTGCCTACAATGTTGAAGCAGCGCGTGTAGAACAGCGTACCGACCTGGACAAGCTGGTCATCGAAATGGAAACCAACGGCACAATCGATCCTGAAGAGGCGATTCGTCGTGCGGCAACCATTCTGGCTGAACAACTGGAAGCTTTCGTTGACTTACGTGATGTACGTCAGCCTGAAGTGAAAGAAGAGAAACCAGAGTTCGATCCGATCCTGCTGCGCCCTGTTGACGATCTGGAATTGACTGTCCGCTCTGCTAACTGCCTTAAAGCAGAAGCTATCCACTATATCGGTGATCTGGTACAGCGTACCGAGGTTGAGCTCCTTAAAACGCCTAACCTTGGTAAAAAATCTCTTACTGAGATTAAAGACGTGCTGGCTTCCCGTGGACTGTCTCTGGGCATGCGCCTGGAAAACTGGCCACCGGCAAGCATCGCTGACGAGTAACCAGGTCACAGGTTAAGGTTTTACTGAGAAGGATAAGGTCATGCGCCATCGTAAGAGTGGTCGTCAACTGAACCGCAACAGCAGCCATCGCCAGGCTATGTTCCGCAATATGGCAGGTTCACTGGTTCGTCATGAAATCATCAAGACGACTCTGCCTAAAGCGAAAGAGCTGCGCCGCGTAGTTGAGCCGCTGATTACTCTTGCCAAGACTGATAGCGTTGCTAATCGTCGTCTGGCATTCGCCCGTACTCGTGATAACGAGATCGTGGCAAAACTGTTTAACGAACTGGGCCCGCGTTTCGCGAGCCGTGCCGGTGGTTACACTCGTATTCTGAAGTGTGGCTTCCGTGCAGGCGACAACGCGCCGATGGCTTACATCGAGCTGGTTGATCGTTCAGAGAAAGCAGAAGCTGCTGCAGAGTAATCTGAAGCAACGTAAAAAAACCCGCCCCGGCGGGTTTTTTTATACCCGTAGTATCCCCACTTATCTACAATAGCTGTACTCTTTTTGTTCATCCCCTGGAGTATTTATGTGGTTACTTGACCAGTGGGCAGAGCGCCATATAGCAGAAGCGCAAGCGAAAGGTGAGTTTGATAACCTACCTAATAGCGGCGAACCATTAATCCTGGATGATGATTCCCACGTGCCACCAGAATTACGTGCGGGGTATCGCTTGTTGAAGAATGCCGGTTGCTTACCGCCAGAACTTGAGCAGCGGAGGGAAGCAATACAGCTTCTAGATATCCTCAAAGGTATCCGTCATGATGATCCGCAATATCAAGAGGTTAGTCGTCGATTGTCATTACTGGAATTGAAGCTGCGACAAGCTGGATTGAGTACCGATTTTTTACGCGGCGATTATGCTGACAAGTTGTTGGACAAAATCAACGATAACTAGTGGAGTATGTATGTATCGCATTGGTGAGCTGGCAAAAATGGCGGAAGTAACACCCGACACGATTCGTTATTACGAAAAGCAGCAGATGATGGAGCATGAAGTACGCACCGAAGGTGGGTTTCGCCTGTATACTGAAAGCGATCTCCAGCGATTGAAATTTATCCGCCATGCCAGACAACTTGGTTTCAGTCTGGAGTCGATCCGCGAGTTGCTGTCGATCCGTATCGATCCTGAACACCATACCTGTCAGGAGTCAAAAGGCATTGTGCAGGAAAGATTGCAGGAAGTCGAAGCACGGATAGCCGAGTTGCAGAGTATGCAGCGTTCCTTGCAACGCCTTAACGATGCCTGTTGTGGGACCGCTCATAGCAGTGTTTATTGCTCGATTCTTGAAGCCCTTGAACAAGGGGCGAGTGGCGTTAAGAGTGGTTGTTGATTTTTTGCACTGGCGGGATTACACTCGCGCCGTTAAATAACCAACTGGAGTTTTTATGAGCCGATATCAGCATACTAAAGGACAGATAAAAGATAATGCGATAGAAGCATTGCTACATGATCCTTTATTCCGACAGCGTGTAGAGAAAAATAAGAAGGGGAAAGGTAGTTACATGCGGAAAGGAAAACATGGCAATCGGGGAAACTGGGAGGCCAGTGGCAAGAAAGTAAATCACTTTTTTACCACTGGCCTTCTGCTTTCAGGGGCTTTTTAAGAGCGGTTATTCTGCTCTTTCAGCAAATCACGAATTTCTGTCAGTAATACTTCTTCTTTAGTTGGCGCTGGCGCGGCTGCCGGTTCTTCTTTCTTACGATTCAGTTTGTTGATTAGCTTAATTGCCATGAAGATGGCAAAGGCCACAATCAGAAAATCAAAGACGTTTTGAATGAAGACACCGTAATGCATAACGACAGCAGGGATATCCCCCTGCGCATCGCGTAGCGTGACAGCAAACTGTTTAAAGTCGATCCCGCCAATTAATAAGCCCAACGGTGGCATGATGATATCGGCAACCAGTGAAGAGACAATCTTTCCGAATGCCGCTCCGATAATGACACCCACCGCCAAATCCACTACGTTTCCGCGCATCGCAAATTCGCGAAATTCTTTAATAATGCTCATGTTATTCTCCCTATGAAGCCGACAACCATAAGTCTAACAAATGTTAAGCCATTTTCCTGCCAGGAATGAATTTAATTAATCCTTGAGAATCAAAGGGAAATAATAAGGCGTCATAAGACGCCTTATTAATTACAAAAAGAATGGACTTGGCTGGAAGAGTCTTTCGACGTCGGTAATAAACTTTTTATCTGTGAGGAACATAATTACGTGATCGCCTTGCTCAATGCGCAGATTGTCATTAGCAATCATCACATCATTGCCGCGCACCACAGCACCAATAATCGTTCCTGGCGGTAGCTTGATTTCATCAATGACTCTGCCGACAACGCGTGAGGTGCTTTCATCACCGTGAGCAACGGCTTCAATAGCTTCTGCAACACCGCGGCGCAATGAGGAAACACCAACAATATCGGCTTTTCGCACGTGACTAAGCAACGCAGAGATGGTTGCTTGTTGCGGTGAAATCGCAATATCGATCACGCTCCCCTGAACCAGATCCACATAAGCGCGACGCTGGATCAATACCATCACCTTTTTCGCGCCCATGCGTTTGGCGAGCATGGCGGACATGATATTGGCTTCGTCATCGTTGGTGACGGCAATAAACAGATCAACTTGATCGATATGTTCTTCGGCCAGCAGTTCCTGATCCGACGCATCACCAAAAAAGACGATCGTATTCTGCAACTTTTCCGCCAGTTCGGCAGCGCGCTGCTGATTACGTTCGATGAGTTTAACGCTGTAATCTTTTTCCAGACGACGCGCCAGCCCTGCACCGATATTACCACCACCAACCAGCATGATCCGCTTATACGGTTTTTCCAGTCGCTGTAATTCACTCATCACCGCGCGGATATGCTGTGAAGCGGCAATAAAGAACACTTCATCACCCGCTTCAACAATGGTCGAACCTTGCGGACGAATGGGGCGATCGTGGCGGAAAATTGCTGCCACACGAGTATCGATATGTGGCATATGTTCGCGCATGGTCGAAAGTGCATTACCAATCAGCGGGCCGCCATAATAGGCTTTAACCACAGCCAGGCTGACTTTACCCTCCGCGAAGTTCACCACCTGCAATGCGCCGGGATACTCAATCAGTCGGTAAATATTATCGATAACCAACTGCTCTGGTGCGATCAGATGATCAATCGGCACAGCATCTGAATGAAATAGCTTATCGGCATCGCGCACGTAGTCTGGTGAGCGGATACGAGCGATGCGATTAGGGGTGTTGAAAAGTGAGTAGGCTACCTGGCAGGCAACCATATTGGTTTCATCTGAACTGGTTACAGCAACCAGCATATCAGCGTCGTCGGCACCTGCCTCCCGCAATACGCGTGGATGAGAGCCATGCCCCTGCACGACCCGCAGGTCAAATTTATCCTGCAAGGTCCGCAGACGCTCACCGTTGGTATCGACAACAGTAATATCGTTGTTCTCGCCAACCAGGTTTTCCGCCAGTGTGCCGCCAACCTGGCCGGCACCCAGAATGATAATTTTCATCAGTCGCGACCCGTTATCTCATCACTTTTTGATTAGCTTAGCGTAAAAGAAGCCGTCGCCCTCTTCGGCACCAGGCAGATTTTGTTTACCCGGTTGCTCTGGTGTTCCTGTTTCGCAAAGTTCGGCATCAGCGGTACGTTGCAAAAAGGCTTTAATCTGCAGGCTATTCTCTTCCGGTAACACCGAACAGGTGGCATAGATCAGGGTTCCACCGGATTTTAAATGCGGCCAAATGGCGTCGAGAATTTCAGACTGCAATTGCGCGAGTTCCGGGATATCGCGATCGCGACGTAACCATTTAATATCCGGATGGCGACGAATCACACCGGTTGCTGAACAAGGCGCATCTAATAAAATGCGATCAAACTGTTGCTCGCCACACCATTGGGAAGGGTAGCGGCCATCACCTTGTTTCACGGTCGCCTTCATACCAAGGCGTTTTAAATTGTCGTAAACGCGAGAGAGGCGCTGTTCGTCAATATCAACCGCAACAACCTGCGCTTCTGGTGCTACCTCAAGGATATGCGTTGTTTTACCGCCGGGGGCAGCGCAAAGATCCAGAATGTGTTCACCGTTTTGTGGCGCAAGCCAGGCCATGCAACCTTGTGCAGATGCATCCTGAACGGTAACCCATCCTTCTTCAAAACCTGGTAGCACATGAACAGGTGCAGGTGTTTCCAGCCGTACAGCATCAGGGTAATCCGCATGCGGGAAACCTTTCATTCCTGCTTCATCCAGCAATGCAAGCCAGCTGTCGCGGGAATGATGCGTACGATTAACGCGCAGCCACATTGGCGGACGCTGGTTATTGGCTTCAATGATGGATTGCCATTGCTCTGGATACGCTTTTTGCAGACGCTTCAGCAACCAGGAAGGATGCAGATAACGTGCATCACTGGCATTAAACTCGGCTAATAACTCTTCTTGCTGACGTTGGAACTGGCGTAACACACCGTTAATCAACCCTTTAAGTTGAGGGCGCTTAATTGCGACAGCGCCTTCAACCGTTTCAGCCAGCGTGGCATGAGGTGGAATACGGGTATAAAGCAGTTGATACAAACCAACCATAATCAGGTAATGCACGGTCCGCTGCTTGCCGGTCATCGGACGGGCCATTAACTTATTAATCAGCCAGTCTAACTGTGAGAGCGTACGCAGTACGCCAAAGCACAACTCCTGAAGAAGCGCTTTGTCTTTATCGGAAACTTTTTGCTGGAGCGGTGGCAGAATGTTGCTTAATGATTGCCCTTGCTCGACGACTTGTTCAACGGCCTGTGCCGCCATACTACGTAAATTACGTTGTTTTTTCATAAATATAAAATAAAAATGCCCGGCAAGACCGGGCTTAGAAGAGTGGACTATCAGGCCAGACGGTTGCCCGGAACAAACCATTCCCGACGAGAATTCAGGAGGTCTTGCGCGCTCATTGCTTTCTTACCCGCAGGTTGTAACGAGAGCAGGTTCAGGATGCCATCACCCGTCGCAACCTGAATGCCTTGTTTGTTGGCTTCAAGGATCGTTCCTGGGGCAGCGTTGGTTGCCGTATCAATGACCGATGCTTTCCAGACTTTAACCGGCTGTCCTTCAATTTCCAGCCAGCTCATCGGCCACGGATTAAAAGCGCGAATGCAGCGTTCAAGCTGTGCTGCCGAGAGTGACCAGTCAATACACGCTTCTTCTTTACTCAACTTTTCGGCGTAAGTGACAAGAGTTTCGTCCTGAACTTCTGGTTTCGCCGTGCCGTCTGCCAGTTGTTTCAATGTGGTGATAAGCCCTTGTGGGCCAAGCTCTGCCAGCTTGTCGTACAGCGTACCACTGGTATCTTCTGCAGTAATCGGGCAGGAGAGCTTATAGAGCATGTCACCGGTGTCTAAACCAACATCCATTTGCATAATGGTCACACCAGTTTCTGCATCACCCGCCCATAGTGAGCGTTGGATTGGTGCAGCACCGCGCCAGCGTGGCAGCAGTGAACCATGAACGTTGATACAGCCAAGACGCGGCATCTCCAGCACAGCTTTCGGCAGAATTAAACCATAGGCGACGACGACCATAACATCAGCCTGCAGGTCGGCGACCAGTTGCTGGTTTTCTTGAGGACGCAGGGAAACAGGTTGAAAAACGGGCAGACCTTTTTCCTCAGCCAGAACTTTAACCGGGCTGGGCATCAGTTTTTTACCGCGTCCTGCCGGTCGGTCTGGCTGGGTGAACACGCCAACGACGTTATGACCAGAAGACAACAGCGCGTCGAGATGACGCGCTGCAAAGTCAGGTGTACCCGCAAAAATAATACGTAGTGATTCTGACACGTTAATTCTTATCCTTAAGCCCGGGCTTTCAGACGATCCAGTTTTTCAACTTTCTGACGAATACGTTGTTGTTTCAGCGGTGACAGATAATCCATAAACAGTTTGCCGACCAGGTGATCCATCTCATGCTGAATACAGATGGCTAACAGACCGTCTGCTTCCAGTTCAAATGGTTTACCGTCGCGGTCCAGGGCGCGAATTTTAACTTTCTCTGCGCGTGGCACTAAAGCACGTTGTTCAGGGATCGACAGGCAACCTTCTTCAATGCCTGTTTCGCCGCTTTTTTCTAAAAGCTCCGGATTGATTAACACCAGCCGTTCGTCACGGTTTTCCGAAACATCAATAACAATGATACGTTGATGGATATCAACCTGGGTTGCCGCCAGGCCAATACCTTCTTCTGCGTACATCGTCTCGAACATATCATCGACGATACGCTGAATTTCTGCATTCACTTCTTCTACCGGTTTAGCAACTTTGCGAAGCCGCTCGTCCGGAATATGTAACACTTGCAAAACTGACATAAATCTCCAGAGATGTGTTCAGGAGTTAGAAAGATTATTTCTTCTATTCTAGACAAATCCCCCTCTGATTGACAGCATCACTGACCAATCGCAAAGATTGCTAAGGCTGCTTATGGCAGGGAGATAAGGATGGTCGATACAGAAATTTGGCTGCGTTTAATGAGCGTCAGCAGCTTGTACGGCGATGATATGGTCCGTATAGCTCACTGGCTGGCAAAACAGTCGCATATTGATGCGGTTATATTGCAACAAACAGGGCTGACATTGCGGCAGGCACAACGCTTTCTTTCATTTCCGCCAAAGAGTATTGAGAGCTCACTTTGTTGGTTGAATCAACCAAACCATCATTTAATCTCAGCGGATAGTGAATTTTATCCTTCCCAACTTCTGGCGACAGCAGATTACCCCGGTGCGCTGTTTGTTGCTGGAGAACTGCGCGCATTGCATTCATTTCAGCTTGCTGTAGTGGGGAGTCGGGCGCATTCATGGTATGGCGAACGCTGGGGACGATTATTTTGCGAAACTCTGGCGACGCGTGGAGTGACAATTACGAGTGGACTGGCGCGAGGAATCGATGGTGTGGCGCATAAAGCGGCCTTGCAGGTGAATGGCGTCAGCATTGCTGTATTGGGGAATGGACTTAATACCATTCATCCCCGCCGCCATGCCCGGCTGGCTACCAGTCTGCTTGAACATGGCGGAGCTCTCGTCTCGGAATTTCCCCTCGATGTTCCACCTCTTGCTTACAATTTCCCGCGAAGAAATCGCATTATCAGTGGTCTAAGTAAAGGTGTACTTGTGGTGGAAGCTGCTTTGCGCAGTGGTTCGCTGGTGACAGCGCGTTGTGCGCTTGAACAGGGGCGAGAAGTTTTTGCCTTGCCAGGTCCAATAGGGAATCCGGGAAGCGAAGGGCCTCACTGGTTAATAAAACAAGGTGCGATTCTTGTGACGGAACCGGAAGAAATTCTGGAAAACTTGCAATTTGGATTGCACTGGTTGCCAGACGCGCCTGAAAATTCATTTTATTCACCAGATCAGGAAGACGTGGCATTGCCATTTCCTGAGCTCCTGGCTAACGTAGGAGATGAGGTAACACCTGTTGACGTCGTCGCTGAACGTGCCGGCCAACCTGTGCCAGAGGTAGTTACTCAACTACTCGAACTGGAGTTAGCAGGATGGATCGCAGCTGTACCCGGCGGCTATGTCCGATTGAGGAGGGCATGCCATGTTCGACGTACTAATGTATTTGTTTGAAACCTATATTCACACAGAAGCTGAGTTGCGTGTGGATCAAGACAAACTTGAACAGGATCTTACCGACGCAGGATTTGATCGAGAAGATATCTACAATGCCCTGCTTTGGCTGGAAAAGCTTGCGGATTATCAGGAAGGACTGGCAGAACCGATGCAACTGGCCTCTGATCCACTCTCCATGCGTATTTATACCCCTGAAGAGTGTGAAAGACTGGATGCCAGCTGTCGTGGTTTTCTGCTTTTCCTTGAGCAAATTCAGGTGCTTAACCTTGAAACCCGTGAAATGGTGATAGAGCGAGTGCTCGCGCTGGATACCGCTGAGTTCGACCTGGAAGACCTGAAATGGGTAATCCTGATGGTGTTGTTCAATATTCCGGGCTGCGAAAATGCGTACCAGCAAATGGAAGAATTACTCTTTGAAGTGAATGAAGGTATGCTGCATTAATCATTTCTTTAATTCAGCATAAGTTGTTATGGCGAAATCAGCACTGTTCACGGTGCGTAATAATGAGTCCTGCCCAAAGTGCGGGGCTGAACTGGTTATTCGATCCGGGAAACACGGTCCGTTTCTTGGATGCTCACAGTATCCGGCGTGTGACTACGTCCGTCCTCTGAAATCTTCAGCGGATGGACATATCGTCAAAGTTCTGGAGGGACAGATTTGCCCTGCATGCGGCGCAAATCTGGTCTTACGCCAGGGGCGCTTTGGTATGTTTGTTGGTTGCAGTAACTATCCTGAATGCGAACATACCGAACTTATCGATAAACCGGACGAAACAGCAATTACCTGTCCCCAATGTCGGACGGGCCATCTGGTCCAGCGCCGCTCCCGTTATGGCAAAACATTTCATTCCTGTGATCGCTACCCGGAGTGTCAATTTGCCATTAACTTCAAACCTATAGCCGGAGAATGCCCTGAGTGTCATTATCCGCTACTCATCGAAAAGAAAACCGCGCAGGGTGTAAAACACTTTTGTGCCAGTAAACAATGTGGAAAGCCGGTTTCGGCGGAATAATAACGTGAATAATAACCTGCAAGGAGACGCTATCGCAGCTGCGATAGATGTCCTCAATGAAGAACGTGTCATCGCCTATCCCACGGAAGCCGTTTTCGGTGTCGGGTGCGATCCTGATAGCGAAACAGCAGTGATGAGACTGTTGGAACTAAAACAGCGTCCGGTTGATAAGGGGCTGATTTTAATCGCGGCAAATTACGAGCAGCTTAAACCCTATATTGATGACTGCATGCTGACTGATGCGCAGCGTGAAACCATTTTTTCTCGCTGGCCAGGTCCCGTCACCTTTGTCTTTCCCGCGCCTGCGACAACACCGCGCTGGTTGACAGGCCGCTTTGATTCGCTTGCTGTACGAGTCACCGACCATCCGTTGGTGGTTGCTTTGTGCCAGGCTTATGGTAAACCGCTGGTTTCTACCAGTGCCAACTTGAGTGGATTGCCGCCTTGTCGAACAGTAGACGAAGTTCGCGCACAATTTGGCGCAGCGTTCCCGGTTGTGCCTGGTGAAACGGGAGGGCGTTTAAATCCTTCAGAAATCCGCGATGCCCTGACGGGTGAACTGTTTCGACAGGGGTAACATAATGGAAAACTATGCTGTTTTTGGTAATCCAATAGCCCACAGCAAATCGCCATTCATTCATCAGCAATTTGCTCAGCAATTGAATATTGAACATCCCTATGGGCGCGTGCTGGCACCTATCAATGATTTCATTAACACACTGAACGCTTTCTTTAGTGCTGGTGGTAAAGGAGCGAATGTGACGGTGCCTTTTAAAGAAGAGGCCTTTGCCAGAGCTGATGAACTTACTGAACGGGCAGCGTTGGCTGGTGCTGTTAATACCCTCAAGCGGTTAGAAGATGGACGCCTGCTGGGTGACAATACCGATGGCGTAGGCTTGTTAAGCGATCTGGAACGTCTGTCTTTTATCCGCCCTGGTTTACGTATTCTACTCATCGGCGCTGGTGGGGCGTCTCGTGGTGTATTACTTCCACTCCTTTCTCTGGACTGCGCGGTGACAATCACTAATCGGACGCTACCCCGCGCGGAAGAGTTGGCTAAATTGTTTGCGCACACGGGCAGTATTCAGGCGTTGGGTATGGACGAACTGGAGGGGCATGAGTTCGATCTCATTATTAATGCAACATCCAGTGGCATCAGTGGTGATATTCCCGCGATCCCGGCATCGCTCATTCATTCAGGCATTTGTTGCTATGACATGTTCTATCAGAAAGGAAAAACACCTTTTCTGGCATGGTGTGAGCTGCGAGGTTCAAAGCGTAATGCGGATGGATTGGGGATGCTGGTGGCACAGGCGGCTCATGCCTTTCTTCTCTGGCACGGTGTTCTGCCTGACATAGAACCAGTTATAAAGCAATTGCAGGAGGAGTTGTCCGCGTGAATCAGGCCATCCAGTTTCCGGACAGGGAAGAGTGGAACGAGAGTAAAAAATGCGTTTGTTTTCCCGCTCTTGTAAATGGTATGCAGCTCACTTGCGCTATTACTGGAGAGAGTCTGGCGAACCGCTTTGCAGGAGATACGCCAGAACAGTGGTTAGCGAGTTTTCGCCAGCATCGCTGGGACCTGGAAGAAGAAGCAGAAAGCTTGATTCAGGATCAAAGCGAAGATGATCAAGGTTGGGTTTGGTTACCCTGATCCAGATACTCGTCCTTCCATTTCACGTAGTTATTCGCGGAATAGCGTAACCCGGCCTTCTCTTCATCACTTAACGGGCGGATCTGTTTGACGGGGCTACCGAGATACAGATATCCGCTCTCCAGCCGTTTATTTTGTGGGACCAGGCTACCCGCACCAATCATCACATCATCTTCTACTATTGCACCATCAAGTAAAATTGATGCCATCCCAACCAACACTCGATTGCCAATGGTACAGCCGTGGAGCATCACCTTGTGACCAACAGTGACATCTTCGCCAATGGTTAATGGGTTGCCATCTGGGTTGTACGAGGATTTATGAGTGACATGCAACATACTGCCATCCTGGATATTGGTGCGTGCTCCGATCTGTACATAATGTACATCTCCACGAATCACAACGAGCGGCCAGATCCCCACATCATCAGCCAGACGAACGTCACCAATCACGACGCTGCTATCGTCGATCATTACGCGCTGACCGATTTGTGGAAAAAGATCGCGGTATGGGCGTAAAACATCAGACATACTCACCTCAACAATAAATGATTTCCTAATGACTTTGGGTGCATTATTGGCCTAGTGCAAGTCTTTTAGTATGCAAAAAAGCACCGTTTTGTGTGCGAATGCAGCAAAAAGGGTGAAAAAACAACAAACAGAAAAAAAGATCAAAAAAGTACTTGTGCAAAAAATTGGGATCCCTATAATGCGCCACCACTGACACGGAACAACGGCAAACACGCCGCCGGGTCAGCGAGATTCTCCTGAGAATCTC
>NZ_VNXM01000074.1:0-38191 GCF_009820205.1 Escherichia sp. HH26CH
GTTTTCCAGCAACACATTGTCTGCCACGTTATTGTGAATAGAGAATGCCCCTTCACTATTCGTACCGCTCACCGTCGTACCGTTAGTGTTTGTTTTTAAAATTGCACCATCGTGCTGGGTAACATTTGTTGCCGTACCACCACTAACATCAAGCACGCCACCGGAATAAATTTCAATAACATCCGAGGTGCTGGTGTAATCAACAATTTGCGTACCTCCAGAATAGATCTGAGTATATTTTGCCGTTGACTTATTATTCAAAGACTGAGTTCCACCTTCAATCGTCGTGTCCAGCGCATGGCTTTCATATACTCTTTGCTCACCGCCATTTTTAATGGTGGTTGTTTCTACTGTGCTCTGTTCAACATACTGTCGACCACCATTTATGGTTGTGTTCGTTGCCAGACTTCCTTGCGTGATGTCCTGAGAGCCAGACTTATTTATCGTTGTACTGTCGACATGCCCCTGAGTTGTTACTCGTTGGCTGCCACCATCAATGATTGTTCCATTCGCAGTCCCCCCACTTATGTGTGAATTACCCCCCTTAATTGTCGTTCCATTGCTGATACTACCTGTATAAACGTCCTGATTGCCACTCTCGATTATCGTACCTGTGGAAATACCCCCGTCATGAATTGTCTGTCTGCCCCCGTTAATGGTTGTATTATTAGCCTGCCCCACAAAATTGTAATGACCTCCTACATCTTGATATCCACCAGATTCAATAAGACTTCTATTAGATACCCCGCCATAAACATCCTGCTGGCCATGGTTGATAATATGAGTATTATTTGTTGTACCTCGTTCATCTACTTTTTGGCTACCATCTACAGTCTCATCGTTTACCACACCAATAACATTAGAGGTAAAGGCCGCCATCCCTGGTGGGGCATATATCAAAGCAGATATCAATAAGGAAAGTACTGAGCGACGACAATAATGGGGACTGGTCCTGTTCATAAATTTCATCCTCTGAAAAGTGAATACTGAGTAGCGTTTAAGCAACCTTAGCTCTGCTGCAACATCAGCCCATAGGCACCAGACCAGGGGATTCATCCTGAAGAGACAGCGCAAGTGTATTGTGTTCACCGCTCATCAAAGACATCATGATGAAATGATGATATTCCGCATAAGAAAGAGGCATTTTTTAAACGCAGTGCGCTGAAGTGTGGTTGGATAAAAAAGTCAATCTATTCAGGAAATACGGGCGTATTCTTTTCTTTCGACATTGAAGCCGTCGGAAAAATAAAATGATTTACATAATCGTTTCTGATGAATATCTTCTGCTCACATAAAAATCACACAATAATATTGAGATTGCAGATTGTTTTACTTTTACAGCTTTCGTCCCCCCATTGTTGGGCAAATATAGATTGGGCCAGAGCACGAAAGTTAATACCACGTTCGCACAGCTCCTCCAACAGCACGACAAGATGCCACATACTGCGCCCCAGTCGGTTCAGTTTACAGACTAGCAGTGCGTCCCCTACCGATAATGTCCTGAGCCGTTTGTTCTGTCCGGGCCTGCTGCCACGGTTATGCGCTGAAGTGGTAACTCTGAGCACGCAGTTCTTCAGTCAGGCGTGGTGCACCGTCACCCTATTATTGCTGGGTAAGATCAAAAAAACTTTCAGGCAGCTAAGGAAAGTTGAACCAGACATTAGATGAAATATTTCAACCAATTACAGCACCAGTTCAGACACCGAAAACTCATCAAATAAATCAAGGGGTTACGTGAAAGCATAGCCCCTTTTACTTTGGTAGTGACAGCAAAATGGATGCAGTGTGAAGAATAATCCCGTTTACTCAATCAATAATACATATTATTTCAATCTACGTTATTATCTCTTTGTAAAAATCGCCATTTATTTATCATTGAAAACTGCTTTTAGAACTTTATACAAGGGGCCTAGTCACAACAGGACTATTCTCAACGGGCTCATCCTCAGAGGAACTATCATCAAAGTCATCATCCATAGATGAAATACCATCGAATGGTGCCACGCCCGTGATCATTTTTATTTTTTTATTACGATCAGATAAGACTCCATTTAAACCGTTTTCGCTCACAGGCTTTAATGATTTTTCATAACTCTCATTGTTAGCAGGCGTATTAAAAATACACGGAGTATCAACATCAAACAATGACGTCCCCCAGCTCACATATTTAATATCATAGTCACTGAAGTTCTGTCCAGAAAAGAAGCACCCCTTAAAGTCCAATCCACCTAAATTATATAAACCACCCTCTTCTTTTGGGAGAGTAATTTTAATTCTGGCTATCTCCCAGACAAAATTGCCATTTTTGTATTTGAATACCGTTTCAAGTTCCCCTCCAGACAGCTTGACTTCTGGAAATAATTTGAAATTAAACCCTACATTATTATGTGTCAACGTAGATGAACAAAAGATGGAAAAAGCTTGCAGTGCTGAATTATAGCTATCGATTTTATCTTGAGGCTGCGCTCTTGGTAAAAACTTATAGCAACACTCATAAAAATTAAGTAGAAACTCTGATGACCTTCCATTTTTATCAAATAATACCCGCTGAAAATGCTGCACAAACTTATTCGTTTTTTCTTGAATATCTATGGTGTGTTCCTTTGACTCTAACAAAGATGAATCCTGTTGAAGTGCATTGCTCATCTGGTTGAGGAACAACTGCATTTCTTTCAACTTATCTCCATAGTGACCTTTAACTTGCTGAGAATTTTTAGTTACAGTTGAAACCTTATCTGTGTGGTTTTCATATAAATTAGGTGATTCCATACAGTCATTTGGCGGCGTTTCTGAAATAACACTACGCGTTCTACCTGGCTGAAGTGAAGCAACATGAAAATCACTTTTTCTTATATTGTCGAATAGGGTCTGTTCATTTCTCTTAGCGCATTCAATAAACTGATCAACATTATTTTTATTAGATGACAGGTTAATTTCAGAAACCGCATTTTCTTTGTTCTCCAGCTTTAGTTTAACGAGAAGGTCTTCCCACACCGTTTTTTTTAAAAATACTACATCAGGCTCACCATCAGCAACTAACTCTTGATTATTATCAAAGTGTACGTTGTTTACTTTTAATTTATTTTCATTAGCATCATATTTAATACGTTTTAATTGTTCTCCGGCTCCCATAATGACAAAAGCATTGCCTTCATGATACTTACATTCAGACATCATTTTTTGTAAAATTTCAAGAGCACCGTTATACGTCCCTGAGGCAGCTTCTTTACAAATTAATTTTATAATACTATAAGCTAGTAACTCCATGGATTTAGAAGATTTTCTTTCATTACAATTTCCACTATTTATAAATGTGCTAGTGTTAATTTCGTTGCTTTTACTAACTAACATTGTCTTTTCCTCAGTTAATGTCTACATGACTATTTTTAATGTTATTATTGTTTGTCACTATAAAAAATCGCTCATTTGAGACAATTGCTGGCATTAACAGCTTCATATGCTATACATGGTACTTTTAATTAATTTAGCACAGGAATGTTAAATTTAATAAACAAAAGGTTATTTCGCTGTATGATAAAAACCACCCGTTATAATTTATTTGTGAAAATCGTTTTTCGAGTATTAGAAATTTATATCTAAATAGCGTTGATTAATGAGCAAAGCAAGACTCCTGTAACGCTCACAAGACCCTTCTGCATGCGACGGCGGTTCTAGTCAGTAGTAGATGTTTAAGGCGTGGCAGAGACATTTCATCCTTACTCTACGGCATTGTTCTACATACATTGGTCGTGGTACTCACTCAGCATAAGTGAGCGAACAGAGAATAGTTCAGTGATTTGAGTAATTAACCTGATTAAATGAATGGGTATAATAAATGATAATACTCTGGCTTTATCGTTAATTACTTAATTCCACATGTAAGCAATTTGCCCGCTTGGCATAGCGGGCATTTTTTCCAGGTACTTTTGAATGAGTACTGATGGATAAATACATTGCAGTGGCGTGCCACGTACCAAAACACCAGCCCTCATTCGAAACCACCCACCACACTTCTTCCTTGAAATGGCGTTAGTCGTGAAATATAGACCGCAATCGAGTACCCCTTGTACCCTTAACTCTTCCTGATACGTGAATGCTGATATGGTGGCCCTTGCTGGACTTGAACCAGCGACCAAGCGATTATGAGTCGCCTGCTCTAACCACTGAGCTAAAGGGCCTTGAGTATGCAATAACAATACTTATAAACCACGCAATAAACATGATGATCTTATGATGTAAATAACAGATTTTTATGCGTTCTCATTCATCCTGGGTCGTCATTACCTGCGACATAAAACCCGACACCGCTTCCATTCACAAAGTCGATACTCTCAGTCAACAAGCAAATGCTAATACTTAGCACTATTTATAGTTACCATCGATTCAATGATAGTTTGTAATGATTTTGTATCTAATAATATAACTTTATTACATTAGCTGAAGAGTTTTCGCATCATTATGATATCTGTTACTTTTCACCCCATAAAAATAAACTTCATATAGCAATATATTCTTTCATAGATCTTATTCTGCTAATCATTAGTTTCGTATGAGCGATTTTTGACAGTTGCCTCTCCAGACCACATCGATAATTAAAAAAACAGATTTAAGCATTATCCTTTTCCATATAAATATTGGATAAAAGTAGGACATCTGTTTGCAATTACTTTCACAACAATTAAACATTTTTATGTTTCCGTATACACCATATTACTCTACCATTAGAGGAACTTTATTATGTTTTCTATAAAACCAGGACCAAGAAATTTACCTATCGACAACCCCACATTGTTATCATGGAACATTACTGACGGGGATCTAAATTCCAAATTAAATACATTAGAATATCTAAACTGTATAACAAATATTATTAATTCTTGTGGAGTTTATCCTCAGGATTTAAAAGACAGAGAAATTATATCAACTTTTCACGCAGAAAAAGTCATTAATGATCTGTTAAAAAACGATTATAAAATTTCCCTTTTTCCAGATACAACTTACCGAGAGTTGAATAAAGCAGCACAGCGTAGCATTACAGCGCCAGACAGGATAGGAGAAGGAAAAGCATGGGTTTATCAACGAGATACAATGATTGAAAGAGGTGATAACAGCGGTGTTCATCAGTATGGTCCAGCTGAACATTTCACTCACATTATATCTGACAAACCGTCTCCAAAAGATAAGTATGTTGCATATGCTATTAACATTCCTGACTATGAACTGGCAGCTGATGTATATAATATTAACGTAACGTCACCTTCCGGCCAGCAAGAAACATTTAAAATATTAATCAATCCAGAACATCTACGGCAAACACTTGAGCGTAAATCTCTTACTGCTGATCAGAAATCACAATGTGAAATCATCACACCCAAAAAACCTGGCGAGGCGATTCTTCATGCTTTTAATGCCACCTACCAGCAAATCAGGAAAAATATGGCCGAGTTTGCACGTTGCCATTATGGTTATATACAAATCCCTCCCGTAACAACTTTCCGCGCCGACGGACCAGAAACACCTGAAGAAGAAAAAGGTTACTGGTATCACGCTTATCAACCCGAAGATCTTTGTACCATCCATAATCCAATGGGAGATTTGCAGGATTTTATCGCATTGGTTAAAGATGCCAAAAAATTTGGCATCGATATCATTCCTGATTATACATTTAACTTTATGGGAATCGGGGGTAGTGGTAAAAATGATCTGGATTATCCCTCTGCCGATATACGAGCGAAGATTAGTAAAGATATAGAAAGTGGTATCCCTGGCTATTGGCAAGGTCAGGTCTTGATTCCCTTTATTATAGATCCAGTAACAAAAGAACGTGACCAAATCCATCCAGAAGATATACATCTCACTGCAAAAGACTTCGAAGCAAGTAAAGATAATATTTCTAAGGATGAATGGGAAAACCTCCATGCATTAAAAGAAAAGCGTTTAAATGGAATGCCTAAAACAACACCCAAAAGTGACCAGGTTATTATGTTGCAAAATCAATACGTTCGTGAAATGCGAAAATATGGCGTACGAGGTTTACGTTATGATGCAGCAAAACACTCAAAACATGAACAAATAGAGAGGTCGATAACCCCACCGCTTAAAAATTATAATGAGCGGTTGCACAATACAAATTTATTTAATCCAAAATATCAAAAAAAAGCTGTTATGAATTACATGGAATACCTGGTAACTTGTCCGTTAGATGAACAACAAATGTCATCGCTGCTTTATGAAAGAGATGATTTAAGCGCCATTGATTTTTCATTGCTCATGAAGACGATACAAGCCTTTTCATTCGGTGGAGATCTCCAAACCCTTGCATCAAAACCGGGTTCCGCAATCTCAAGCATCCCATCAGAAAGACGGATATTGATTAACATCAACCACGATTTCCCTAACAATGGTAATCTTTTCAATGACTTTTTATTTAACCATCAGCAAGATGAACAATTAGCAATGGCATATATGGCCGCTCTCCCGTTCAGCAGGCCTTTAGTTTACTGGGATGGTCAGGTATTAAAATCAACGACTGAGATTAAAAATGATGATGGGTCCACTCGTGTCGGCGGTGAGGCGTGGCTTAATAAAGGTTGCTCTACCTATCAGCAGCTCTACAATGAATTCCACGCATTATATATAGATAAAGAAGGAATATGGAGCGCATTTGAGGGTGTATTTGCAACTAAAAATGTTCTGGCCTTTAGTCGTGGGGATTCTGTGAACATTAATCACTCTCCTCATGATGGACTAGTTATAATAAATAAAGGAAACGAAGAAGTTGAAGGTACCTGGCCTAACAAATTGCAACCAGGAATATATAAAAACATGGGGAGTAATAGCGTTACCATTAATAATAATAATACACGCAAAAGTATTCCCCCTGGTAAAGTATTTACGCTTAGAGGCGGAGCTCTAAATATCAATATTCCTGGGCGCAGCGCTCTTCTTTTAGGGAAAACAGGAGAACCGCCGAACTATTTCTATTTGTAATTTAATGTTATATCTGCCCCGCTAAAACGGGGCAGATGATATGTTTAGTTTACTAACGGTCATTTTGCAGTGAAGCCATTTACTGTTTTTTATCGACCAGATAATCTGTTCTCTGATGGTAGCTCTCCCTAACCTGTTGCTTTAGTTATTCATTTCCTGTCTCCTTTGCCTTAATACCCTACATTAAATGTTACTAATTTGTTGCTTTTGATCACAATAAGAAAACAATATGTCGCTTTTGTGCGCATTTTTCAGAAATGTAGATATTTTTAGATTATGGCTACGAAATGAGCATCGCCATGTCACCCTACATCTCATAAGAGGATCGCTTCTGATGAATGCACTGACCGCCGTACAAAATAACGCTGTCGATTCAGGCCAGGACTATAGCGGATTCACTCTCATCCCGTCGGCGCAATCCCCGCGTCTGCTGGAACTCACCTTCACCGAACAGACGACCAAACAGTTTCTCGAGCAGGTTGCCGAATGGCCCGTGCAGGCGCTGGAGTACAAATCGTTTCTGCGTTTTCGGGTAGGCAAAATTCTTGATGATTTGTGTGCGAATCAGCTGCAACCGTTGCTGTTGAAGACGCTGCTAAACCGTGCTGAAGGTGCGCTGTTAATTAATGCGGTAGGTGTCGATGATGTCGCGCAGGCAGATGAGATGGTGAAGCTGGCAACGGCGGTGGCGCATCTGATTGGTCGCTCAAATTTCGACGCCATGAGCGGTCAGTATTACGCGCGTTTTGTGGTGAAAAATGTCGATAACTCAGACAGCTATCTGCGTCAGCCGCATCGCGTAATGGAGCTGCACAACGACGGCACCTACGTCGAAGAAATCACTGATTACGTGCTGATGATGAAAATCGACGAGCAAAACATGCAGGGCGGAAATTCGCTGCTGCTGCATCTCGATGACTGGGAACATCTGGAGCACTATTTCCGCCATCCGCTGGCGCGCCGTCCGATGCGCTTTGCTGCGCCGCCGAGCAAAAACGTCAGCAAAGATGTCTTCCATCCGGTGTTCGACGTCGATCAGCAGGGTCGCCCGGTGATGCGCTATATCGACCAGTTCGTCCAGCCGAAAGACTTCGAAGAAGGCGTGTGGTTGAGCGAGCTTTCAGACGCCATTGAAACCAGCAAAGGCATTCTGTCTGTACCCGTTCCCGTTGGCAAATTCCTGTTGATAAACAATCTGTTCTGGCTACATGGACGCGACCGCTTTACTCCGCATCCGGATCTGCGTCGTGAACTGATGCGCCAGCGCGGCTATTTCGCTTACGCCACTCACCACTACCAGACGCATCAATAAGCGTAAAGGAATTGAGCGGATGTATGATTTTGTGATTATTGGCGGCGGCATCATCGGCATGTCGACCGCCATGCAACTGATTGATGTCTATCCGGACGCCCGTATTGCGTTGCTGGAAAAAGAGTCCGGCCCGGCCTGTCACCAGACGGGCCACAACAGCGGCGTGATCCATGCCGGGGTCTATTACACGCCCGGCAGCCTGAAGGCGCAGTTTTGCCTGGCGGGAAACCGCGCCACTAAAGCCTTTTGCGATCAAAACGGCATTCGCTACGACAACTGCGGCAAGATGCTGGTCGCCACGTCTGAACTCGAAATGGAACGGATGCGCGCTTTATGGGAACGCACAGCGGCGAACGGTATTGAGCGCGAGTGGTTAAACGCCGAGGAACTACGCGAGCGCGAACCGAATATCACCGGACTGGGCGGCATTTTTGTGCCGTCCAGCGGTATTGTCAGCTACCGCGAAGTGACGGCGGCAATGGCAAAAATCTTCCAGGCCAGAGGCGGTGAGATTATTTATAACGCCGAAGTCAGCGCCCTCAGTGAGCATAAAAAGGGCGTGGTAATACGGACCCGTCAGGGCGGCGAATATGAAGCATCGACGCTGATTAGCTGTTCCGGGCTGATGGCTGACCGGCTGGTGAAAATGCTCGGCCTCGAACCGGGCTTTATCATCTGCCCGTTCCGTGGCGAATATTTCCGCCTTGCCCCGGAGCATAACCAGATTGTTAACCACCTGATTTACCCCATCCCCGACCCGGCAATGCCGTTTTTGGGCGTGCATCTCACTCGTATGATCGACGGCAGCGTGACCGTTGGGCCAAACGCGGTGTTGGCTTTTAAACGCGAAGGCTATCGCAAGCGCGACTTCTCATTTAGCGACACGCTGGAGATTTTGGGCTCGTCGGGGATTCGCCGGGTGCTGCAAAACCATCTACGCTCAGGACTGGGCGAGATGAAAAACTCGCTGTGCAAAAGCGGCTATCTGCGGCTGGTGCAAAAGTATTGTCCCGGGCTTTCGTTAAGCGATCTCCAGCCCTGGCCCGCCGGTGTGCGGGCGCAGGCAGTATCGCCGGACGGCAAGCTGATTGACGATTTTCTGTTTGTCACCACCCCGCGCACGATCCACACCTGCAATGCGCCCTCCCCGGCAGCGACATCAGCAATTCCTATTGGTGCGCATATTGTCAGCAAGGTACAAACGCTGTTGGCAAGCCAGAGGAACCCCGGACGCACGCTGCGAGCGGCACGTAGTGTGGATGCCTTACACGCCGCCTTTAATCAATAACCTTTGAAAACAGGATGTAGCGATGAAACTGAACGACAGTAACTTATTCCGCCAGCAGGCGTTAATTAACGGGGAGTGGCTGGACGCCAACAATGGCGAAGTCATCGAGGTCACTAATCCGGCAAACGGCGACAAGCTGGGTAGCGTACCCAAAATGGGCGCAGATGAAACCCGCGCCGCTATCGACGCCGCCAACCGCGCCCTGCCCGCCTGGCGTGCCCTTACCGCCAAAGAGCGCGCCAACATTCTGCGTAACTGGTTCAATTTGATGATGGAGCACCAGGACGATTTAGCGCGCCTGATGACCCTCGAACAGGGTAAACCGCTGGCTGAAGCGAAAGGCGAAATCAGCTACGCCGCCTCCTTTATTGAGTGGTTTGCCGAAGAAGGCAAGCGTATTTATGGCGACACCATTCCCGGTCATCAGGCCGATAAACGCCTGATTGTTATCAAGCAGCCGATTGGCGTTACCGCCGCTATCACGCCGTGGAACTTCCCGGCGGCGATGATTACCCGCAAAGCCGGTCCGGCGCTGGCGGCAGGCTGCACGATGGTGCTGAAGCCCGCCAGTCAGACGCCGTTCTCTGCGCTGGCGCTGGCAGAGCTGGCGATTCGCGCGGGCATTCCGGCTGGCGTATTTAACGTGGTGACCGGTTCGGCGGGCGCGGTCGGTAACGAACTGACCAGCAACCCGCTGGTGCGCAAGCTGTCGTTTACCGGCTCGACCGAAATTGGCCGTCAGTTAATGGAACAGTGCGCGAAAGACATCAAAAAAGTGTCGCTGGAGCTGGGCGGCAACGCACCGTTTATTGTCTTTGACGATGCCGATCTCGATAAAGCCGTGGAAGGCGCGCTGGCCTCGAAATTCCGTAACGCCGGGCAAACCTGCGTCTGCGCCAACCGCCTGTATGTGCAGGACGGCGTGTATGACCGCTTTGCCGAAAAATTGCAGCAGGCGGTGAGCAAACTGCACATCGGTGACGGGCTGGAAAAAGGCGTCACCATTGGGCCACTGATCGATGAAAAAGCGGTAGCAAAAGTGGAAGAGCATATCGCCGATGCGCTGGAGAAAGGCGCGCGCGTGGTTTGCGGAGGCAAAGCGCATGAACGCGGCGGCAACTTCTTCCAGCCGACCATTCTGGTGGATGTTCCGGCCAACGCCAAAGTGTCGAAAGAAGAGACGTTCGGCCCCCTCGCCCCGCTGTTCCGCTTTAAAGATGAAGCCGATGTGATTGCGCAAGCCAATGACACCGAGTTTGGCCTTGCCGCCTATTTCTACGCCCGTGATTTAAGCCGCGTCTTCCGCGTGGGCGAGGCGCTGGAATACGGCATCGTCGGTATCAATACCGGCATTATTTCCAATGAAGTGGCCCCGTTCGGCGGCATAAAAGCATCGGGGCTGGGTCGTGAAGGTTCGAAGTATGGCATCGAAGATTATTTAGAAATCAAATACATGTGCATCGGTCTTTAACTGGAGAACGCGAATGAGCAGCAATAAAGAGTTAATGCAGCGCCGCAGTCAGGCGATTCCCCGTGGCGTTGGGCAAATTCACCCGATTTTCGCTGACCGCGCGGAAAACTGCCGGGTGTGGGACGTTGAAGGCCGTGAGTATCTTGATTTCGCGGGCGGGATTGCGGTGCTCAATACCGGGCACCTGCATCCGAAAGTGGTTGCGGCGGTGGAAGCGCAGTTGAAAAAACTGTCGCACACCTGCTTCCAGGTGCTGGCCTACGAGCCGTATCTGGAGCTGTGCGAGATTATGAATCAGAAGGTGTCAGGCGATTTTGCCAAAAAAACGCTGCTGGTGACGACTGGTTCCGAAGCGGTGGAAAACGCGGTGAAAATCGCCCGCGCCGCCACCAAACGTAGCGGCACCATCGCCTTTAGCGGCGCGTATCACGGGCGCACGCACTATACGCTGGCGCTGACTGGCAAGGTGAATCCGTACTCTGCTGGGATGGGCCTGATGCCGGGCCATGTTTATCGCGCGCTTTATCCTTGCCCGCTCCACGGGATCAGTGAAAATGACGCTATCGCAAGTATTCACCGAATTTTTAAAAATGACGCTGCGCCGGAAGATATCGCCGCCATCGTGATTGAGCCGGTTCAGGGCGAAGGCGGTTTCTACGCCGCGACGCCAGCCTTTATGCAGCGTTTACGTGCGCTGTGTGACGAGCACGGGATCATGTTGATTGCCGATGAAGTGCAAAGCGGCGCGGGGCGTACCGGCACGCTGTTTGCGATGGAGCAGATGGGCGTGGCACCTGATCTCACCACCTTTGCGAAATCGATCGCAGGCGGTTTCCCGCTGGCAGGCGTCACCGGGCGTGCGGAAGTGATGGACGCTGTCGCTCCGGGCGGCTTAGGCGGCACTTATGCGGGTAACCCGATTGCATGCGTCGCGGCGCTGGAAGTGTTGAAGGTGTTTGAACAGGAAAATCTGCTGCAAAAAGCCAACGACCTGGGGCAAAAGCTGAAAGACGGATTGTTGGCGATCGCCGAAAAACACACCGAGATCGGCGACGTTCGCGGGCTGGGGGCGATGATTGCTATCGAGCTGTTTGAAGGTGGCGATCACAGTAAACCGGACGCCAAACTCACCGCCGAGATCGTGGCGCGCGCCCGCGATAAAGGCCTGATTCTTCTCTCCTGCGGCCCGTATTACAACGTGCTGCGCATCCTTGTACCGCTCACCATTGAAGACGCTCAGATCCGTCAGGGTCTGGAGATCATCAGCCAATGTTTTGATGAGGCGAAGCAGTAGCACCGCACCATGCCGGAGGCGACGCTTCGCGTCTTGTCCGGCCTACGAGAATCCAGGTCGGATAAGGCGTTTACGCCGCATCCGACAATCTGTACGTGAACAGGAATAAATCTATGTCGGCCGGATAAGGCGGAGCCGCTCTCCGGCAAAAAGAACCAATAACAATTACACGCGTGACCCGACGCGGGAAATGTCGGGGCGCTCTCCCAAGTGACACACTTTCGAGAGGATTCAGGATGGGGCAATCATCGCAACCACATGAGTTAGGCGGCGGGCTGAAGTCACGCCACGTCACCATGTTGTCTATTGCCGGTGTTATCGGCGCAAGTTTGTTTGTCGGTTCCAGCGTCGCCATCGCCGAAGCGGGCCCGGCGGTATTACTGGCCTATCTGTTCGCCGGATTACTGGTAGTTATGATTATGCGGATGCTGGCAGAAATGGCGGTTGCCACGCCCGATACCGGCTCCTTTTCCACCTATGCCGATAAAGCTATTGGTCGTTGGGCGGGTTATACCATCGGCTGGCTGTACTGGTGGTTTTGGGTACTGGTTATCCCGCTGGAAGCCAACATCGCCGCCATGATCCTGCACTCGTGGGTTCCAGGCATTCCCATCTGGTTATTTTCCCTCGTCATTACCCTCGCCTTAACTGGCAGTAATTTATTAAGCGTTAAAAACTACGGCGAATTTGAGTTCTGGCTGGCGCTGTGCAAAGTCATTGCCATTCTGGCATTTATATTCCTTGGTGCAGTCGCAATTAGCGGTTTTTATCCATATGCCGAAGTGAGCGGGATCTCAAGATTGTGGGATAGCGGCGGCTTTATGCCCAATGGCTTCGGTGCGGTATTAAGCGCGATGTTGATCACCATGTTCTCGTTTATGGGCGCAGAAATTGTCACCATTGCCGCCGCGGAATCCGACACGCCGGAAAAACATATTGTCCGCGCCACCAACTCGGTTATCTGGCGTATTTCTATCTTCTATTTGTGCTCTATTTTTGTCGTCGTGGCATTAATACCGTGGAATATGCCGGGGCTGAAAGCCGTTGGATCTTATCGCTCGGTTCTGGAATTGCTCAATATTCCCCATGCGAAATTAATCATGGACTGCGTGATATTACTTTCCGTAACCAGTTGCCTGAACTCGGCGCTGTATACCGCTTCCAGAATGCTCTACTCCTTAAGCCGTCGCGGTGATGCTCCCGCGGTAATGGGTAAAGTCAACCGCAGTAAAACCCCGTATGTGGCGGTATTACTCTCCACCGGCGCGGCATTTTTAACGGTGGTGGTGAATTATTACGCGCCTGCGAAAGTGTTTAAATTTCTGATCGACAGCTCCGGCGCTATCGCCCTGCTGGTTTATTTAGTCATCGCCGTTTCACAATTGCGGATGCGCAAAATTCTGCGAGCAGAAGGAAGCGAAATTCGCCTGCGGATGTGGCTTTATCCGTGGCTCACCTGGCTGGTAATCGGCTTTATTACCTTTGTGTTGGTAGTGATGCTATTCCGCCCGGCGCAACAGTTAGAAGTGATCTCCACCGGTTTATTAGCGATAGGGATAATCTGTACCGTGCCGATTATGGCGCGCTGGAAAAAACTGGTATTGTGGCAAAAAACACCCGTTCATAATACGCGCTAATAATGATCAGGAGTCACACCATGACCATTACGTCTCTGGATGGCTATCGCTGGCTGAAGAACGATATTATTCGCGGTAATTTTCAACCGGATGAAAAATTACGGATGAGTGTGCTGACATCGCGTTATGCTCTTGGTGTTGGGCCGTTGCGGGAAGCCCTTTCGCAACTGGTGGCGGAACGACTGGTCACGGTGGTGAATCAAAAAGGGTATCGGGTGGCGTCTATGTCAGAGCAGGAGCTGCTCGATATTTTCGACGCCCGCGCCAATATGGAAGCGATGCTGGTCAGTCTGGCGATTGCCCGCGGTGGCGATGAATGGGAGGCAGACGTTCTCGCAAAAGCGCATCTGCTGAGTAAGCTGGAAGCCTGTGACGCCAGTGAGAAAATGCTTGATGAGTGGGATCTGCGTCATCAGGCGTTTCATACTGCAATTGTGGCGGGCTGTGGTTCTCACTATTTGCTGCAAATGCGTGAACGGTTGTTTGATCTGGCGGCGCGCTATCGATTTATCTGGCTGCGGCGAACAGTGCTTTCGGTGGAAATGCTGGAGGATAAACGCGATCAGCACCAGACCCTGACTGCGGCGGTACTGGCGCGAGATACCGCGCGCGCCAGTGAGTTAATGCGCCAGCATTTACTGACGCCAATTCCCATTATCCAGCAGGCAATGGCTGGCAATTAACTACTCTTCAGGAATACGCAACACTTGCCCCGGGTAAATTTTATCCGGGCTTTTTAGCATCGGTTTATTCGCTTCGAAGATTTTATTGTACAGATTGGCGTTACCGTAGACCTGTTTGGAAATGGCACTCAGAGTGTCGCCAGACTTAACGGTATAAAACTGGCTGGCAGTGGCTGGTGTCGCCGTTTTCACCTGATCATCGACACTGGCAATACCGGAAATATTCCCCACCGCAACAAGGATTTTCTCCTTCGCCTCCTGACTTAAGCCGTCACCAGTGACCGTCGCTTTGCCGTCGGCAATTTGAATATTCACTTTATCGGCATCAGGTATACCGGTTTTGTTCAAATGCTCCTGCACCTTCTTCGCCTGATCGTCTTTATCGTGCTGACCTGTAACCGCGTCCCAGAGTTTTTCTCCGGCATCTTTCACAAAATTGAACAGACCCATAGCTACCTCATTCGTTAACGGAAACACTCAGAAAGTGTAGCAGAGGAACGCGGCGCGTTAACGCCGCGGGGGTGAGGACAGGTTTAATCGCGGGTTTGCACCCAGAACGCGTGAATCAAACCGGGGATATACCCAAGCAGTGTCAGCAGAATATTAATAATGAACGCCCAACCGAACCCTTTACCGAGCAGCACGCCGAGCGGCGGCAGAATGATGGTGATGACGATTCTCCAGAAACCCATATGTACTCCCTATAAGAAAATTACTCATTGTTTAAAAAGAGATTTTATCTCTTAAGCGTAGTAATTTTAGCGGAGCCTGCCAGTTTCAGCTTACGCTTTTACTCTCATTTACGCTGCTGATGCTGGCATATGTTGTATTTTTAGTTTAGAGTTTACTTAATTTAGAAAACACTTAAATAACTATGACTGAACTCGCGCAATTACAGGCCAGTGCCGAACAGGCAGCGGCCTTATTGAAAGCAATGAGCCACCCTAAACGGTTGCTGATTCTGTGCATGCTTAGCGGTTCCCCCGGTACCAGTGCGGGAGAGCTGACGCGCATTACCGGACTAAGTGCCTCTGCAACATCACAGCATCTCGCTCGTATGCGGGACGAAGGGCTTATCGACAGCCAACGGGATGCCCAACGCATTCTATATTCCATTAAAAATGAGGCGGTAAATGCCATTATCGCCACCCTGAAAAATGTCTATTGTCCGTAAGGAGTCACTATGGCTTTGACAACCATTTCGCCGCATGATGCACAAGAATTAATCGCACGCGGCGCAAAGTTAATCGATATTCGTGATGCTGATGAATATCTTCGTGAACATATTCCTGAAGCAGATTTGGCTCCATTATCTGTGCTCGAACAGTCAGGTCTTCCGGCTAAATTACGTCGTGAGCAAATTATCTTCCACTGCCAGGCAGGTAAACGCACCAGTAATAACGCCGATAAATTAGCAGCGATTGCCGCACCCGCAGAAATCTTTTTACTCGAAGATGGGATTGATGGCTGGAAAAAAGCAGGATTGCCAGTAGCGGTAAATAAATCTCAACCCTTGCCGTTAATGCGCCAGGTGCAGATCGCCGCGGGTGGTTTAATATTAATCGGTGTTGTACTGGGTTATACCGTAAATAGCGGTTTCTTCTTATTAAGCGGCTTTGTTGGTGCCGGGTTACTGTTTGCAGGAATTAGCGGTTTTTGTGGGATGGCAAGGTTGTTAGATAAGATGCCGTGGAACCAGCAAGCTTGAGAAGCGACGCCGGACGCGCCATAGCAGCGACATCCGGCCTCAGTAATTAGATCAGGAAATCGTCGAGAGATTTACCTTCTGCCAGCGCCTGAGCGATTGGCTTCGGTGTACGGCCCTGACCGGTCCAGGTTTTAGTTTCACCGTTAACATCGGTGAATTTATATTTTGCCGGACGCGGCTGGCGTTTTTTACCAGCGCGTGGTGCAGCAGCAGAGCTATTACCCAATAAGTCTTCCGGGTTAATTCCGTCAGCTTTCATCAGCTCCAGCCAGGTACTAATTTTTTCCTGGCGCTCTGCCAGTTCACGCTGCTGCTGTTCTTCTTCTTCACGTCTTTCTTTAGTGACAACCCTGAATTTTTCGAGCATTTCTTCAAGAACGTCAATGGAGAATTCGCGAGCCATCGCACGGAGAGTGCGAATGTTATTTAAACTTTGTAACATTACGGACATAATAAAGAAAACCTTTTAACGCCAAAACAAAAAAGTATTTCGTCACGTAGTGTAAGCGATCACTTATTATATTTCCACAAAATTTAATCTATTTACAGTCCTGCACGAGATTATTTCAGCTGTTATTTTCTGAAACTCTCAGAATAATTTCAAGATTATATATTAGCCAATTTGATGAGTAATTTCGGTTATTGGTGAACAGAGCGGCGCTCTCTGCTCGCTAATTCCGCAAGCCTGATAAAACCAAATCGAATAAAAATGCAATATATACGAATAAAAATAAACATCACTCACTGGTGCTTTCTGCTGTTAATGTACATTGTCTGGCATAAAAAATGCTGAAAATGACCCAGTCACTGCATACACCGAACTCTCTACGCTTATAGCGTTACCTCACCCCCAAACTTTCATTAGTGAAAATAAAGATACGTCCATATCTAATTGATTTAATTAAAAATAAATCATATCAGCATGTAAAAATCCACAATGTACAAAAAACGCGCCGCTACGGAATATTTTATCTACAAAAACAGATTAAATAAAAATTTTTCACTAATTGATTAGTCATAGCCAGCGATATACGCTATGCGAAAATGCAGATAGCAATGAGATCCACTGCTTTCATCTCTATTAACGTCCCATTACGCTTTTATTAAGGAGCATTAGCATGTTCTCACCGCAGTCACGCTTGCGTCATGCAGTTGCAGATACGTTCGCGATGGTTGTTTACTGTTCTGTCGTGAACATGTGTATTGAAGTTTTCCTCTCCGGAATGAGCTTCGAACAGTCTCTTTATTCCAGATTGGTAGCGATTCCGGTGAACATCTTAATTGCATGGCCATACGGTATGTACCGCGATCTGTTTATGCGCGCGGCACGCAAAGTTAGTCCGTCGGGCTGGGTAAAAAATCTGGCGGATATCCTGGCGTATGTGACGTTCCAGTCACCGGTGTATGTGGCGATCTTGTTAGTGGTGGGCGCAGACTGGCATCAGATTATGGCGGCGGTCAGTTCAAACATCGTTGTTTCGATGTTGATGGGGGCGGTTTATGGCTACTTCCTCGATTATTGCCGCCGACTGTTTAAAGTCAGCCGTTACCAGCAGGTAAAAGCCTGACCCTTCCTTTCGCGACTGGCATCGCCAGTCGCGTCTTTAACTGGCTTCGCCAAATAAACCATTCAAATAACGTTCAAGCGCAACACGCGAACTAAAGCCATGTGGGATACCGTAATGCTCATGACGTTCACCCGCTAAATAGAGCGGAAATTGCTGGTAATGATCGCAAGTTTTAATATCGGAAGCGGGTTCAGCCAGTGTTGAACTGCGTTCTTTTAATGTTGGATGAATTACCAGAGCGGTACGTCCCATTCGCGCTTCGCGATTAACATAGACATAATTTTCCCCACGGCGGTAACCATACGCTTTCTGAGTTACCACATCGACAGTAAAACCGACTTTTTCAAGTACGCGCGCCACCTCGTCTGGTCGTAAATACATATTTGATCCTCGTTATTATCAACCGCGGGCCTACCTTACCTGATTGCGCATTCACAACGCTTTCAGAAAAGTCCATAAAGCCGCGATGAACCTCAATTAAGAAAATTATGGTCTACACTGAAAATTACATCGAATTCTAATGGGGGATCATATGTTTAACCGACCGAACCGCAACGACGTCGATGATGGCGTGCAGGATATCCAGAATGATGTCAATCAATTGGCTGACAGTCTCGAGTCTGTATTGAAGTCCTGGGGCAGCGACGCCAAAGGGGAAGCCGAAGCCGCTCGTAGTAAAGCGCAGGCTCTACTGAAAGAAACCAGAGCGCGAATGCATGGTCGTACTCGCGTCCAGCAAGCCGCGCGCGATGCCGTTGGCTGCGCGGATTCTTTTGTTCGTGAAAGACCCTGGTGTAGCGTGGGTACAGCAGCTGCGGTAGGTATTTTTATCGGCGCACTGTTAAGCATGCGCAAATCGTAGTGCAACAATGATAATAAATACGCGTCTTTGACCCCGAAGCCTGGCTTCGGGGTTTCTTTTTGCCTGGTGAATCACAAAAATCCCCCTACCCCGTCACGCTCATACCCAGGGTAATTTCGACCACTATTTGCTATATATTGTGTGGTTGAATCTTTTTTCAACTACATCTAGTATCTCTGTATCAACAGAGAGACAACCCGACGCGTATCATCGCGCCGTATCTTCATTTTAAACGGAAATACGAATCATGCGCATTACTATTTACACTCGTAACGATTGCGTTCAGTGCCACGCCACCAAACGGGCGATGGAAAACCGGGGCTTTGATTTTGAAATGATTAATGTCGATCGCGTTCCTGAAGCGGCGGAAGCGTTACGTGCTCAGGGCTTTCGTCAGTTGCCGGTAGTGATTGCAGGCGATCTTAGCTGGTCTGGTTTCCGCCCGGACATGATCAATCGTCTGCATTCAGCGCCACACGCGGCCAGTGCATGAGCCAACTCGTCTACTTTTCCAGCAGCTCCGAAAATACGCAGCGTTTTATCGAACGTTTAGGACTGCCCGCGGTGCGCATCCCGCTCAATGAGCGGGAACGGATTCAGGTAGACGAGCCTTACATCCTGATCGTGCCCTCTTACGGCGGCGGCGGTACGGCTGGCGCGGTGCCACGACAGGTAATTCGCTTTTTAAACGACGAGCACAACCGGGCGTTGCTTCGCGGCGTTATTGCTTCGGGTAATCGCAACTTTGGTGAGGCGTATGGCCGCGCCGGAGATGTGATTGCCCGGAAATGCGGCGTGCCGTGGCTGTACCGCTTTGAACTCATGGGTACGCAAAGCGATATCGAAAACGTTCGTAAAGGAGTAACCGAATTTTGGCAACGACAACCGCAGAACGCCTGACGCAGGAAACGATGGATTACCACGCTCTGAATGCGATGCTTAATATTTACGATAACGCGGGTCGCATTCAGTTCGATAAAGACCGCCAGGCAGTAGATGCATTTTTGGCGACGCATGTACGCCCGAATATCGTGACCTTCAGCAGCCAACAGCAGCGCCTGAACTGGCTGGTCAACGAGGGTTACTATGATGAAAGCGTCCTCAACCGTTACTCTCGCGAATTTGTCATTACGCTGTTTGCCCACGCACACGCCAGCGGTTTTCGTTTTCAGACATTCCTCGGAGCATGGAAGTTTTACACCAGCTATACGTTGAAGACATTCGACGGTAAGCGTTATCTGGAAGATTTTGCCGATCGAGTCACGATGGTGGCGCTGACGCTGGCACAAGGCGATAAAACACTGGCGACGCAACTGACCGATGAGATGCTGTCAGGACGCTTTCAGCCTGCAACACCGACATTCCTCAACTGTGGTAAGCAGCAGCGCGGCGAACTGGTTTCCTGTTTTTTGCTGCGTATTGAAGACAATATGGAGTCGATTGGCCGGGCGGTAAATTCCGCACTACAACTGTCGAAACGCGGCGGCGGCGTGGCATTTTTGCTGTCGAATCTGCGGGAAGCGGGCGCGCCAATTAAACGTATTGAAAATCAATCTTCTGGCGTGATTCCGGTGATGAAAATGCTGGAAGACGCATTTTCCTATGCCAACCAGCTCGGCGCGCGTCAGGGTGCTGGCGCAGTCTATTTACATGCCCATCATCCCGATATACTGCGTTTTCTCGATACAAAGCGGGAAAATGCCGACGAGAAAATCCGCATTAAAACACTGTCGCTGGGCGTGGTTATCCCGGATATCACCTTCCATCTGGCAAAAGAGAATGCGCAGATGGCACTGTTTTCGCCCTATGACATTGAGCGTGTTTATGGCAAGCCGTTTGCCGATATCGCCATCAGTGAACACTATGACGAACTGGTTGCCGATGAGCGAATCCGCAAAAAATACATCAACGCCCGTGATTTCTTCCAGCGACTGGCAGAAATCCAGTTTGAGTCCGGCTATCCCTACATCATGTATGAAGACACGGTTAACCGTGCTAACCCTATCGCCGGGCGCATAAATATGAGCAATCTCTGCTCAGAAATTTTGCAGGTTAACAGCGCCTCAGAGTATGACGAGAATCTCGACTATGCCCGCACAGGCCATGATATTTCCTGCAATTTAGGTTCGTTGAATATTGCCCACACCATGGATTCCCCCGATTTTGCCCGCACGGTAGAGACTGCCGTGCGCGGTTTAACTGCGGTGTCAGATATGAGTCATATTCGCAGCGTGCCGTCCATCGAAGCCGGAAATGCCGCCTCACACGCTATCGGTCTGGGGCAGATGAATTTACACGGTTATCTGGCGCGAGAAGGCATCGCCTATGGTTCGCCGGAAGCACTGGATTTCACCAATCTCTATTTCTACACCATCACCTGGCACGCGCTGCGTACCTCAATGTTGCTGGCGCGCGAACGCGGTGAAACCTTCGCCGGGTTCAAACAGTCACGCTATGCCAATGGTGAATATTTCAGCCAATATCTGCAAGGGAACTGGCAGCCGAAAACGGCGATAGTTGGCGAGTTGTTTGCTCGCAGCGGTATTACGTTACCTACCCGCGAAATGTGGGCGCAACTGCGCGACGACGTGATGCGCTATGGCATATACAACCAAAATCTCCAGGCGGTGCCGCCAACCGGTTCCATCTCTTATATCAACCATGCCACGTCGAGTATTCATCCGATTGTGGCGAAAGTAGAGATACGCAAAGAAGGCAAAACAGGACGCGTTTACTACCCTGCCCCATTTATGACTAACGAGAATCTGGCGCTGTATCAGGACGCTTACGAAATCGGCGCAGAAAAGATCATCGACACCTACGCCGAAGCGACTCGCCATGTCGATCAGGGGCTGTCGCTGACACTGTTTTTCCCCGATACCGCCACCACTCGCGATATCAACAAAGCGCAGATTTACGCCTGGCGCAAAGGTATCAAAACGCTCTACTACATCCGCCTGCGTCAGATGGCGCTGGAAGGCACTGAAATTGAAGGCTGCGTCTCCTGTGCACTTTAAGGAATATCTATGAAACTCTCACGTATCAGCGCCATCAACTGGAACAAGATAACAGACGATAAAGATCTGGAGGTGTGGAATCGCCTGACCAGCAATTTCTGGCTACCAGAAAAGGTGCCGCTGTCGAACGATATTCCTGCATGGCAGACATTAAGTGTCGTAGAACAACAACTGACGATGCGCGTTTTTACTGGCCTGACGCTGCTCGACACGCTGCAAAATGTTATCGGCGCGCCTTCGCTGATGCCCGATGCACTCACGCCCCATGAAGAGGCGGTATTATCGAATATCAGCTTTATGGAAGCGGTTCATGCCCGCTCTTACAGTTCGATTTTCTCGACGCTGTGCCAGACCAAAGATGTCGATGCCGCCTACGCCTGGAGTGAAGAAAACGCGCCGTTGCAGCGAAAAGCACAGATTATTCAGCAACATTATCGCGGTGATAATCCGCTGAAAAAGAAAATCGCCAGTGTGTTTCTTGAATCATTTTTGTTCTATTCCGGTTTCTGGCTACCGATGTATTTCTCCAGCCGCGGAAAGCTAACTAATACCGCAGACCTGATCCGTCTGATTATCCGCGATGAAGCAGTGCACGGTTATTACATCGGCTATAAATATCAGAAAAACCTTGAAAAGATCTCCCTGGCGCAACGTGAAGAGTTGAAGAGTTTCGCCTTCGATTTGCTACTGGAACTTTACGACAACGAGTTGCAATACACCGATGAGCTCTATGCCGAAACCACATGGGCTGACGATGTGAAAGCGTTTCTCTGTTACAACGCCAATAAGGCGTTGATGAATCTGGGCTACGAACCATTATTTCCCGCAGAAATGGCGGAAGTGAATCCGGCAATCCTCGCCGCGCTTTCGCCGAATGCCGATGAAAATCACGATTTCTTTTCTGGTTCAGGCTCCTCTTACGTGATGGGAAAAGCGGTCGAAACAGTAGATGAAGACTGGAATTTCTGAGTGTGTTATTTTCAAAAATATCACCAACCACAGTAGGGAAATAATTCCCGCCAAATAGCTTTTTATCACGCAAATATTTTGTGGTGATCTACACTGATACTCTGTTGCATTATTCGCCTGAAACCACAATATTCAGGCGTTTTTTCGCTATCTATGACAAAAAAATATCAACTTTCTCGATTTGCTCTCAGCCCTTATATCATGGGAAATTCCGGCGATTTGCTCGCATCAATATTCATGCCACATTTGCCATCAGGGGTTGCCTCAGATTCTCAGTATGTTAGGGTAGAAAAAAGTGACTATTTCCATTGGGTAATGTATCGACATAAACAAATAACAGGAATCTTTCTATTGCATGGCAATTAAATTAGAAATTAAAAATCTCTATAAAATATTTGGCGAGCATCCTCAGCGAGCGTTCAAATATATCGAACAAGGACTTTCAAAAGAACAAATTCTGGAAAAAACCGGGCTATCGCTTGGCGTAAAAGACGCCAGTCTGGCCATTGAAGAAGGCGAGATATTTGTCATCATGGGATTATCCGGTTCGGGTAAATCCACAATGGTACGCCTTCTCAATCGCCTGATTGAACCCACCCGCGGGCAAGTGCTGATTGATGGTGTGGATATTGCCAAAATATCCGACGCCGAACTCCGTGAGGTGCGCAGAAAAAAGATTGCGATGGTCTTCCAGTCCTTTGCCTTAATGCCGCATATGACCGTGCTGGACAATACTGCATTCGGTATGGAATTGGCCGGAGTTAATGCCGAAGAACGCCGGGAAAAAGCCATTGATGCACTGCGTCAGGTCGGGCTGGAAAATTATGCCCATAGCTACCCGGATGAACTCTCTGGCGGGATGCGTCAACGTGTGGGATTAGCACGCGCATTAGCAATTAATCCGGATATATTATTAATGGACGAAGCCTTCTCGGCGCTTGATCCATTAATTCGCACTGAGATGCAGGATGAGCTGGTAAAATTACAGGCGAAACATCAACGTACCATTGTCTTTATTTCCCACGATCTCGATGAAGCTATGCGTATTGGCGACCGAATTGCCATTATGCAAAATGGCGAAGTGGTACAAGTCGGCACACCGGATGAAATTCTCAATAATCCGGCGAATGATTATGTCCGTACCTTCTTCCGTGGCGTCGATATTAGCCAGGTGTTCAGTGCAAAAGATATTGCCCGTCGTACACCGAACGGCTTAATTCGTAAAACCCCCGGCTTCGGCCCGCGTTCGGCATTGAAATTATTGCAGGATGAAGACCGCGAATATGGCTACGTTATCGAACGCGGTAATAAGTTTGTCGGCGCTGTGTCTATCGATTCGCTTAAAACCGCGTTAACGCAGCAGCAAGGTCTTGATGCGGCGCTGATTGATGCGCCATTAGCAGTCGATGCGCAAACGCCTCTTAGCGAGTTGCTCTCTCATGTCGGACAAGCGCCCTGTGCGGTGCCCGTGGTCGACGAGGACCAACAGTATGTCGGCATCATTTCGAAAGGAATGCTGCTGCGCGCTTTAGATCGTGAGGGGGTAAATAATGGCTGATCAAAATAATCCGTGGGATACCACGCCAGCGGCGGACAGTGCTGCACAATCCGCAGACGCCTGGGGTACACCGGCGACTGCACCGACTGACGGCGGTGGCGCTGGCTGGCTGACCAGTACGCCTGCGCCAAATGTCGAACATTTTAATATTCTCGATCCGTTCCATAAAACGCTGATCCCGCTCGACAGTTGGGTCACTGAAGGGATCGACTGGGTCGTTACCCATTTCCGTCCCGTCTTCCAGGGCGTTCGCGTTCCGGTCGATTACATCCTTAACGGTTTCCAGCAATTGCTGCTGGGTATGCCCGCGCCGGTGGCGATTATCGTTTTCGCTCTCATCGCCTGGCAGATTTCCGGGGTCGGAATGGGCGTGGCGACGCTGGTTTCGCTGATTGCCATCGGCGCAATCGGTGCCTGGTCGCAGGCCATGGTTACCCTGGCGCTGGTGTTAACCGCCCTGCTGTTCTGTATCGTCATCGGTTTGCCGTTGGGGATCTGGCTGGCGAGAAGTCCGCGAGCGGCGAAAATTATTCGTCCACTGCTTGATGCCATGCAGACCACGCCAGCGTTTGTTTATCTGGTGCCAATCGTCATGCTGTTTGGTATCGGCAACGTGCCGGGCGTAGTGGTGACTATAATCTTTGCTCTGCCGCCGATTATCCGTCTGACTATTCTTGGTATTAATCAGGTTCCGGCGGATTTAATTGAAGCCTCGCGCTCATTCGGTGCCAGCCCGCGTCAAATGCTGTTCAAAGTTCAGTTACCGCTGGCGATGCCGACCATTATGGCGGGCGTTAACCAGACGCTGATGCTGGCCCTTTCTATGGTGGTCATTGCCTCGATGATTGCCGTCGGTGGGCTGGGTCAGATGGTACTTCGCGGTATCGGTCGTCTGGATATGGGCCTTGCCACCGTTGGCGGCGTCGGGATTGTGATCCTCGCCATTATCCTCGACCGCCTGACGCAGGCCGTTGGGCGCGACTCACGCAGTCGCGGCAACCGTCGCTGGTACACCACTGGCCCTGTCGGTCTGCTGACCCGCCCATTCATTAAGTAACTCTGCACTTGCCCGGTGACGCCGGGCATTATCACCCTGCCAAAAAAAGGAATAACAATGCGACATAGCGTACTTTTTGCGACAGCGTTTGCCACGCTTATCTCTACACAAACTTTTGCTGCCGACCTGCCGGGCAAAGGCATTACTGTTAATCCGGTTCAGAGCACCATCACCGAAGAAACTTTCCAGACGCTGCTGGTCAGCCGCGCGCTGGAGAAATTAGGTTATACCGTCAATAAACCCAGCGAAGTGGATTACAACGTTGGCTACACCTCGCTTGCTTCCGGCGATGCAACCTTTACCGCAGTGAACTGGACGCCACTGCATGACAACATGTACGAAGCTGCCGGTGGCGATAAGAAATTTTATCGTGAAGGAGTATTTGTTAACGGCGCGGCACAGGGTTACCTGATCGATAAGAAAACCGCCGACCAGTATAAAATTACCAACATCGCGCAACTGAAAGATCCGAAGATCGCCAAACTGTTCGATACCAACGGCGACGGTAAAGCGGATTTAACCGGCTGTAACCCAGGCTGGGGCTGCGAAGGTGCGATCAACCACCAGCTTGCCGCGTATGGACTGACCAATACCGTGACGCATAATCAGGGGAACTACGCAGCGATGATGGCTGACACCATCAGTCGTTACAAAGAGGGTAAGCCGGTGTTTTACTACACCTGGACGCCGTACTGGGTGAGTAACGAACTGAAGCCAGGGAAAGATGTCGTCTGGTTGCAGGTGCCGTTCTCCGCACTGCCGGGCGATAAAAATGCCGATACCAAACTGCCGAATGGCGCGAATTATGGCTTCCCGGTAAGTACAATGCATATCGTTGCCAACAAAGCCTGGGCTGAGAAAAACCCGGCGGCAGCCAAACTATTTGCCATTATGCAGTTGCCGGTGGCAGACATTAACGCCCAGAACGCCATCATGCATGACGGCAAAGCCTCAGAAGGCGATATCCAGGGCCACGTTGATGGCTGGATCAAAGCCCACCAGCAGCAGTTCGATGGCTGGGTGAATGAGGCGCTGGCAGCGCAGAAGTAATTTTTATTCGGGCGGATAAGGCGCTTTTGCCTCATCCGCCGCTCTGTACACAATGCCTGATGCGACGCGGCCGCGTCTTATCATGCCTGCAAACCACACCGCACATTTCAACAATCTATCTTTCATCCCATATTCATCAACATCCGCTATTATTGATTTCCAGCTTAATCATCACCTGATGAACAAAAATAATGACTAAACCTAATCATGAGCTTAGCCCGGCACTGATCGTGCTGATGTCTATCGCCACCGGTCTGGCGGTAGCCAGTAACTATTACGCCCAGCCATTACTCGACACCATCGCGCGTAACTTTTCCCTTTCCGCCAGTTCGGCGGGCTTTATTGTTACCGCCGCGCAGTTGGGCTATGCCGCAGGTCTGCTGTTTCTTGTTCCCCTCGGTGATATGTTTGAACGCCGCCGCCTGATTGTCTCGATGACCTTACTGGCAGCGGGCGGTATGTTGATTACCGCCAGCAGTCAGTCGCTGGCGATGATGATCCTCGGTACGGCATTAACCGGTTTATTCTCGGTCGTGGCACAAATTCTGGTTCCGCTGGCAGCGACGCTGGCTTCACCGGACAAACGCGGCAAAGTGGTCGGCACCATTATGAGCGGGCTGCTGTTGGGGATCTTGCTGGCACGAACCGTTGCCGGTTTGCTGGCAAACCTCGGCGGCTGGCGCACCGTCTTTTGGGTTGCCTCGGTGTTAATGGCACTGATGGCGCTGGCATTATGGCGTGGTCTGCCACAAATGAAATCAGAAACCCACCTCAACTACCCGCAGTTGTTAGGTTCCGTTTTCAGCATGTTTATCAGCGATAAGATCCTGCGCACCCGCGCGTTGCTGGGCTGCCTGACCTTTGCCAACTTCAGCATTCTCTGGACCTCAATGGCCTTTTTGCTCGCCGCACCGCCTTTTAATTACAGCGATGGCGTAATTGGTCTGTTTGGACTTGCAGGGGCTGCCGGGGCGTTAGGCGCTCGTCCGGCGGGCGGTTTTGCCGATAAGGGCAAATCGCACCACACCACAACTTTCGGTCTGCTGCTGCTGTTACTTTCATGGCTTGCTATCTGGTTTGGCCACACTTCCGTACTGGCCTTGATTATCGGCATCCTGGTGCTGGATCTCACCGTGCAGGGCGTGCATATCACTAACCAGACGGTAATTTATCGAATACACCCTGATGCGCGTAATCGCCTGACCGCAGGTTACATGACCAGCTACTTTATTGGCGGTGCCGCTGGTTCGCTAATTTCAGCCTCAGCCTGGCAACATGGCGGTTGGGCTGGCGTTTGTCTGGCTGGCGCGACGATTGCCCTGGTTAACTTACTGGTTCTGGTGGCGAGGTTTTCATCGTCAGGAAGCCGCAATTTAAGCAATCAGCAACCGTTTTCGTGGCTTTACACTTATAAGGGTGTTAAGAAGCCCATCAGTCTGATAAGGTTAAGATATTCATTCAGTCTATTTATAATATTAACAATCGTTAAGCGTACACTCTATGGAAAGCCCTACTCCACAGCCTGCTCCTGGTTCGGCGACCTTCATGGAAGGATGCAAAGACAGTTTACCGATTGTTATTAGTTATATTCCGGTGGCCTTTGCGTTCGGTCTGAATGCGACCCGTCTGGGATTCTCTCCTCTCGAAAGCGTTTTTTTCTCCTGCATCATTTATGCAGGCGCGAGCCAGTTCGTCATTACCGCGATGCTGGCAGCCGGGAGTAGTTTGTGGGTTGCTGCACTGACCGTCATGGCAATGGATGTTCGCCATGTTTTGTATGGCCCGTCACTGCGTAGCCGTATTATTCAGCGTCTGCAAAAATCGAAAACCGCCCTGTGGGCGTTTGGCCTGACGGATGAGGTTTTTGCCGCCGCAACCGCAAAACTGGTACGCAATAATCGCCGCTGGAGCGAGAACTGGATGATCGGCATTGCCTTCAGTTCATGGTCATCGTGGGTATTTGGTACGGTAATAGGGGCATTCTCCGGCAGCGGCTTGCTGCAAGGATATCCCGCCGTTGAAGCAGCATTAGGTTTTATGCTTCCGGCACTCTTTATGAGTTTCCTGCTCGCCTCTTTCCAGCGCAAACAATCTCTTTGCGTTACCGCAGCGTTAGTTGGTGCCCTTGCAGGCGTAACGCTATTTTCTATTCCCGTCGCCATTCTGGCAGGCATTGTCTGTGGCTGCCTCACTGCGTTAATCCAGGCATTCTGGCAAGGAGCGCCCGATGAGCTATGAGGTTCTGCTGCTTGGGTTACTGGTTGGCGCGGCGAATTATTGCTTCCGCTATTTGCCGCTGCGCCTGCGTGTGGGTAATGCCCGCCCAACCAAACGTGGCGCGGTAGGTATTTTGCTCGACACCATTGGCATCGCCTCGATATGCGCTCTGCTGGTTGTCTCTGCCGCACCAGAAGTGATGCACGATACACGCCGTTTCGTGCCCACTCTGGTCGGCTTCGCGGTACTGGGTGCCAGTTTCTATAAAACACGCAGCATTATCATCCCAACACTGCTTAGTGCGCTGGCCTATGGGCTCGCCTGGAAAGTGATGGCGATTATATAACCCACAAGAATCATTTTTCTAAAACAATACATTTACTTTATTTGTCACTGTCGTTACTATATCGGCTGAAATTAATGAGGTCATACCCAAATGGATAGTTCGTTTACGCCCATTGAACAAATGCTAAAATTTCGCGCCAGCCGCCACGAAGATTTTCCTTATCAGGAGATCCTTCTGACCCGTCTTTGCATGCATATGCAAAGCAAGCTGCTGGAGAACCGCAATAAAATGCTGAAGGCTCAGGGGATTAACGAGACGTTGTTTATGGCGTTGATTACGCTGGAGTCTCAGGAAAACCACAGTATTCAGCCTTCTGAATTGAGTTGTGCTCTTGGATCATCCCGTACCAACGCGACGCGTATTGCCGATGAACTGGAAAAACGGGGTTGGATCGAACGTCGTGAAAGCGATAACGATCGTCGTTGCCTGCATCTGCAATTAACGGAAAAAGGTCACGAGTTTTTGCGCGAGGTTTTACCGCCACAGCATAACTGCCTGCATCAACTCTGGTCCGCGCTCAGCACAACAGAAAAAGATCAGCTCGAGCAAATCACCCGCAAATTGCTCTCCCGTCTCGACCAGATGGAACAAGACGGTGTGGTTCTCGAAGCGATGAGCTAACGCGTCATCTCGCTCAAAAATCCAGATTTATAACAGAAAAAATGACCGGCCAGCATCGCAACATGCTGGCCTTTTTGGCAAGCAGGTCGGCTCAGCCGATGAGTTAAGAAGATCGTGGAGAACAATATGAGCGCAAATGCGGAGACTCAAACCCCGCAGCAACCGGTAAAGAAGAGCGGCAAACGTAAGCGTCTGCTCCTCCTTCTCACCTTGCTCTTTATAATTATTGCCGTAGCGATAGGGATTTATTGGTTTTTGGTACTGCGTCATTTCGAAGAAACCGATGACGCATACGTGGCAGGGAATCAGATTCAAATTATGTCTCAGGTGTCTGGCAGCGTGACGAAAGTCTGGGCCGATAACACCGATTTTGTAAAAGAAGGCGATGTGCTGGTCACTCTCGACCCGACAGATGCTCGCCAGGCGTTTGAAAAAGCCAAAACGGCACTGGCTTCCAGCGTGCGCCAAACCCACCAGCTGATGATTAACAGCAAACAGTTGCAGGCGAATATTGAGGTGCAAAAAATCGCCCTCGCGAAAGCACAAAGCGACTACAACCGCCGTGTGCCGCTGGGCAATGCCAACCTGATTGGTCGCGAAGAGCTGCAACACGCCCGCGACGCGGTGACCAGTGCCCAGGCGCAACTGGATGTCGCCATTCAACAATACAATGCCAATCAGGCGATGATTCTGGGGACTAAACTGGAAGATCAGCCTGCCGTGCAACAGGCTGCCACCGAAGTACGTAACGCCTGGCTGGCGCTGGAGCGTACCCGTATTGTCAGTCCGATGACCGGTTATGTCTCCCGCCGAGCAGTACAGCCTGGGGCGCAAATTAGCCCAACGACGCCGCTGATGGCGGTCGTTCCAGCCACCAATATGTGGGTGGATGCCAACTTTAAAGAGACGCAGATTGCCAATATGCGTATCGGTCAGCCGGTCACCATCACCACCGATATTTACGGCGATGATGTGAAATACACCGGTAAAGTGGTTGGTCTGGATATGGGGACAGGTAGCGCGTTCTCGCTGCTTCCGGCGCAAAACGCCACCGGTAACTGGATCAAAGTCGTTCAGCGTCTGCCTGTTCGTATTGAACTGGACCAGAAACAGCTCGAGCAATACCCGCTGCGTATCGGTTTGTCCACGCTGGTGAGCGTCAATACCACTAACCGTGACGGTCAGGTACTGGCAAATAAAGTACGTTCCACACCGGTAGCGGTAAGCACCGCGCGTGAAATCAGCCTGGCACCTGTCAATAAACTGATCGACGATATCGTAAAAGCTAACGCTGGCTAATCCAGAGGTGCGTGTGATGCAACAGCAAAAACCGCTGGAAGGCGCGCAACTGGTCATTATGACGATTGCGCTGTCACTGGCGACATTCATGCAGGTGCTAGACTCCACCATTGCTAACGTGGCGATCCCCACTATCGCCGGGAATCTGGGCTCATCGCTCAGCCAGGGAACGTGGGTAATCACTTCTTTCGGGGTGGCGAATGCCATCTCGATCCCGCTTACCGGCTGGCTGGCAAAGCGCGTCGGGGAAGTGAAACTGTTCCTCTGGTCAACCATCGCCTTTGCTATTGCGTCGTGGGCGTGTGGTGTCTCCAGCAGCCTGAATATGCTGATCTTCTTCCGCGTGATTCAGGGGATTGTCGCTGGGCCGCTGATCCCGCTTTCGCAAAGTCTGTTACTGAATAACTACCCGCCAGCAAAACGCTCGATCGCGCTGGCGTTGTGGTCGATGACGGTGATTGTCGCGCCAATTTGCGGCCCGATCCTCGGCGGTTATATCAGCGATAATTACCACTGGGGCTGGATATTCTTCATCAACGTGCCGATTGGCGTGGCGGTGGTGTTGATGACACTGCAAACCCTGCGCGGACGCGAAACCCGCACCGAACGGCGGCGGATTGATGCCGTGGGGCTGGCGCTGCTGGTAATTGGCATCGGCAGCCTGCAGATTATGCTCGACCGGGGTAAAGAGCTGGACTGGTTCTCATCACAGGAAATTATCATTCTCACCGTGGTGGCGGTGGTGGCTATCTGCTTCCTGATTGTCTGGGAGCTGACCGACGATAACCCGATAGTCGATCTGTCGTTGTTTAAGTCGCGCAACTTCACCATCGGCTGCTTGTGTATCAGCCTCGCGTATATGCTCTACTTCGGCGCGATTGTTCTGCTGCCGCAGTTGTTGCAGGAGGTCTACGGTTACACGGCGACCTGGGCAGGTTTGGCCTCTGCGCCGGTAGGGATTATTCCGGTGATCCTGTCGCCGATTATCGGCCGCTTCGCGCATAAACTGGATATGCGGCGACTGGTAACCTTCAGCTTTATCATGTATGCCGTCTGCTTCTACTGGCGTGCTTATACCTTTGAACCGGGTATGGATTTTGGCGCGTCGGCCTGGCCGCAGTTTATCCAGGGCTTCGCAGTGGCCTGCTTCTTTATGCCGCTGACCACCATTACGCTGTCTGGTTTGCCACCGGAACGACTGGCGGCGGCATCGAGCCTCTCTAACTTTACGCGAACGCTGGCGGGGTCTATCGGCACATCCATCACCACCACCATGTGGACTAACCGCGAGTCGATGCACCACGCACAGTTAACCGAGTCGGTAAACCCGTTTAACCCGAACGCTCAGGCGATGTACAGCCAACTGGAAGGGCTGGGGATGACGCAACAACAGGCATCAGGCTGGATTGCCCAGCAGATCACTAATCAGGGGCTGATTATTTCCGCCAATGAGATCTTCTGGATGTCAGCCGGGATATTCCTCGTCCTGCTGGGGCTGGTGTGGTTTGCTAAACCGCCATTTGGCGCAGGTGGCGGTGCGGGCGGTGCGCACTAAGGTTGTTAAAGGGAGCTGCGGCTCCCTTTTTATTTGCTCATTCTGTAAACGGTTGTTTTATCATCTCAAACGGTGTATCTTTTCGCCGCCCCAAACTCTTCCATTCACCATTAACCGGTTCTGAGCATTCGCTCAGGTTGTTAACTCACTTTTTTCTTCGCCCTCGCTTTCGCGGGTGATACTCACATTTTTTTAACCCCATAACTCGCACCCTCGCGGGCGTACGTTTATTACACAAAAAATAATGGATTATTATGAATACCCAACGTAAATACGGGAGAACCTGGCATTACCCCTTCTCCCCTGGCACCACCAGCGATGACCGTATTAACACCGATTACTGGCAGGATTTACAGGCCATCACGCAATTGGTGCACACAGAAAAACTCGACGGTGAAAATAACTGCCTTAACCGCTACGGCGTGTTTGCCCGTTCCCATGCCGCGCCTACACAATCGGCATGGACCTATAAAATTCGCCAACGCTGGCAACTGCTGAAAAACGATCTCGGCGATCTGGAGTTGTTTGGTGAAAATCTTTATGCCGTTCATTCGATTGAATATCGCGCCCTGGAGCAGGATTTTTATCTGTTTGCCGTTCGCTGCCAGGATATATGGCTGAGCTGGGAAGAGGTGCAGTTTTACGCCGCTCTGTTTGATTTCCCCTGCGTTCCCGAAATCTCCGGCCCGCAGCCGGGGAATGATGAAAAAAGCTGGCAACGTGATTTTCTGGCGCTGACCAATGCGCGCGGCGCGTTCGATCCCTGGGATACGCAAACCGGGCAACCCTGTACGCTGGAAGGCATTGTCAGCCGGAATAGTGATGCGTTTTCCGTCGCTGACTTTTCGCATAACGTCTTCAAGTATGTACGCAAAAATCATGTCAAAACCACCGAGCACTGGAAACGCCACTGGCGACGGGCGCGGATGGCCCATGAGTTCGCTTATGGAGAACAGTCATGATTTGGCAACTTACCGACGACAAACGCTGGTCGACGCTACGCCAGCGTTTTAGCTGGGTTGAGGATATGCATAACACGCCGCAAGCCCCGGAGCATCATGGTGAAGGCGACGTTGGTGTGCATACTGAAATGGTGCTGAACGCACTCGTTGCGATGGCTGAGTTTCAGCAACTCCCCGCTCAGCAGCAGGAAATTTTATGGGCGGCGGCGTTATTGCATGACGTTGAAAAGCGCAGTACTACCGTGCAGGAAAACGGACGTATTCAGTCTCCAGGCCATGCTCGTCGGGGTGAATTGACGGCCCGACAAATTTTATGGCGCGATATCCCGACGCCGTTCGTGCTACGCGAGCAAATTGTTGCACTGGTGCGTCTGCATGGGTTACCGCTATGGTTACTGGAACGTCCGGAACCGGAGCGTTTGCTGCTCACGGCTGCAATGCGTATCGACACACGTCTGCTCGCTTTGCTTGCTCGTGCCGATCTGCTTGGTCGCCATTGTCATGATCAGCAATCAATGCTGGAACGCATCGAGCTGTTCGAGCTATTTTGCCAGGAGCAACAATGCTGGGGAAAAGTGCGTTCATTCGCTTCGGATTCCGCACGCTGGCATTACCTGACCCATGAACAAAGTTCTCCTGATTTTGTTCCCTGGGAGGCTGAATCTTTTGAGGTTATTTTGCTGTGTGGTTTACCGGGTATGGGCAAAGATCGCTTTATCAGTGAACAGTGCCAGAGAGTGAACGTTATCAGCCTTGATGATATGCGGCGGCGAATCAATGCCAGTCCGGACGACAAAACCGCCACCGGGCGTATTGTGCAACAGGCAAAAGAAGAAGCGCGCGTTTTTTTACGCCAGAAGAAGCCGTTCATCTGGAATGCAACGAACATTACCCGCCAGTTGCGTAGCCAGCTCATCAGTCTGTTTACGGCTTACGGTGCACGAGTAAAAATCGTTTATCTGGAAGTACCGTGGGCGCAATGGAAGCAGCAAAATGCCAGGCGCGAGTATGCCGTTCCTGAAGCGGTCGTGATGCGGATGGCCTCAAGGCTGGAAGTTCCTCAACCTGATGAAGCACATAGCGTGGAATATCGGGTGACTGACAGGTAATAAAAACCGGGCGGTGATATCACCTGCCCGGCCTCTTCAATTGACTAGATGTGCAATTCCTGCAACTTTTCTTTCGGCAGCGCCAACTCTTCGTTGCTGTTGATGCGTACGTCACGTTCCAGGATATTACGCGCAATATCCTGCGCTTCCTGCAACGAATGCATCTGATAAGTACCACACTGGTAGACGTTCAGTTCCGGGATCTGATTCTGATCCTGCACTTTCAGCACGTCTTCCATTGCCGCTTTCCAGGCATTAGCGACACGCTGCTCATCTGGCGTACCAATCAGACTCATATAAAAACCGGTGCGGCAGCCCATTGGCGAGATATCGATAATCTCAACGCCATTACCGTTAAGATGGTTACGCATAAAACCAGCAAACAGGTGCTCCAGGGTATGGATCCCTCTTTCTGGCATCACTTCTTTGTTCGGCACGCAGAAGCGCAGATCGAACACGGTGATTGCGTCGCCATGCGGGGTGTTCATTGTTTTCGCCACCCGAACTGCAGGCGCTTCCATCCGGGTATGATCGACTGTGAAGCTATCTAACAACGGCATTTAGCCACCTCCGGTAATTTTTTTAAAAATTTTCTGAACTCTTTCTTCCCAGGCGAGTCTGAGTATATGAAAGACGCGCATTTGTTATCATCATCCCTGAATTCAGAGATGAAATTTTGGCCACTCACGAGTGGCCTTTTTCTTTTCTGTCAGGCGTGTTTTTCCAGCCACACCGCAAACGGTTCGGTATCAGCGGCTTCCATTTCCTGCTGACGGCGTACAGACGCCTCGCGCTCGGCTACAAAATCCTCTTCACGCAGAATTTCCAGCGGCTCTTCACGCAGCAGATTACGGTACGCTTCAGCAAACGCTTTACCTGTTCCGCCAATACCAGTATCAATCATAGACCTTAAGATACGGGCAGAGAAAGTCAGATCGGGATTATCGAAGCAGGCGACCAGTTCATCACACACTTTCTGGTACGCTTCGCCGCCGTTAATGCTATCCAGCGTTTGCGCCACGCGTTTTAGATCGCGGAACAAATCTTTCCCCACCTGCGGCAACGGGAACTGCGCGGTTTCGCAGCCGATACCCAGCGTCAGGCCCGGTTTGCGACCTTCGAGGATCACCCGGTTCCAGTTAACGCGTGTACAGGCAAGTTCGCTACTGCTCATTTCCGGTGCATCAGCCAGCGCACACCAGACCATAAACAGGTCGAGGAATCGCACCTGTTGTTCATCTACACCAATCGGCGAGAACGGGTTGATGTCCAGCGAACGCACTTCAATATATTCAATGCCGCCACGTAACAGTGCATCAGAAGGCGACTCGCCGCTGCGGGTAACGCGTTTTGGACGAATAGGCGCGTACAGTTCGTTTTCAATCTGCAGCACATTGCTGTTGATTTGCAACCGCTTACCGTCTTTCTCAATACCAATCTTTGCGTACTCTTCCGATGGCGTTTTGATTGCCTGTTTAAGGCCCGCTACGTACTCGTAGAGATCGTTAAAGGTGATACCAAGATTGCTTTGCGATTTGTTGGTATAGCCAAGATCGCTCAAACGAAGAGAGGTCGCATACGGCAGGTAATACATACCGCACTCAGTTTTCTCAAACGGCAGCGACGTTGGTTTTCCTTGCAAGAAAGAAGAACAAATCGCCGGAGACGCGCCAAACAGATAAGGAATGACCCAACCGAAACGATAGTAATTGCGAATAACGCGGAAATAGCCCTCAGAAATTTTCTCTTTGGCATCAGCGCCCGAGATATCGCCGCACTTCGCTTGCCAGAATGCCATGGGCAAAGAGAAATTGTAGTGCACGCCGGAAATGGTTTGCATCAGCGCGCCATAGCGATTTTTCAGCCCTTCACGGTACAGCGTTTTAAAGCGTCCGGTGTTAGAAGTGCCGTACTGTGCCAGTTCGATGTCCTGACCTTCTGCGATATAGCATGGCATACTTAACGGCCACATCCGCTCATCGCCCATATTGCGCGCCGTATAGAGATGCAGATCGCGCATAAAGGTCAGCATATGTTCAATATCACCATCCACTGGTGTAATAAATTCCAGCAATGCTTCCGCAAAATCGGTAGTAATCCATTTATGCGTCAGTGCGGAACCTAATGCTTCAGGATGACCTGTTGTTGCCAGTGTGCCATCAGCATTAACACGCAAAGTTTCGCGCTCAAGCCCACGCTGTATCCCCTTTAACGCCTGAGGATGTTTTTCCAGCCAGGCCAGCGCCTGTGATACGTCCGGGATCAAATTGACCTCCCGCCTGTCAAAATCGTTTTAATTAGCATAACTGTAATGGTGACCATGTGTGCAGGCCTACAATTAGTGCCACCATATCATGCCCTGAACGGTCGCTGCTGCAACTGCAACATAACGTAACGCTTTACCAAGACACAAAAAAAAGATTACTGGCCCCCAGGAGATGCGCATCCATCCCGCTAACAGACACAGTAAATCACCAACCACGGGCATCCAGCTTAATAATAGCGTGACTGCACCATAGCGTTTCAGCCAACCAGTAGCTTTCTCTTGCCAGCGCGATGTTTTACGCAATGGAAAGAAACGCCCAAGGATAACGTTAGTTAACCCTCCAAGGCTATTACCCATTGTTGCTGTTAACACTAAAACCCAGGGATGACTTACCCCGGAAAGCAACATTGCAACCAGCACGACTTCGGAATTACCGGGTAATAGTGTAGCGCTGAGGAAACTACTGGCAAACAACGATAAAAGCGATAAAGCTTCACTCACAGCAAGCGAACATCCACAGCGTCCATGCCTGCAGCACGGGCCGCCTGAATACCGAAATCAGCATCTTCAAAGACCACACACTGTGTTGGTTGCACGCCCATATGCTGCGCGCACAACAAAAATGTGTCTGGCGCAGGTTTATGATGTTTGACGTGATCGGCAGCAACGACGGCGTCAAAATAACGGCGTAATCCCAGGTGCGTTAGCAGTGCCTCAGCGATGGCGCTTTCACTCCCCGTTCCTACAGCCATTGGTCGACGTCCGTGCCAGCTTTTCACCACTTCAACAAGGGGGAGTGGTTCGACGCTATCGAGTAACATGCTTCTGACTGCTTCTGTTTTTTCACGCGCCAGCGCATGCGGGTCGAGATCGGCCTGATTCAGTTCAATAATCGCCTGAGCAATGCGCCACGTGGGCGAGCCATTAAGCGCAATCATCGCCTGAACATCGTACTGAAGACCATAGTGTCCTAATACTTCGCGCCACGCTTTACGGTGCGTAGGCTCCGTATCCAGGATTGTGCCATCCATATCAAAAATTAAACCTGCATAACGCTCGTACATGGTCTTCTCGCAAGTCGAAAAATATGACGCTACTTTAGCGTAATTGCTTGATTTTGTCGCTGATGGCGAAGGAGAAGAATATTCAGGTTATAGATAAAGTAGTTATTTAGAAATGAAATATTTTTGAAGGAAATTTGTGGGAGAAGATGGTGCCTGCGGTTAGTACCGCTACCTCTTCGATACGTTCATTGCTGAAGGTTACGGAGAATATGGTGCATCCGGGAGGATTCGAACCTCCGACCGCTCGGTTCGTAGCCGAGTACTCTATCCAGCTGAGCTACGGATGCA
>NZ_VNXM01000024.1:0-235 GCF_009820205.1 Escherichia sp. HH26CH
CGGGAGGATTCGAACCTCCGACCGCTCGGTTCGTAGCCGAGTACTCTATCCAGCTGAGCTACGGATGCATCGGGAAAACTTATTTTACTGCTGATATTGATACCGCTACTAAAGCCATATCAAATAAGAAAATCCATCTTAACCATCATCACTGATGATTACGGAGAATATGGTGCATCCGGGAGGATTCGAACCTCCGACCGCTCGGTTCGTAGCCGAGTACTCTATCCAGCTG
>NZ_VNXM01000028.1:0-35792 GCF_009820205.1 Escherichia sp. HH26CH
TTGCCAGCCACTTCGCTCGTCAGGTTAGTGATGTTGGTGGTGTTTGCCGCCACATCGTCCTTGGTCGCTTTCAGCTGCGAGCCGTTGACGGCGTCGGTGCTGGTGGCTGAAAGGTCGCCAGCGGTGACGTTAGTGATTTTGCTGGTGGCATCTGTACCATGTGCCGCACTATATCCCTTTTTAAGGGAGTCCCATTGTATCGTATTCGTGTTTAGATCCGCTAAGGCGTCGCCAACATTGCCATAAATACCATTTTTCAGTCTGTAATTTGGGGAAGTCACGACGCCCTGTGAATTGACGGTCGCTCCTCCACCAAGATTATCCGCTACTGACTTACTAATAGCATAAAGCTGTGATCCATTGATGGCATCAGTACTGTCAGTGTCGATATCACCTTTTGCCATATTGACAATTTTTCGCTGAACTGTTGTGTTACCCACGGAGACAGTATCCGCTTCAGTCGCGACAGAACCAGCACCCAGAGCAACTGAATTTTTCCCCTGAGCACTGGCTTGAGCACCAATTGCAGTGCCATTTTCTAAACCGGCATAACTGCCTTGTCCAAGAGCAATAGCATTTACACCACCTGTAATACTACCATTACCCAGCGCGATAGCATTTGCGCCGTCAGCTTTATTCCCTTGACCGATGGCAATTGCGCCAGCCGCTACTGCCTGACTTTGATTGCCCAGAGCAATCGTGTTGTCGGCATCGGCAATACTCCCGGAGCCCAACGCGATACTATTAAGTCCATTAGCTTGCGCATCAGTACCCACTGCCGTTGCATTTTCAGCGGCCTTGGTCTCTGCGCCGATTGCAACCGCGTTTGCGGCGCTGGCAACGGACAGTCTACCTACTGCAAGGCTGTCTTCACCACTAGCAGCACTCTCTCTACCTGCGGCAATGGAGTTAGTTCCTGACGCCTTTGCCAGTCTCCCGAATGCAAGTGCATCCATAGCACTTGCTACCGTTTCCTTGCCCATCGCTATGGCGCCTTCAGTTGTAGCTTGAGCAGAATTCCCCAGTGCAAGGGTATAATCGCTGGTCGCTTTAGCTGCACTGCCGATGGCGATTGAGCGGCTACCCGTGGATACCGTTGCTTGCCCTAAGGCGACCGATCTTTCTCCTGACGCGTTACTTGAGAAGCCTAGTGCAGTACTTCCCACCCCGGAGTTCGCTTTTGCCCCAATCGCAACACTTCCTGTACCTGTTTGCGCCCCTGGACTCATTGTATTTGATGCTGCGATTGCACCTTTACCAATGGCAATCCAGTTATCACCCAGTGGAGCTTCGCCTGCAGCTTCTTCTGCGCTTTTACCACCGTCAAGTGTAACCTCAGCATAGGCCCCAACGGGTGAGAGTAACCCACCGGCAACTAACGCAGAAATTAACAGCTTACTGCGCCCGCTCTTTTTCCCACGACTTTTTGCCGTTTCGCTGGCAACGGTGTAACTGCCCGTCGCTGGATTCCAGATAACTTTAAAAATTTTGTTCATTATTGATGCTCTCTATTCCTTGATATAAGCGCAGAAGCTGCATTTATTTTTTGTTTTTTCGCTGCCGGGTTTCAGCAGGTTGAACGGTTTCGAACTGGAGATTGGCCATATTGATGGACAACTTTAGATACTTCAGGTTATTAGGCGAAACGCCTTTTAATGTCAGATTAATGTCTTGCCATTGACCAGGCATTAATTGCAGGGTGGAGTTCAGGGTGGTGTTAAAAAGCAGTTGCTGCCACTTTGCCAGCGCTTTGGCATCGGTGGGTCTTTCATTGCCCCATGTCGCATGAAAGCCAATGTTTGATACGGGAACGCTTAATAGGTTGACCAGCGAAATACGAATAACGCTGCCATTTTCAACCGAATCAATAGCCAGCACCCGGCCTGCCAAACCAACCGAGCCATTGTTTAAAATGAAGTATTTTGTTTGTGCTGGGTTAAATTCGGTGAAGACAAATTCGTTCTGTTTGTCTTTGACTCCCTTTACTACCCCTGCCAGCGCTTTAGTGGTGTTTGCAATATTAATTTGTTGATTTTCAATAAATTCTATATTTCTTTTATATTGTTCTTGTTGTTTTTCAAGAATCTCTATTTTACTTTTTTGCAATTCTTGCTGTTTGGCGAGATCGTCGATCAGATTCGCTTTCTCAATATAGTCACACCCAGTCAATACCCAGAGTGGCAATGTTATAAACATGCTTAATAGTGCTTTTTTGATGCTCATAGGGTGAATTCCTTTTCATGATCCCGATACGTTAACTGTTACAGCGTAATCATCCTTTTTATGAATGATTCGAGTGGAAAATATACGTTATATAAATTTATAAGAGACTTTTTCTATTAATTGTTGTATTAATTGGTAGTGCGAATATGACATTAAATGTCAGACAATTTCAGATTGTAGCCAATAATATTAATCGCGCGGATTTTAATGATCGATGTCAATCAATGTCAAATGTTTCACCGGATGAAAACACCGACCAGGAGAAATGTTAATATTCAGCATGGTGATGTTTTCTTGGGAAGTGTGTGATGCTGAACGATTAATATAAATAATTAATGCCTGTTACAGGCATTAATATGTATTAATTCATTGTTATCGCTTATATATCACTTTTTTATTCCATACCATAATTTCAGAATTTAGCCTGTAATATGCGCTTCAAAGAGCCGGTGAGATGGAATCAATAATGATAAGAATGTTAAAGATATCCGATATCTGGTATCAGGCTCCTGCATGTGCCAACAGGAGCGAGTAAATCGTGAGAGGCTGGGCGAGATAGAAGCTTAAAATGCGGTCTTAGAGAATCCGGTCATCTCTTGCAGGCCCATTTCACGGCCCAGCGCGGTCATCGGATGCACAACTACCAGTCCGCGAACACTTTTCTTCAGCTTGCCCATATCAGCCTGCTCTTTTTTGGTAATCGCGCGCTGGAAGGGCATTTTCATCAGTTTTTGCGCTTCTTTACTGAGTTTCTGGCTGTGAACTTCACGCAGGCGAGCAATTTCGGCTTCCAGCGTGGCTTTTTCTTTTTCCAGTTCGGCATATTTATCTGCGGCTTCAACCAGTGACAGGTCAGCCTGCTGATGGCGGATAGCGTCCAGGCGATCGCTGAGACGTTTGATTTCGTTTTTTTCGACTTCTTTCATGTGATGACTTCTGATAGAGATAAATTTATAGCCTCTAGTATGCGCGACCAGGTGCTTTGTTCACAACAGATGGCATTGTAATAGTTCCAGATTGTAACCATTAATGTGTTTGAAAATCACCCAATCTATTGATTAATTAGGAAATTTAAAGAAAAAAGATAGACAGCAGAAGAGGATCATTATTGAGGATTGAGCACGTTTTCCTTAATGTCATTTATACCGGGATCTAAACTAAAATTGGCGGCCGCGCATTCCCGGCGCGGGGTAATACGGAGATATCATCATGGGCAAATTAGGTGAAAACGTTCCGCTTCTTATCGATAAAGCTGTAGATTTCATGGCATCGAGCCAGGCGTTCCGGGAGTATCTGAAAAAACTTCCTCCCCGCAATGCGATTCCGTCCGGAATACCTGATGAAAGCGTGCCGTTATATCTACAACGTCTGGAGTATTATCGTCGGCTTTATCGGCCGAAACAGGTAGAGGAGAAGTAAGCGAAAGTACTTACTTTTGAAAGGCTTTTTTTAAGCTGATTTTGGAAATCAGCTCTGTCAGTGAAAGGACCATTGTTGATCGCACAGCCTGTTGGTAACGCTGAATTTGCATTGCATACAAACTGGAGTCTGCGGGCTCAAACTGTGGCGGCGGTGGTAACGCCGCCACACAGTGCAGCTCACCAAAGGGGCCAAGAATTTCGTCGTCGGTAAAGGCGTACTCATTGCCGTCGTGATTTAGTTCTTCACGCAATGCCATCAGCAGTTCCGCATCTTCATATTCATGGCGGTTAATGACACCCAACCCGTAAATGAGTTTTAAACGCACAGAAAGATCGCCCAGCGGGCCATCGCCGTCGAGTAACGGTTCTACAGCATACTTCACCGCGTAATCGTCTTTGCGGAATACCTGAAGCACCAGAAGATTTACCGCCTCGGTCAAAAGCTCGACGGCGGTAATCAGAAAGCTTCGCACGGTTTTGCCAGCATTCAGACGCTCAAGCACACGGTTTTCAAAGGCCTGGGTTTGTTCCATTGTTGCCTGCATATCTGACAATCTGTTATTCGGGCGCAGGGAGTCCTGCGCCTGGTCCACCATTATTGCATTGCTTTATAAGCGGTTACCGCCTCGGATACAACCTCGCTGTTAGCATCAAGGCCAGAAATCTGCGCCAGTGCGGCTTGCGGGCCTTTGTCGGCAATCAGTGCTGCCAGTTCCTGAGCCTGCGGATCATCTTCACTGCGGAAGTGCATTGCAGCGGCAATACCTTCAATCAGGTTTTTATGTGGCAGACCATATTCCAGCGTTCCGAGCAGTGGCTTGATCAGGCGGTCGCCAGCACTCAGTTTACGCAGCGGCTGACGGCCTACGCGCTCTACATCGTCTTTCAGATACGGGTTTTCAAAACGACCAAGGATTTTCTGGATGTACGCCGCATGTTTGTCCGCGTCAAAACCGTAACGCTTAATCAGTACAGCGCCGCTTTCTTCCATCGCACCTTTTACCACCGCGCGGATTTTCTCGTCGAGAATTGCGTCACGAATGGTCTGATGACCTGCCAGTTTTCCGAGGTACGCGGTTATAGCATGACCTGTATTCAGGGTGAAGAGTTTACGCTCAACAAATGCCATCAGGTTGTCGGTTAACTCCATGCCTGGGATGTTCGGCAGTGCACCTTTGAACTGAGTTTTATCGACAATCCATTCGCTGAAGGTTTCGACTGTCACTTCCAGCGGATCGTTCGTTGCCGAAGCGGAAGGCGGTACGATGCGGTCAACGGCAGAGTCCACAAAGCCAACATGTTCTTCGACCCACGCTTTGGCCTCTTCAGGAAGAGCGTTCATCACATGGCCTTTCAGTTGCGTGGTGCCGCGTACCATGTTTTCACAGGCGATAATGTTCAGTGGGGATTCATTACCTTGTTCTTTACGTTTCACCAGCCCTTTGGCGATTGCCGGAGCAATACGTTCCAGCACAACCGGGCCCACGGCGGTAGTGACTAAATCAACCTGAGCAATCAGATCAACGACATCATCACCAATGCTGCTGACAGCATTGACGCCAGAAACGGTATCTACCTGCTCGGTTTCACCGACCACATGAACCTGATAGCTATGACGGGCATTCAGGGCATCAAGTACCACCTGATTGACATCGGCAAACGTCAGTTGGATACCCGCGTCTGCCAGCAGTTTACCGATAAAACCACGACCGATATTACCTGCGCCAAAATGTAATGCTTTCATAGTATTAACCTTCATCAATGTTTTTACCCGAGAGGGCTGGGGTGAGGCATTTCCCTCACCCAAACCCTCTCCATGTGGAGAGGGGCCGCGCCGGATGCGGCGTAAACGCCTTATCCGGCCTACAAGAACGTGCAAATTCAACAAACTGCGCTTTGTTTTGTAGGCCTGATAAGCGTAGCGCATCAGGCAATAAGCCCCACCTTCTCCATGTGGAGAGGTGGGATTGGATTACTTACGACCTGCCAGCAGTTCCAGCACTTCATCCACGCTGGTGGTGTGTGCCAGACGCTCGATGACGGACTCATCATCCAGTGCGTTGGTCAGGCTGGTGATAACCTGAATGTGCTCGTTGTTACGGGCAGCAATACCAATCACCAAACGGGCAATGTCATCTTCTTCTTCACCGAAGCGCACGCCTTCCGGGTACTGGCAGAACACCACGCCCGTTTTCAGTACGCGATCTTTCGCTTCAACCGTACCGTGCGGTACCGCGATGGACTCACCCAGATAAGTCGGGGTCAGTTTTTCACGATCCAGCATCGCCTGAACGTATTCCGGCTCAACGTAACCGCCTTTCACCAGCTGCTCGCCAGCAAAACGAATCGCTTCTTCTTTGGTGGCCGCTTTGCGACCGAGGAAGATGTTCTCCGCGCCTAGCTTGAACAGGTTAGCACTGGAATCGTCAAAGCTGTCTTTCAGACTGTCTTTCACTTTTACTTCGTTTTCAGTATGGCGCTGGGCAGCAACCAGACGTTCGGTCAGGCTGGTGTACAGGCCGCTGTCGAGGAAGTTGGTCAGCGAAATATGCTGTGCCTGCGGAACCTGGCGCATAGCGCGTTCGGTCAGGTCACGGTGAGTGATGACCAGGTCCACATCTGGCGGCAGGTTGTTGATCGCGCTGTTAGTAACAGAAATCTGCGACAGACCTGCATCCTGAATTTTCTTACGCAGCACACCTGCGCCCATCGCACTGGAACCCATACCGGCATCACAGGCAACGATGATTTTACGGACGTGGCTCAGGTCGTTAGTCACATCGCCCGCAGACAGCGGAGACGCACCTTTAGACTCAGCTTTCATGTCCTGCATACGACGAGTTGCTGCTTCAATATCATCTTCTTCTTTCACTTTGCTGGTTTTCAGCAGAATGGCAGAGACAACGAAGGAGACTGCCATAGCCGCACACACACCCGCGATGTTAGCGAAGTAAGCACCTTTTGGTGTCATTGCCAGTACAGCAAGGATAGAACCCGGAGATGCCGGAGAAACCAGACCACCGCCCAGGATAGTCAGCGTGAACACGCCAGTCATACCGCCGAGGATAACGGCCAGAATCAGACGCGGATTCATCAGCACATACGGGAAGTAGATTTCGTGGATACCGCCCAGGAAGTGGATGATTGCCGCACCGCCCGCAGACTGTTTAGCGCTACCACGACCAAAGAACATGTACGCCAGCAGCACGCCCATACCCGGACCTGGGTTAGCTTCAATCAGGAAGAAGATGGATTTACCCAGTTCATGGGACTGCTGAATACCCAGCGGCGAGAAGATACCGTGGTTAATGGCGTTGTTGAGGAACAGGATTTTCGCCGGTTCAACAAAGATAGACGCCAGCGGCAGCATGTCATGGACAACCATGAAGTTAACGCCCGCAGCCAGCATTTTGGACAGGGCTTCAACAATCGGGCCAATGCCGAGGAACGCCAGAATAGCGAGGATCATCCCGATGATGCCTGCGGAGAAGTTATTCACCAGCATCTCAAAACCGGATTTGATCTTACCGTCTACCCAGCGGTCGAAGTGCTTAATGCACCAGCCGCCCAGCGGACCTGCAATCATAGAACCGAGGAACATCGGCATATCTGCGCCGACGATAACGCCCATTGTAGTGATGGCACCGACTACGCCGCCACGTTCGCCGCCTACCAGCTTACCACCGGTATAACCGATCAGCAGTGGCAGGAGATAAGTGATCATCGGCCCGACCAGCTTCGCCAGCGTTTCGTTCGGTAACCACCCTGTTGGAATAAATAACGCGGTGATGATACCCCACGCGATAAACGCGCCGATATTTGGCATCACCATGTTGCTGAGGAAACGACCAAAGCTTTGCACTTTGATCTTAATATCGGATGACATAAAAACACCCCTTCTTATGTTTGCTGTCGCGCAGGCTGGAAGCCCGAGGTTTTTTGTTAATGTGGCGGCAGAGGTAGCCGGACCTTGTTGATAGTGCGAAATCTGGCACTGAATCGGTTAACTGTCCAGTCGACGGCTTTTTGTGTGATATGAATCACATAAATATAGGGGGTAGAGAGGTAATTGACGTGATGTGCATCACAAAATACTTGTGTAAAAAAGCAACAAGACGGCGATTTTCGCTAAAAATGGCATTTAAATGTGAGTAATGTCACATTTTTGTTTTGTTAGTTTGTTGAATCTTTGTGATCTGAATCACAAGATATTTTCTTACGGCGTTCACCTGATGTGATCTGCAGCATGTTATGCCTTCGTCATAAAATCGTTATGTAACTAAGCAACTCATCACCTCTAAAAATTATTCTTTGGTGTTATGGCGAGAATCGCGAACCCGAATTATTGTCAAAATATCAGCCTGACTCCCTTCTGGCTGCCAGCCAAAAAACAACACCGATAAACGTGAATCCGAGGCAGATATGTTTCTAAACTATTTCGCGTTGGGAGTGCTGATCTTCGTCTTTCTGGTGATTTTTTATGGAATCATCGCGATACATGACATCCCTTATCTGATTGCCAAAAAGCGCAATCACCCCCATGCCGACGCTATTCATACGGCGGGCTGGGTGAGCCTGTTTACTCTGCATGTTATCTGGCCGTTCCTGTGGATCTGGGCGACGCTCTATCAACCGGAGCGTGGCTGGGGTATGCAGTCACATGTTGCGTTGCAGGAGAAAGCGACTGACCCGGAAATCGCCGCACTTTCTGACCGAATTTCCCGGCTGGAGCATCAACTCGCCGCCGAGAAAAAGACTGACTATTCCACGTTCCCGGAGATCTAATTATGGATCTGTTGATTGTTTTAACTTACGTGGCGCTGGCGTGGGCGGTCTTTAAAATCTTCCGCATTCCGGTAAATCAGTGGACGCTGGCGACGGCGGCGCTGGGAGGCGTGTTTCTGGTGAGTGGTTTGATTTTGTTGATGAACTACAACCACCCTTACACTTTTACCGCACAGAAAGCGGTGATTGCTATTCCCATCACGCCACAGGTGACGGGGATCGTGACTGAAGTCACTGACAAGAATAATCAGCTTATTCAGAAGGGCGAGGTGCTTTTTAAGCTCGACCCGGTACGTTATCAGGCGCGAGTCGACAGGCTTCAGGCTGACCTGATGACGGCGACGCATAATATAAAGACGCTGCGCGCGCAGCTCACTGAAGCGCAGGCCAACACCACCCAGGTTTCAGCGGAGCGCGACCGTCTGTTTAAAAATTATCAACGTTACCTGAAAGGCAGCCAGGCGGCAGTGAATCCGTTCTCAGAACGTGATATCGACGATGCGCGGCAGAATTTTCTCGCGCAGGATGCGCTGGTGAAAGGTTCGGTGGCGGAACAGGCGCAAATCCAGAGCCAGCTCGACAGTATGGTTAACGGTGAGCAATCGCAGATTGTGAGCTTAAGAGCGCAACTTACTGAAGCAAAATATAACCTTGAGCAGACTGTCATTCGCGCACCAAGCAATGGCTACGTTACTCAGGTACTGATCCGCCCAGGCACATACGCAGCTGCCTTGCCGTTGCGTCCGGTGATGGTTTTCATCCCCGAGCAAAAACGGCAAATTGTCGCCCAATTTCGGCAAAACTCGCTGTTACGTCTGAAACCCGGCGATGATGCGGAAGTGGTGTTTAACGCGCTACCTGGGCAGGTATTCCACGGCAAACTGACCAGCATCTTGCCGGTGGTGCCTGGTGGTTCGTATCAGGCGCAGGGGGTACTGCAATCATTAACCGTTGTACCCGGCACGGACGGTGTGCTGGGAACCATCGAACTGGACCCTAACGCTGATATTGATGCCTTACCTGACGGTATCTACGCCCAAGTGGCGGTTTACTCTGACCATTTCAGCCATGTTTCGGTGATGCGGAAGGTACTGCTAAGAATGACCAGTTGGATGCATTATCTTTATTTGGATCATTGAGACTTATATCACCTGTGTTTTGCGTGAGCCTGAGCCATACTGATATTTTTCCTCGCACAAAGGACTCGGCATGAAACTCGTCGGTAGCTACACCAGCCCGTTTGTACGCAAACTTTCTATTCTGTTGTTAGAAAAGGGCATAACTTTCGAATTTATTAATGAACTGCCCTATAACGCGGACAACGGCGTGGCGCAATTTAACCCGTTAGGGAAAGTGCCGGTGCTGGTGACTGAAGAGGGCGAATGTTGGTTTGATTCGCCGATCATCGCTGAATATATTGAATTAATGAATGTCGCTCCGGCGATGTTGCCGCGCGATCCGCTGGAGTCGTTGCGGGTGCGCAAAATTGAGGCGCTGGCGGATGGCATTATGGATGCCGGGCTGGTATCGGTGCGTGAACAGGCTCGTCCGGCGGCGCAGCAGTCTGAAGATGAATTGTTACGCCAGCGGGAGAAAATCAACCGCAGCCTGGATGTGCTGGAAGGATATCTGGTCGATGGCACGCTCAAAACCGATATGGTCAACCTGGCGACTATCGCCATTGCCTGCGCCGTTGGATATCTCAATTTCCGCCGCGTTGCGCCAGGCTGGTGTGTCGACCGCCCACACTTAGTCAAACTGGTCGAAAACCTGTTTAGCCGCGAAAGCTTTGCTCGCACCGAACCGCCAAAGGCTTGATGCGCGATATGTCCTCCTGACCCATCTCACGTTACAATCCGTGGTTATGTTAAACGCCCTTCTCCGTGTGAGAGGGCCTTGATCAACCAGGTTTCCTATGACAACCGAAACGCGTTCCCTCTATAGTCAACTTCCGGCTATTGATCGCTTATTGCGCGATAGCTCTTTCCTTTCTTTGCGTGATACCTATGGTCACACCCGCGTGGTGGAGTTGCTGCGTCAGATGCTTGACGAAGCGCGAGAAGTGATTCGTGACAGCCAGACGCTACCCGCGTGGTGTGAAAACTGGGCGCAAGAAGTTGATGCCCGGTTGACGAAAGAGGCGCAAAGCGCGCTGCGTCCGGTGATCAACCTGACGGGAACCGTGCTGCATACCAACCTTGGGCGAGCTTTACAGGCGGAAGCCGCGGTGGAGGCTGTTGCGCAGGCTATGCGTTCGCCAGTAACCCTCGAATACGATCTGGATGACGCCGGACGCGGACATCGCGATCGGGCGCTGGCGCAGCTGCTGTGCCGTATTACGGGGGCGGAAGATGCCTGTATCGTTAATAACAATGCGGCGGCGGTCTTGTTGATGTTGGCGGCCACTGCCAGTGGGAAAGAGGTGGTGGTATCTCGCGGCGAACTGGTGGAGATTGGCGGCGCGTTTCGTATTCCCGATGTTATGCGTCAGGCAGGCTGCACCCTACACGAAGTGGGGACCACCAATCGCACGCACGCTAATGATTATCGCCAGGCGGTGAATGAAAATACCGCGCTGTTGATGAAGGTACATACCAGTAACTACAGCATTCAGGGGTTCACCAAAGCGATAGATGAAGCTGAACTGGTGGCGCTCGGCAAAGAGCTGGATGTTCCCGTAGTGACTGACTTAGGCAGCGGCTCGCTGGTCGATCTTAGCCAGTACGGTTTGCCGAAAGAGCCAATGCCGCAGGAGTTGATTGCGGCGGGCGTCAGTCTGGTGAGCTTCTCCGGCGACAAGCTGTTAGGCGGACCGCAGGCAGGGATTATCGTCGGTAAAAAAGAGATGATTGCCCGCCTGCAAAGCCATCCGCTGAAGCGTGCATTACGCGCGGATAAAATGACCCTCGCGGCGCTGGAAGCCACGTTGCGTCTTTATTTACACCCTGAGGCGCTGAGTGAAAAATTACCGACCCTGCGTCTGCTTACCCGCAGCGCAGAGGTCATTCAAATCCAGGCACAACGTTTACAGGCCCCCCTTGCCGCACATTACGGCGCGGAGTTTGCGGTACAGGTTATGCCATGTCTTTCGCAGATTGGCAGTGGTTCGCTGCCGGTTGATCGCCTGCCGAGCGCGGCATTAACGTTTACACCCCATGATGGACGCGGTAGCCACCTTGAGTCATTAGCCGCCCGCTGGCGTGAATTGCCAGTGCCGGTGATTGGTCGTATTTATGACGGACGATTGTGGCTGGATTTACGCTGCCTTGAAGATGAGCAACGGTTTTTGGAGATGTTGTTGAAATGATTATTGCGACTGCCGGACACGTTGACCACGGCAAAACAACCTTATTGCAGGCGATTACTGGCGTAAATGCCGACCGTCTGCCGGAAGAAAAAAAGCGCGGCATGACCATCGATCTCGGCTATGCCTACTGGCCGCAGCCGGATGGTCGTGTTCCGGGTTTTATCGACGTTCCCGGTCATGAAAAGTTTCTTTCCAACATGCTGGCGGGCGTCGGGGGTATCGATCACGCGCTGTTGGTGGTGGCGTGCGATGACGGCGTGATGGCACAGACTCGTGAGCATCTGGCGATTTTGCAGCTGACCGGTAACCCGATGCTGACAGTGGCGCTGACCAAAGCCGATCGCGTGGACGAAGCGCGTGTTGATGAGGTTGAACGCCAGGTAAAGGAGGTACTGCGGGAATACGGTTTTGCTGAGGCAAAACTGTTTATCACCGCAGCAACCGAAGGTCGGGGAATTGATGCTCTGCGCGAACATCTGCTTCAGTTGCCGGAACGCGAACACGCCAGCCAACATAGCTTCCGCCTCGCTATCGACCGTGCTTTTACCGTAAAAGGTGCCGGGCTGGTCGTCACCGGTACGGCGTTAAGTGGGGAAGTGAAGGTAGGCGATTCACTCTGGCTGACTGGTGTAAATAAACCGATGCGCGTGCGTGCGCTGCATGCGCAAAATCAGCCAACAAATGCAGCTCATGCCGGGCAGCGTATTGCGCTTAACATCGCGGGTGATGCGGAAAAAGAACAGATTAACCGTGGGGACTGGTTGCTTGCCGATGCGCCGCCGGAGCCGTTTACGCGGGTGATAGTCGAGCTTCAAACTCATACACCGTTGACCCAGTGGCAGCCGCTGCATATTCACCACGCCGCCAGCCACGTTACGGGACGCGTTTCGCTGCTGGAAGATAACCTTGCCGAGTTGGTGTTCGACGCGCCGCTGTGGCTGGCAGATAACGATCGCTTAGTGCTACGCGATATCTCGGCCCGCAACACGCTGGCGGGGGCGCGCGTGGTGATGCTTAACCCGCCGCGTCGCGGTAAACGTAAGCCGGAATATCTGCAATGGCTGGCGTCTCTTGCACAGGCGCAGAGCGATGCCGATGCGTTAGCTATTCATCTGGAACGCGGAGCGGTTAACCTTGCTGATTTCGCCTGGGCGCGCCAGCTCAACGGCGAAGGGATGCGTGAACTGCTGCAGCAACCGGGCTATATTCAGGCCGGTTACAGCTTGCTGAATGCACCGGTTGCCGCTCGTTGGCAGCGTAAAATTCTCGATACCCTGGCGACTTATCATGAGCAGCATCGCGATGAACCAGGTCCTGGGCGCGAGCGTCTGCGGCGCATGGCGTTGCCAATGGAAGATGAAGCGCTGGTGCTGTTGCTGATTGAAAAGATGCGCGAAAGCGGCGACATCCTCAGTCATCACGGTTGGCTGCATCTGCCGGATCATAAAGCGGGATTCAGCGAAGAGCAGCAGGCCATCTGGCAAAAAGCAGAGCCGCTGTTTGGTGACGAGCCGTGGTGGGTGCGTGACCTGGCAAAAGAGACGGGAACCGACGAGCAGGCAATGCGTTTGACGCTACGCCAGGCGGCCCAACAGGGGATAATCACTGCGATCGTCAAAGATCGTTATTACCGTAACGATCGGATTGTCGAATTTGCCAATATGATCCGCGATCTCGATCAGGAATGTGGTTCAACCTGCGCGGCGGATTTCCGCGATCGCTTAGGTGTAGGCCGAAAGCTGGCAATTCAAATCCTGGAATATTTTGACCGCATTGGTTTTACGCGGCGTCGTGGAAATGATCATTTATTGCGCGACGCATTATTATTTCCCGAAAAATAAGGGAATGATTAATTCATAATAAATATGAATTAATACAAAGTTCTTATTAATGTTAAGGAAGCACGTTATTTGATGAATGTAACGTGCTTTTTATTAAAAATATTTTAATAAACGGTAATGTTGATCATATTTTCAAATGAAAATCCTCAGTAAGCTGCCCGCCCTTTTTTACACTTTCAGGAGTGTGTTATGGCAGCTTCAACCTTTTTTATTCCTTCCGTGAATGTTATTGGTGCTGATTCATTGAATGATGCAATGAATATGATGGCAGATTATGGATTTACCCGTACCTTAATTGTCACCGACAATATGTTAACGAAATTGGGTATGGCGGGTGATGTGCAAAAAGCACTGGAAGAACGCAATATTTTTAGCGTTATTTATGATGGCACCCAACCTAACCCCACCACGGAAAACGTCGCTGCAGGTTTGAAATTACTTAAAGAAAATAATTGCGATAGCGTGATTTCCTTAGGCGGTGGTTCTCCACACGACTGCGCAAAAGGTATTGCGCTGGTTGCAGCCAACGGCGGTGACATCCGCGATTATGAAGGCGTTGACCGCTCTGCAAAACCGCAGTTGCCGATGATCGCCATCAACACCACGGCGGGTACGGCATCAGAAATGACCCGTTTTTGCATCATCACCGATGAAGCACGTCACATCAAAATGGCGATTGTGGATAAGCACGTCACTCCGCTGCTTTCTGTCAATGACTCCTCGCTGATGATCGGTATGCCGAAGTCACTGACCGCTGCAACGGGTATGGATGCCTTAACGCACGCTATTGAAGCGTATGTGTCTATTGCCGCCACGCCGATCACCGACGCTTGCGCACTGAAAGCGGTGACTATGATTGCTGAAAACCTGCCCTTAGCCGTTGAAGATGGCAGCAATGAGAAAGCGCGCGAAGCAATGGCTTACGCTCAGTTCCTCGCGGGTATGGCGTTCAACAATGCGTCTCTGGGTTATGTTCATGCGATGGCGCACCAGCTGGGCGGTTTCTACAACCTGCCACACGGTGTATGTAATGCTGTTCTGCTGCCACACGTTCAGGTGTTCAACAGCAAAGTCGCTGCTGCACGTTTGCGTGACTGCGCTGCTGCGATGGGTGTTAACGTGACAGGTAAAAACGACGCGGAAGGTGCAGAAGCCTGCATCAATGCCATCCGTGAACTGGCGAAGAAAGTGAATATCCCGGCAGGCTTGCGTGACCTGAACGTGAAAGAAGAAGATTTCGCGGTACTGGCGACCAATGCCCTGAAAGATGCCTGCGGCTTTACTAACCCGATTCAGGCAACTCACGAAGAAATTGTGGCGATTTATCGCGCCGCAATGTAATCATCATTCCCACAACGGCTGGCGAGTTGTCAGCCGCTTTTTCAACTCTCTCAAAATTTGCGATTTTTGAGAGAGTTTTAGTTATCTCTGTAATCCTTGCCCGTAAATTCGTGATAGCCGTCGTAAAGCTATCACCAGCTGGCGAAGATTTCGCCAGTCACGTCTACCCTTGTTATACCTCACACCGCAAGGAGACGATCATGACCAACAATCCCCCTTCAGCACAGATTAAGCCCGGCGAGTATGGCTTCCCCCTCAAGTTAAAAGCCCGCTATGACAACTTTATTGGCGGCGAATGGGTCGCACCCGCCGACGGCGAGTATTACCAGAACCTGACGCCGGTGACCGGGCAGCTACTGTGCGAAGTGGCGTCTTCGTGTAAACGAGATATCGATCTGGCGCTGGATGCTGCGCATAAAGTGAAAGATAAATGGGCGCATACTTCGGTGCAGGATCGCGCGGCGATTCTGTTTAAGATTGCCGATCGAATGGAACAAAACCTTGAACTGTTAGCGACGGCTGAAACCTGGGATAACGGCAAACCCATTCGCGAAACCAGTGCTGCTGATGTACCGCTGGCGATTGACCATTTCCGCTATTTCGCCTCGTGTATTCGGGCGCAGGAAGGTGGGATCAGTGAAGTTGATAGCGAAACCGTGGCCTATCATTTCCATGAACCGTTAGGCGTGGTGGGGCAGATTATCCCGTGGAACTTCCCGCTGCTGATGGCGAGCTGGAAAATGGCTCCCGCGCTGGCGGCGGGCAACTGTGTGGTGCTGAAACCCGCACGTCTTACCCCGCTTTCTGTACTGCTGCTAATGGAAATCGTCGGTAATTTACTGCCGCCGGGGGTGGTAAACGTGGTCAACGGCGCAGGTGGGGAAATTGGCGAATATCTGGCGACCTCGAAACGCATCGCCAAAGTGGCGTTTACCGGCTCAACGGAAGTGGGTCAACAAATTATGCAATACGCCACGCAAAACATTATTCCGGTGACGCTGGAGCTGGGCGGCAAATCGCCAAATATCTTCTTTGCTGACGTGATGGATGAAGAAGATGCCTTTTTTGATAAAGCGCTGGAAGGCTTTGCACTGTTTGCCTTTAACCAGGGCGAAGTTTGCACCTGTCCGAGTCGTGCCTTAGTGCAGGAGTCAATCTACGAACGCTTTATGGAACGCGCCATCCGCCGTGTCGAAAGCATTCGCAGCGGTAACCCACTCGACAGCGTGACGCAAATGGGGGCGCAGGTTTCTCACGGGCAATTGGAAACCATCCTCAACTACATTGATATTGGTAAAAAAGAGGGCGCAGACGTGCTCACCGGCGGGCGGCGCAAGCTGCTGGAAGGCGAACTGAAAGACGGTTACTACCTCGAACCGACGATTCTGTTTGGTCAGAACAATATGCGCGTGTTCCAGGAGGAGATTTTTGGCCCGGTGCTGGCGGTAACCACCTTCAAAACGATGGAAGAAGCGCTGGAGCTGGCGAACGACACGCAATATGGCCTGGGCGCGGGTGTCTGGAGCCGCAACGGTAATCTGGCCTATAAGATGGGGCGCGGCATTCAGGCCGGGCGCGTGTGGACCAACTGTTATCACGCTTACCCGGCACATGCGGCGTTTGGTGGCTACAAACAATCAGGCATTGGCCGCGAAACCCACAAAATGATGCTTGAGCATTACCAGCAAACCAAGTGCCTGCTGGTGAGCTACTCGGATAAACCGTTGGGGCTGTTCTGATGTAAGAAGCTGGTCGCATCGGGTATTCATTGCCTGATGCGACGTTTGCGCGTTTTACCAATTCAAATGTCTACGTCTTGAATGACTGAATATTGATTGAACTTAATTACGAGTCTCCTCACATCTTTTCAACAAGTTACTGCACACCGTTATTCTTCTTCCGAACGGCATTCCTGAGTCAACTTTATCCCCCTGACGGCCCATATAAATCGCGCTATCGTGATTGTTATTGCTAAATGTGTGTGTATCGTGTGTATAATCATGGAAGGGCAGGGATGTGAAAAGTGCAGACGTGATCGCCATCCTGAAGCAGCATGGCTGGGAACATATTCGAACCCGTGGTAGTCATCATCAGTTCCGCCACCCTGTTCATCCGGGTCTGGTGACGGTTCCGCACCCTAAAAAAGATATTAAGCCCGGTACGCTGGCGCAAATTGGGCGTCAGGCTGGTTTAACATTTTAAAATTTCAGGAGGCAATATGTTTTATCCCGCCTATATCCACAGTGATCCTGACGGCAGCGCCAGCGGTTTTTTCCCTGATGTTCCAGGCTGTTATTTTGCTGGTGATACGCTGGACAACGCTTTCCAGGATGCGCGAAGTGCACTGGTCGCGCACTTCGAAACCTTATGCGAGATGAATGAAGAGTTGCCGCTTCCAGGCTCTGTGGAAACACATCTGGTCCAGCGTGCGCAGGACTTTATTGGCGGGCAATGGTTGCTGGTGGATATCAATATGAATCAGTTCGAAGGTCGGGCTGAACGTATCAATATTACGATGCCGAAAAGATTACTGAACAAGATTGATACCTACGTGCGCAATAACCCAGACTACGCCAACAGAAGTGCGTTTCTGGCGGAAGCTGCCCGGCGTGTATTGCCGGGCGTTTAATCTCGCGTTTCGATGGTGAGCGGGCGGACCAGGCTGTACAGCCACAGACCAAAACAAGCGATGGTGCCAATCACCACGGTGAGGAACACACTGACTGACAGGCCTGCAAGCAATCCCGCAGGCAGGGCCAGCAGGCCGTGGATCACGGTGTCGTTCCATCTCACCTGATCGTAGCCAAACATGCCTAAAACGCCGCAAACCAGACCGTAAATCACCATTGGTGTTCCGAGGCCAATCAGCAATAAACGGTAGATAATTGAAGGTTTAATACGCTTTATCTGTACTGTGGATGTTTTACTGGGGTTATTCATTAGTTTGGTCAATAGTTCCATTATTTCAATATGATAAACCTCGACCTGTTGAAAAGCCAGGTAGCACACTTCAGAAAGTATATAAAAAACAATATGTCGTTATATAAATAAGGAAATTGCACTGCATCATGGCATTTCATAATATGCGTTAATTGTTCTTTTTTATATTCTCTGAGGGAAATATGTTCCTGGACTATTTTGCACTGGGAGTGCTTATTTTTGTATTTCTGGTGATATTCTATGGGATTATTATTTTACATGATATTCCCTACCTGATTGCTAAAAAACGTAATCATCCTCATGCCGACGCCATTCATGTTGCTGGTTGGGTGAGTCTTTTTACGCTGCATGTTATCTGGCCATTTTTGTGGATTTGGGCCACGCTTTACCGCCCGGAGCGGGGATGGGGAATGCAAAACCATGACTCCTCCGTTGTGCAACTACAACAGCGTATTGCCGGGCTGGAGAAACAGCTCGCCGACATCAAATCCTCTTCTGCCGAGTAATACTTATGGATTTACTGATTATTTTGACCTATGTGGCTTTCGCATGGGCAATGTTTAAGATCTTCAAAATTCCTGTAAATAAATGGACCATTCCCACCGCGGCCCTGGGTGGCATATTTATTGTCAGCGGTCTAATTCTGTTAATGAACTATAACCATCCGTATACCTTTAAAGCGCAAAAAGCGGTTATTTCTATTCCTGTTGTCCCGCAGGTGACAGGCGTGGTGATCGAAGTGACGGACAAGAAAAATACGCTGATTAAAAAAGGTGAGGTGCTATTTCGACTGGACCCGACGCGTTATCAGGCGCGGGTGGATCGGCTGATGGCGGATATCGTTACCGCAGAACATAAACAGCGGGCGTTGGGCGCAGAGTTAGATGAGATGGCGGCGAATACTCAGCAGGCAAAGGCCACGCGGGATAAATTCGCTAAAGAGTACCAGCGTTACGCACGCGGCAGCCAGGCGAAAGTAAACCCGTTTTCAGAACGCGATATTGATGTGGCGCGGCAAAATTATCTGGCGCAGGAAGCCTCCGTAAAGTCATCGGCGGCGGAACAAAAACAGATCCAGAGCCAGCTGGATAGCCTGGTGTTGGGTGAACATTCTCAAATCGCCAGCCTGAAAGCGCAGCTCGCGGAAGCAAAATATAACCTTGAGCAGACGATAGTGCGTGCGCCGAGCGATGGTTATGTGACCCAAGTGCTGATTCGTCCGGGTACCTATGCCGCATCGCTGCCGCTACGTCCTGTGATGGTGTTTATACCCGATCAGAAACGACAAATTGTGGCGCAGTTCCGTCAGAACTCCTTGCTGCGACTGGCTCCCGGCGATGATGCGGAAGTGGTGTTTAATGCTCTGCCAGGTAAGGTATTCAGCGGTAAGCTGGCAGCCATTAGTCCAGCTGTTCCCGGCGGAGCTTATCAGTCGACCGGCACCTTACAGACGTTAAACACAGCACCGGGTTCAGATGGCGTTATCGCGACCATTGAACTGGATGAGCACACTGAGTTGAGCGCTTTACCAGACGGTATTTACGCCCAGGTGGCGGTTTACTCTGATCATTTCAGCCATGTCTCGGTGATGCGCAAAGTGCTGTTACGCATGACCAGTTGGGTGCATTACCTTTATCTCGATCATTAATCTTCGCTTTCCGCCGCTTGTTCAGGCCGCAGTTGCTGCGACTGAGCAAGCTGGTGGCGAATTTCACGCAGCATTTCATCCAGCACATACTGGACCCGCCAGGGCTGGTATTCCCGTTTACGGAAGATAGCCACCAGATCCAGCCACCATTCATACGGTTGCTGAAAGCAGGGCACCAGCGTGCCGTCTTGCAGGTCGCTCTGCACACTTTTGTCTGGCGCAAACACAATCCCCAGGTGATTTCGTGCCAGCTCCAGCGCCGATTGCGTGTTGTCGCAAACGTAATTTCCCTTCACGCGATAATCCCGTACCTCTTTACTCCCGGCGACGTTGAAGCGCCAGATATTCGCGTCGTCGATCATCATCGAGTCGATCAAAATACAGGAGTGATGTTCGAGTTCGTCAGGACGGCTAATGGGATGTTTCTCAAGATAGCGCTGACTGGCATAAGCGGTTACGGCATATTGCGTAATAAAACTGGCAACCAGCGATTCATCTTTTGGTGGAGCATAGCTGATTAAAACATCACAATCATCGGGAAATTCGACACCTTCATAAAAGGCATTACGCTCAAGATTGCAGGTTTTTAGCGATAAGGTGATATCACCGATATCTTTAATTTTATCGATAACATGTTTGGATAAATAGGTAATTATGCCGGTTGGGGCGTAGATGGTGACCCGACCACGTTTCTCATGCTTATAATCTGCAATAAAATTATTAAGTTGCTCGTTTCTGTCCAGCATGTCGTTGATGTACGGTAACAGCGCGGTACCAAAAGGTGTGAGCATCAACTGCCGGGTGGTTCGGTCAAAGACTTTTAAACCTACTTTTGATTCAAAATCAGCAAGATATTTGCTGACGTTGGCCTGTGCGAATCCAAGTACAGTCGCGGCATGGCTGATATTTTCACTGGCAGCGATTACCGAGATAATTTTTAACTCCCGGTACTTAAGTTGTAATTTTGTCATCGCAACAGCCCAATTATATATAATTTTATATATTACTATATAAATATGAATCTTGCACCGGAGAAATTGTAAGCATTATTATGCCGACTCTTTTTTATCTTATTTTAAAATGGAATACCGGACATGTTAATTAACCGCAATACTGTGGCGTTATTTGCGTTGCCTTTTATGGCAAGCGCTACTGCTTCTGAATTATCCATTGGTGCTGGTGCAGCTTATAATGAATCGCCTTATCGTGGTTATAATGAAAATACAAAGGCAATTCCGCTGATTAGTTATGAAGGTGATTCTTTTTATGTTCGTCAGACCACGTTAGGTTTTATTCTGTCGCAAAGTGAAAAAAATGAACTTAGCCTGACCGCATCCTGGATGCCGCTGGAATTTGACCCTGCAGATAATGACGATCATGCCATGCAACAGCTTGATAAGCGTGATAGTACGGCTATGGCGGGGGTTGCCTGGTATCACCACGAGCGTTGGGGAACCGTGAAAGCCTCTGCGGCTGCGGACGTTCTGGATAACAGCAACGGCTGGGTGGGGGAGCTATCGGTATTTCACAAAATGCAGATAGGTCGCCTGTCGCTGACACCTGCACTGGGCGTTCTCTATTATGACGAGAATTTCAGTGACTATTACTATGGCATTTCAGAGAGTGAGTCCCGTCGTAGCGGTCTGGCAAGTTATTCCGCGCAGGATGCCTGGGTGCCCTATGTCAGCCTGACGGCAAAATACCCGATAGGAGAGCACATCGTATTGATGGCGAGTGCCGGATACAGCGAGCTGCCGGAAGAGATTACCGACAGCCCGATGATTGATCGTAATGAGAGTTTTACCTTTGTCACCGGCGTGAGCTGGCGTTTTTAATTTACCGGTGGATGTCGGTGCGGCTGGCCTACGCTCTCGCACTGACCTTCAGGCTTGATAAGACGCGTTAAGCGTCGCATCAGGCAATGTGCACCCTACGTTGGATGCGGCGCGAGCGCCTTATCCAACCTACGGATGGCACTGGTTTTCCTCATTCACCCAGATCCGCATTTCGCCTTCACCCCGGTTAGCCCAGCTAAACCACGGGATAAATGTCAGAGTTTGCGGCTGGCGTTTGGCTGGCGCGCTGTCGTAATGCCACAGCGGTTGCTGCTCTGGATAGCTCTGTTCATACCGGTAACCCGGTGCCTGGATTAAGATCTTATGGCTGAACAATCCCTTACCTTCAAATGTCGTAAATGGCGCATCGGCGGGCAGCCACAAATTATGCAGTGACTCGCCGTTGTCGGCCTGTTCCAGGCAATATACCAGCGGGCCGCGCTGAATCGCCACTTTTCCGGCGACGTGACGCACCAGCGGGTTACCGTAAACGCGACGTACCGGCATTGGCAAAGTCAGATTCAGCGTGTCGCCCTCCTGCCATTCGCGGGTAATGTGCAAATACCCTTTACGAATATCCTGCTCGACCTCTTCCCCATTCAATGTAATCTGCGGCTGTGTGCACCAGTCCGGCAGACGTAAAGCCAGCGTATGACGCACCGGCTGGGGCGATTCAACCGCAATTGTCACCTGTTCCTGCCACGGATAGTTTCCGCTAACCCGCAGACGCAGCGTGCCATTTTCTACCGGCACTTCCATGCTGTTTCCTGCGTAGATGTTGATATACAACGCATCTTCACGCGGCGTGTAGAGATAATGACCAATCGAGGTTAGCACGCGGGCGATATTTGGCGGACAACAAGCGCAACCAAACCAACGCTGGCGGATCGGCTTAACGTGATCGTAGATATGGTTGAATTTCAGCGATTTTGGATGTACTTCCAGCGGATTCACATAGAAGAAATGTTTGCCATCCAGCGCCATGCCGCCGAGCACGGTGTTGTACAGTGCGCGCTCCATCACATCGGCATATTGACTGTCGCCTTCCATTTCCAGCATTCGCCGGGCGAACATCATCAGGCCGATGGAAGCACAGCTTTCGGCGTATACCGTGTCATTCGGCAGATCGTAATCGCTGCTAAACGCTTCGCCGCTGCTTTGTGAGCCAATGCCGCCGGTAATATATAACTGACGCTGGGCCATATTGTTCCACAGCCGCAGGCAGTCCTGACGCTTGCTTTCATCGTGACTTAAACGCGCGAGATGCGCGACGCCGGTCATCAGGTAGACAAAACGTACCGCGTGACCAATGGCGGTTTGCTGCTGTGCGATGGGCAAATGTGCCTGGCTGTAGGCTTTGTCTTTCACCATCCACGCCGGGCCGTAGGTGTGCCAGTGCGAGGTCTGCCCGCGCTTTTCATATTCCTGGTCGTAATAGTGCGGTTGCGCACCACGCTGTTCGACAAAATAGTTCGTCAGCGCCAGGTAGCGCGGCTCTTCGGTCACTTCATACAGGCGCATTAGTGCCAGTTCAATTTCCGGGTGACCAGGATAACCGTGTAACTTACTTTCACCTGGACCAAATACGCTGTCGATATGATCGGCCAGACGGCAAACCACTTCCAGCAAGCGCCGCTTGCCCGTGGCCTGGAAGAAGGCGACTCCGGCTTCAATCAGATGACCGGCGCAGTAAAGTTCATGACACTCCGCCAGATTGCTCCAGCGTTCTTCGGGCGCTTTTACCGTAAAGTAAGTATTGAGATAGCCATCTTCGCACTGGGCGGAAGCGACCAGTTCGATTACCTCGTCAGCAGTTTTTTCCAGTTCGGCATCCGGCTTCTGGCACAGCGACCAGGCTACCGCTTCCAGCCATTTGGCGACGTCGCTGTCCTGAAACACCATCCCGTAAAATTCACCGTCTTGCAGTCCTGCGGCAATGCGAAAGTTTTCAATCGCATGGCTGGGTTCCGCTTCTGGGATACGATCGTTCAAGGCATCCCACTGATAAGGAATCACCACGTCGCGGACCAGTTGTTGGTACTGACCGAGGAACGGATCGCTGACCGTCAGTTTATGCAGATCGACTTCCGAAATGTTCATCTTGTGCTCCTTAAGGCTGTACATGACGCTGACGCAGGTCGCTAGCAATGCGTGACATCATAGGGTTATTGAGTTTGCAAAAGCGGATCGCCATCGCCAGCAGCAGGTGGAACAGCGCAGGCAGCAATGTTTCCATCGCCGCGATCCCGCCAAGCGAACTGGCGGTCTGGTTTTCCACGCCTGGCTGGTAGGCGACAAAAATAAACAGCAGGCTGATGATCCCGGCGCTGGAGGCCCAGGCCAGCTTGATGAAAAACAGATTGAAGGCGAAGTTCATGCCGGAAGAACGTACGCGGGTTTTCCACTCGCCGTAGTCATCGGCAAAGGCCATCAATGAGAAGTGCAATGGCAATGTGAAGCCAAGAATCACGCCATTACCAAGGATCACCGCCAGCCACAGCGTTTGATAAGCCGGGCCAGAAGGCAGGAACCACATCAACACCGCCAGCGCGGCGAGGAGCAGGTTGGTGTAGTAGTAAATTTTGACGGTATCGAAACGTCGCGTTAACGGGCTGACAATCACCGAGCCGATAATGGAGGCGAAGGTGACCATAGTGAAGAACAGCGACGTGTAGCCCGTACTGCCTTGTAAGACGTAGGTAATGAAGTACATATACCCACCGCCGCGAATATTAAAGACGTTAATCAGCAGGAAAGACATGACCAGCATCAGCAGCAGTTGGTCGTTGTTTCGCAGCCCGGCAAGATGTTCGCGCAGGGTAAATTTCCCCATTGTGGAGAGTGGCACCCGTTCACGAACCCAGAAGAAACAGCACAGGAACATCACTACAGCGATGGCGCACAGCACGCCGACGCCCAGTTGATAGCCGCGCGCGGCATTATCCTGACCGAAGAGATCTACCATCCACGGCAGGCCAACCGAAACCAGAAATCCCGCTACGCCGCAGAGAACGAATCGCCAGGACTGGCAGGAGATCACTTCATTGTGGCGGGTGGTCATGGTGTTGATCAGCGCGCAGTACGGCACGTTGATGGCGGTATAACCGACTGAAAGGAGCAGGTAAGTGCCGAACGCCCAGGCGATTTTTACTCCCATGCTGGCATCTGGCACGGTGAACGTCAGGATGCCGATAATGCCGATGGGAATGGCAATCCACAACTGCCACGGACGAAAGCGCCCCCAGCGACTTTGCGTCCGGTCGGCAATGACGCCCATCACCGGGTCGGAGATGGCATCAAACACGCGCAGTGCAATAAACAGCGTGCCGACCAGCGCCGGAGTTAAGCCAAAAACGTCGGTGTAGAAAAAGGTGAGAAAGTTCATGATCAGGCAAGTTATTACGGTGCCGCCTGCGTCACCCAGGCCGTAGCCTATTTTTTCCCGTACAGATAACGCATCGTCAATTTTACCTTTAGCGATATCAGCGGTAGTAATCGGTGTAGAGGTCATAGATATTCCTCGTGCATAGGGAGCAATTTTTAGTTTTATTGAAATGACATGATTAATTCTGCCGTGAACGGGAATATCAACAAGGCGAGAAAAGAGTAAAAAAAGGTGACGATTCCGACCTGAATTTAAAAGTGTGAATTGGATCAGGTGAAATTAATGTTTTTGATTAATAATCAAAAGGTAATGTGTTTAATCATTAATGAATAAGCGGGAAATTACATATCAATGCTCGAATTATCCATGACGTTACCGATTAAAGTGCAAAATGGTGGATTATTTATTTCCCGTGGCGTAGGGAGGCATCCGGCAAGGCGGCTGGAGTCATGGGAAATTATCTTTGTCGAAAAAGGTCGATTAGCGATTCAGGAAGAAGAGCGGATATTTCTGGTCGATGCGGGAGAGAGTTTATTACTCTGGCCGAACCGACAGCATGTTGGGGTAGAGGATTTTCCCGCCGATCTCAAATTTTACTGGCTGCATTTTGAGGTTAAAGCGCCGGATAGCGACCCGCGCTGGCTCACTCATCTTAGCGTGCCGCAACAAACGAAGGTTGCCGATCCGCAGGCGCTGGTGGCCCTGTTTCGCCAGTTCTTAAGCGAACAGGAAAAGCATCAACGCACTCCGGCGCTGGAGTTTATTGTGCTGCTGATTTTGCAGCAACTCACCCGTGACGCGCGTCTTGATGAACAGGCCGATGCCGCAGGTACCACGCTTGCCTGGAAAGCGCAGAAACTGATCCGCACGCAATATCATCGCCCGCTTTCTACGGCGCTTTTAGCCCGCGAGCTGTACTGCAATGCCGATTATCTTGGGCGTGTCTATCGGCGGGTGTTTCATCTGACGTTAACAGAAGCAATCCACCGCCAGCGAGTGCGCGAAGCCGAAAAGCTGTTAATTAGCGAAGCGCGATCGCTCACGGAAGTGGCGGCATTGTGCGGGTTTAATGACGTTGGCTATTTCCGACAGATTTTTCGCAAACACACCGGTTTAACGCCAGCTGCGTGGAAGCGACGTTACAGCAAGGAACATATCAATTCGTAGTGCCGGGGCAATGAAGCCCCGGCGTGATAGATTACTGCCCGTAATAGGCATTGGCCCCATGCTTACGCAGGTAATGCTTATCCAGAAGTTCGTTTTGCATCGCAGGAAGCTGCGGCGCAAGCTGGCGCGAGAACAGGCCCATATAGGCGCACTCTTCGAGTACCACGGCATTATGCACCGCATCGGCGGCGTTATTGCCCCAGGCAAACGGACCGTGAGAATGCACCAATACCGCCGGGATTTGTGCCGGACTCCTGCCGCGTTCTTCGAAAGTTTCAATGATCACTTCGCCGGTCTGATATTCATATTCGCCGTTAATCTCCTCTGCGGTCATCTGTCGCGTGCAGGGGATGGCACCATAGAAATAATCGGCGTGCGTGGTGCCCCAGGCGGGGAGATCCAGCCCGGCCTGTGACCAGATGGTGGCGTGGCGCGAGTGGGTATGCACAATGCCACCGATTTCGGCATAGCGACGGTAAAGCGCCAGATGCGTTGGCGTATCGGACGAGGGCTTTTTGCTACCTTCCACCACCTTGCCGCTGGCTATCTCAACCACCACCATATCGTCGGCGGTCATCACGTCGTACTCGACGCCGGAAGGTTTGATTACCATCCATTGCCGCGTTTCGTCTACCGCGCTGACATTGCCCCAGGTGAACGTCACCAGATGGTGAGCGGGAAGCGCCAGATTCGCCGCCAGCACGTCGGCTTTCAGTTGTTCTAACATATAAATCCAGCCTCCTGCATACGCGCTTCAATCCAGCGCCGTGCCTGAATAATCTCCAGCACCGGCTCTTTGGCTTTTTCGGTCCACATCTCAATCAGAAATGATCCGCGATAGTTCAGTTCATGCAGCGTTTTGAAGATGCCAACGAAATCGACGCAGCCTTCGCCAAACGGCACGTCGCGGAACTGTCCGGGGCTTTGCTCGGTGACTGGCTGGGTGTCTTTCAGGTGGATCGCGGCGATACGGTCAATGCCCAGTTTCAGTTCGGCGGGAACATCATTGCCCCAGGCGCTAAGGTTGCCGACGTCCGGGTAGACGGTGAACCACGGCGAGGCGAGCATCTCGTCCCACTTTTTCCATTTGCTGATGGAGTTCATAAACGCGGTATCCATAATCTCCACCGCCAGCATTACTTGTGATGCCGCCGCCTGTTCGACAGCCCACGTCAGCCCTTCAGCAAAACGTTGCCGGGTACCTTCGTCATGGTCTTCGTAATAGACGTCGTAGCCCGCCAGTTGAATGGTGCGAATACCGAGATCGCGCGCCAGGCGAATCGCTTTGCTCATGATCTCCCGCGCCCGTTCGCGCACCGCCTCGTCCCGGCTGCCAAAAGGAAAACGGCGATGGGCAGACAGACACATTGACGGAATGGTAACACCCGTTTCGATCATCGCGGTGACCAGCGAGGCACGTTGCGCGGCGCTCCAGTCAAGGCGTGACAGCCGTTCATCGGTTTCATCCACCGACATTTCGACAAAATCAAAACCGCAGCTTTTTGCCAGCACCAGCCGCTCCGGCCAGGAGAGATCTTTCGCCAGCGCTTTTTCATAAATCCCTAACGGATGATTACGCACGCGCGCCTCCCCAGATAGCGTCGATTTGCGCATGGAAGTCGGCAGCTACCTGTGCCGGATTTGCTGCGCCTGCCAGCGCCCGCCCGGCAATAAACGCTTTCACGCGGATATCTTTAAACAGCGGCAGGTCAGCAGGCGTAATCCCGCCGGTAATGGAAAGCTCAAGGCCGATATCGGAAAGCGCCTTCATGCGTGCCAGATCGGCTTCGCCCCACTGTTGCCCGCTGGCCTGCGCGTCACGACCACGATGATAAATCGCCTGCCGCACGCCAATACGATGCCAGTCGCGGGCGTCGTCCAGCGTCCAGTTACCAAAAAGCTCTATCTGGATTTCACCACCGCAGCGTTGCGCCATCGCGTGGCCTTTTTCCACCGTCGCGAGCGGTGCGGCGCAGATGATGGTCATCCAGTTAGCGCCTGCGCCAAACGCCTGTTGCGCGAGCGTTTCACCAGCATCGGCGACCTTCCAGTCAGCAACGATGATTTTGTCCGGGCACTGTTCGCGCAAGGCTTTCACCGCGCCAAGCCCTTCGTTTAAACAGAGAATAGTGCCTGCTTCGACGATATCGACGCTGTCTTTTAACAGCGTAACGTCGCGCTGTGCGGCTTCAAGTGATGAGTGGTCGAGGGCCAGTTGCAGAAGTGGTCTGCTCATAATGTGTTCTCCTTAACGCGGGCATGAAAGCCCTGTAGTGCGGCAATGAGGTGCTGATAGCGTTGGTATTTTTGTTGGTAAAGCTGATGGGCGGTCATATCCGGTAACAGGGTACGCACCGGGTGCTGTTGATCGCGCTGGGCTTCGCTGAAATCGCGATAAACTCCGGTGCCGACGCGGGCGGCAAGCGCCGCGCCAAAACAGCCCGTTTCTTGCACCTGCGGCAGTTCGATACGCAGTCCGCTAACGTCCGCCAGCATTTGCATCCAGACATCGGAGTGCGCCGGGCCGCCAGTGACGCGCAGGGTGTGCACATCAGTAAAACGTTCGCGCATCCGGTTGAGGTGAGTCATATGGCTGAACACCACGCCTTCATAAATGGCCTGCAACAGGTGTGCGCGGGTGTGAATGGCCTGCATCCCGTAGAAACCGCTGGTCATCTCGAGTCCGGCGTTGCTGCCGTACAGGAACGGCAGGAAAAAGAGATCGCCACCGGCTTTCGGTAAGCTGGCAACAGCCTGGTTGATCTCTGCAAACGAGATTTCTCCCCACTGCGCGGTAAACCATTCGAGATTGCCGGAAGAGGTAGGGCTGGCTTCGTGAACGATAAATTCACCGTCGTTAACGTAGCGGCCATAGACATACGGATGCGCTTCACCGCCACCTAAACCGCTGGTTATGCCGCTGGTCACCGCCCAGGTCCCCATCACCGCATTGAGGGTAAATTCGTCTTCGATTCCGGCGCAGAGTGCGGTAGAAACCACATCAAACAGGCCGCCGACAACGGGCGTACCCGCTTTCAGACCGGTCAGTGCGGCTGTCTGAGCGGTGATTTCCCCGCAGATTTCGGCAGATCCAACAACAGGCGGCAGGGCGTGATTGATTTCACTGATCCCCAGCCAGTCGGTGAGGCACGGGTCATATTCCCCGCGACTCATGTTGTAGAGATTGGATTCGGAAATATTGCTCTCTTCGCAGCCTTTGACACCGGTTAAACACCAGCGCAGGTAGTCGTGCGTCATCATCACGCAGCCAATTTGCGCGTAGCGTTCTGGTTCGTGCTCTTTCAGCCAGCGTAACAGCGACACCGGATGCCCGGTCCACAAGGTTTGTCGGGTCAGCGGGTAGAGTTTTTCCGGGATGCCATCTTCCTGCCAGCGACGAACGATTTCCATCGCCCGGCGGTCCGAGGACAAAATAGCATTCCCGAGCGGCTTGTCGTTTTTATCCAGCAAAAACAAGCCCTTTCCCTGTGCGGAGATACCGATACCGACAATTTGTTCCCCGCTAACACCAGAATGAGTAAGCAGGGCGCGAATGACAGCCATGCAGCATTGCCACAGTTCTTCCATATCGCGCTCTGCCCAGCCTGGCTGCGGGCTTAATGCGCACAGCGGCAGGCGCTGCACGCCTGCCTCCCGGCCTTCGCGGTCATACAGTCCGGCTTTTAGCCAGCTTCCGCCACAATCTAACCCCAGCCAGTATTGCGTCATGGCTTATTGCACCTCATCCACGGCTTTCAGCAGTTCATCGCCCTGCGGAACATCTTTTACAAACATGTCGCGGACCTGAGTACCCAGTACGTCGCTAAAGGCTTTGCGATCAAGTTCGGTGATGACTTCCACGCCCGCGTCTTTCATGGCGTCGATGATTTTTTGCTGATTTTCGGCGACCAATTTGCGCTGGTAATTACCCGCTTCTTGCGCAGATGAAATTAGCGCTTGCTGGAACTCCGGGCTTAAGCCATCAAACTTCGCTTTGTTGATCACCACCAAAAGCGGGGAATAGGCATGGTGCGTCAGAGAAAGGTACTTCTGCACTTCATAAAATTTGGCTGACCAGACGACGTTGATCGGGTGTTCCTGAGCGTCGATAGTGCGCGTTTCCAGCCCGGTATAGACTTCGGCAAACGGCATCGGGATAGGGTTAGCGCCAAATACTTTAAATGCGGCGATATTCATCGGGCTGTTGTTGGTGCGGATTTTCAGCCCTTTCAGGTCGCCAGGCGTTTTAACCGGTTGGCGTGAGTTGGTGACATCGCGCCAGCCGTTTTCCCAGTAGGCCAGTACTTTCAGTCCCTTACCTTCAAGGGAGGCCTTCAGTTCATCGCCGACTTTGCCGTCGAGTGTTTTATGCGCGTGGGCGGTATCGCGGAACAGGAAAGGAACATCAAGCAGGTTCATCACAGGTGATAATCCGGCAAAGTTATTCGAGCCAGACATCTCCATATCAATAGTGCCGCCACGCACGCCGCTGATCATCGCTTGTGCGTTGCCGAGAGTACTGTCCGGGAACAGTTTTAATTTCAGCTCGCCTTTGGTTCTCTCCTGTAATAATTCATTAAATTTTTTCGCTGCAATATGTTGTGAGTCGGTTTGTGAGGTTTCATAACCGAAACGTAATGATTGTGCCGCCAGAGAAGATGTGCTGAACGCCGCCACTCCGGCAATTAATAAAGCGTAGGTTACAGAGCGTAATTTCATAATATTTTCCTTTTAATTAATCCATTTCAACGGGAGGATGATGAGATCGGGAATAAAAACAAATAAGGCTAATAAGGAATATAAAACCAGGACGTAAGGGAAAACGCCTCTGACTGCATCATCGAATTTGAGTTTAGCCACCCCTGAAATAACGTTAAGCACATTACCGATAGGCGGTGTAATTAAGCCGATTGAGCAGTTGATGATAAACATGACTCCGAAGTAAATCGGATCGATTCCTGCCTCTTTAACTAAAGGCATTAATACCGGGGTAAGAATTAACACCGTCGGCGTTAAATCCATTACCATGCCGACAATCAGGATAGCCACCATAATGACGATAAACAGCAGACGCGGTGAATCGACCAACGGTTGCAGTAAATCAGAAACCATCATAGGCAATTCAGCAATGGTAATCAGCCAGGCAGAAACTTGTGCCGAGGCCACCAGAAACATCACCACTGAGGTCGTTTTCGCCGCGCCAATGAGTACATGCCAAAGTGTAGCGAAGGTCATTTCACGGTAAATAACTGTGGCGACAAACAACGCATAGAAAGCAGCAACGGCCCCGGCTTCGGTAGGGGTAAATAGACCGGAGCGAAAGCCGCCAATAATAATGACCGGAAGAAATAGCGCCCAGATACCGGAAACAAAAGATTGCCAGATTTCTCGTTTCGTTGCTTTTTGCTGACGGGGTAAATTAAGACGACTGGCCTGCCACCACCAGGTGAGCATCAGCGTTGCGCCCATCATAATGCCTGGGGCAATACCCGCCATAAACAACTTACTGATGGATAATCCGCTGGAAACACCGAAGATAATAAACGGAATGGAAGGGGGAATAATTGGCGCGATAATGCCGCCAGAGGCAATCAGCCCCGCAGCCCGGTTGACCGGGTAGTTAGCGCTGCGCATCATCGGCACCAGTAGCGCGGCAACGGCGGCGGTATCAGCAACAGCAGAACCGGAAAGGCTCGCCATAATCATTGCCGCCAGCACGCCCACGTAGCCCAACCCGCCTGGTTTATGCCCGACCAGTTTCATCGGCAGGTCAACAATGCGTTTTGATAAGCCGCCCGCATTCATGATTTCACCCGCCAGTACAAAGAACGGAATCGCCAGCAGGGAGAAGCTGTCAGCACCGTTTACCAGCGTTTGCGCCATGATCTGGACATCAAACATATCCAGCCAGAACATAAGCGCCGCCCCGCACAACAGTAGCGACCAGGCAATAGGCAAACCGATGGCAATGCCACCCAACAGGCAGCCCAGAAAAATCAGCACAGCCATGATTAAGCTCCTTGCGGTGGCGGCGTTAGAGAATTGCTACGCGTGATGAGTTGATATAAAAGGCGCAGCTCAAAGAATGCGATAACGAGGCTGGTGGGCAGACAAGCGGCATACATCAGGCCGATGGGCAAGCCGAGGATCGGTGAATAATCGCTCCAGTCCTGAATTGTTTTTAGCGTTGCGCCCCAGGCCAGTGCGCCACAAATAAATAAGATTAAGGAGTGGGTAACCAGAGCGACTCGTCGCTGCCACGCGGGGGAGAGTTTCTCCACCAGAAAGGTAACCTGAACGTGGGCGTTATCCATAAAAGCCACAATCGCGCCAATAAAGGTTAACCAGACAAATAAATAACGCGACAATTCATCTACAGATAAAATACTTGTCTGAAAACCATATCTTAAAATAATGTTTATAAACACAATACAGGAAAGTACGGCGAGATTAATCGCCAGTATTGCTTCAAGTATTTTTTTCATAGCTATTCCTTGAGGCTATGTTTGTCATAATTCAAATTGCATGTGCAGCAACCTGAATTATTAATATAGTTAGAGCAATAACATTACCCAGGCGTTCTGGCGTAGACGATTATTCGATTAATTTAGCGCCGTTAATGCGACTTTAACCACAACTTTTCGTATCTCAGAGGCTGTTTGCAGAATACAACCTGGTCGATGAACATCCTGAGGAAAGAAAATAGCGTAACTGCCCGGTATCATTTCTATAAATGATTCATGTTCACTATCGTGATAAAAAATAATATCGCGCTGCTCTAATAGTGATTCGCTGACTTTATTATTTCCTGTATCAATAGCAATGCCGATTTTCTCTTTGCCCCACGCCAGAAATTGAATATCAATATAGCGACGATGTACTTCCGGGCGATTTTCCTCCGCCTGACGTGTCGTTAAATCGATAATTTGCGCATAAATATTTTTGCCGTCGATTTCGACAACGCCCGGCTCCAGGGCGTTGAAATCGGTAGCGCGCAGAAAATCGAGCGCCTTTTCAATAGCAGCGGGCAAACGGCACGGGTTAGGCTGCGCGATATGTCCAAAAATCATGGCTTATCTCCTTATAACGCCTGGATTTTTGCCCATACGCTGTCATCAACGGTAATACCGTTTCGGCGGTTGTCTGCCAGCAGGGTGGTAAATTCGTGGCCGGGTAAGCGAATGGCCTGGTTTTCATCGGCGCGTTCAGCGGTAGTAACATAATCCATGATGCGTTGCAGCTTGGCATCGCGGGTGGGGCCGTCGATAAGCTTGTCCACTTCAATGGCGATAAAGATTTGCGAAACGCCATATTCGTCGCTGTTATCCTGGGTGACTTCAGCAACTGACGCGCCGTCAGAAAGAAGAGTAGCGATCATATCCAGCACGATCGACATACCAGAACCTTTCCAGTAACCCATCGGCAAAATGCGGCGATTTTTCTCGATAATGCCAGGTTCTTTGGTCAAATTGCCCTCATCATCAAAGCCACCATCGACCGGGAGCTGACGACCTGCAAGGCGGTTAACTTCTAACATGCCGTAGGAAAACATCGACATCGACATATCGACCATGGTGATTGGGGTAGAAGGAATGGCGACGATCAGCGGGTTAGTGCCGATGCGACACTCTTTTGCGCCCCACGGCGGCATTACGGCGATGGAGTTGGTCCAGCAAATGCCAATATAGCCTTTTTCCGCCGCCTGCCAGCCGTAGCTGCCGCCGCGCATCCAGTGGTTGGCATTACGCAACGCCACCAGACCAATACCGTGATCGGCAGCCAGTTCAATGGCGCGATCCATCATCTTTTTCGCTGTCAGGTTACCGATCGAACGCTGGGCGTCCCACTGTTCAATTGCGCCGAGGCTGGTTATACGTTTGGCTTGGGCGTCAGGAATGATATCGCCATTATCCAATTGTTGGATGAAGCGTGGGAAGCGGTTAACACCGTGAGAATAAACACCGGATTCGGTGGTGCGGGCGAACATCTCTGCACAGGCATCAGCCGTTTCGCTGTCAACACCGCGTGAAATTAAGACCCGATTAAAGGCTGCTTTTAACTGCTCAAATGTGACTTTCATCCCTGGCTTCCTTGTTTTTTTTGAACGCTTTTTTATCTTAAAATTTCAATATGCGAAATTAGATTTCAAATATATCGATCACTTTTTAACAAAGCAATCTGATTAATGAATTTCAAAAGACTTAAAAATCAATTGTTTATAAATTATCTGTCGAGATCGTGAACTACGGCACACTTTGCGCTACCATCAGGACGCGACAAAATGGGGAAAGAAGTGATGGGAAAAAAAGAGAACGAGATGGCGCAGGAAAAAGAGCGTCCAGCCGGAAGCCAGAGTCTGTTTCGCGGGTTGATGCTGATTGAGATTTTGAGCAACTATCCAAACGGTTGTCCGTTGGCGCATCTTTCGGAGCTGGCTGGTTTAAATAAGAGTACCGTCCATCGCTTATTGCAGGGATTACAATCCTGCGGCTATGTGACCACCGCGCCCGCCGCAGGGAGTTACCGCCTGACTACCAAATTTATTGCCGTCGGGCAGAAGGCGCTGTCTTCGCTGAATATCATTCATATCGCCGCTCCGCATCTTGAGGCACTGAACATCGACACTGGTGAAACCATTAACTTCTCCAGCCGCGAAGACGATCACGCTATTTTGATTTATAAGCTGGAACCCACGACCGGGATGCTGCGAACCCGAGCTTATATAGGCCAGCATATGCCGCTCTACTGTTCCGCAATGGGCAAGATCTACATGGCGTTTGGTCACCCGGACTACGTGAAGTCATACTGGGAAAGCCATCAGCATGAGATCCAGCCGTTAACCCGCAATACCATTACCGAGCTGCCCGCGATGTTCGACGAACTGGCGCACATTCGTGAAAGCGGAGCGGCGATGGACAGAGAAGAAAACGAACTCGGCGTCTCCTGTATTGCTGTTCCGGTGTTTGATATTCATGGGCGGGTGCCGTACGCCGTGTCGATTTCGCTTTCGACATCACGTCTGAAACAGGTGGGGGAGAAAAATCTCCTGAAACCACTGCGTGAAACCGCGCAGGCTATTTCTAATGAACTGGGATTTACTGTCAGGGACGACCAGGGCGCGATCACATAACGCTCTGGACAAGTGCCAAAACTTTAACATTTCCTTCGTTGGATCAAAGCAGTAGGGACGCGCTCTCTGGCACTCTGCTGTTTTAGTGCAAAGGAGTGATCATGAACCGGTTTATTATTGCGGATGCGACGAAATGTATCGGTTGCCGTACCTGTGAAGTGGCTTGCGCAGTGTCGCATCAGGAGAATCAGGATTGCGCTGCGTTGTCACCCGGTGAGTTTATTTCGCGTATTCGTGTCATTAAAGATCATACTTACACCACGGCAGTAGCCTGTCATCAGTGTGAAGATGCACCGTGCGCAAATGTGTGCCCTGTTGACGCGATAAGTTGCGAACATGGGCATATTTTCGTTGAACAATCACGTTGTATTGGCTGTAAAAGCTGTATGCTGGCTTGCCCGTTTGGTGCGATGGAGGTCGTTTCTTCACGCACAAAGGCGAGGGCGATTAAGTGCGATCTGTGCTGGCATCGGGCGACGGGACCGGCTTGTGTTGAAGCTTGCCCAACACAAGCGTTGCAATGCATGGATGTCGAGAAAGTGCAGCGGCATCGGCTACGGCAGCAGTCTGTTTGAAACGTTTTTCCGGCGTTTTTTAACGCAGGAATAGTGCGCTTTGTTTATGCCGGATGCGGCTTAAACGCCTTATCCGGCCTACAAATTATTCCAAATTCAATATATTGCAGAAATGATGTAGATACTGTTATGGCCTGCAAGTTTTTTTCTACCCCGGTTTCCCAGATTGCAGGCATGCCAGACACAGCGCCGTC
>NZ_VNXM01000047.1:0-30906 GCF_009820205.1 Escherichia sp. HH26CH
CCACACTCATCACAAACGGATATGACTGGTTCTGGACTAACCGGAAGCTCACCACTGCAAAGGTGTCCGGCTCCTGGTCGTCAACCTCCAGCGTAAAGCGCAGGCCTTTTAAGGACATAATGACCTCCCTAATTTATTCACGGACCAAATGATTCCCACCATGCAGCAAAGGGTGCCAGTGCAGCGTTACACTCATCTTTACATTTTCAGGTACGCTACCGCCCGGGTTTCCGGCATCCGCCATCTCCCTCATGAAAGCGTAACTCCTTACTGACACTCATTTTTTACACGTACAAAAACAACATCCTGCACGAAGGCAGGATGTTGTTGACTCAGATTTATGCTTCCAGCGGTGCACGCCAGTCATCGGCACCAGAAGTACCGGATTTGATGTGCTCCCACTCAACCTTACGGTATGCCAGTGATACTGCGAGCAATTGCGTAAACTCACGCTGTGCAGGGTCCTGGCAGTGCGGCATGTGCAGGTTCATGTCCACAATCGTCGCGTCAGTAAGACGTGTGGTGAAGTAGTGCTCCTGCTTGCCTTCAACAGAAGTACGCCACCAGTGCAGCTCCACTTTCGGCAGCATTTCACCGGAGGCCAGCGCGTTGTACAGCAGCGGAACGGCTTTGTTCAGCGCCACGGTGAAAATGAATGGTTTGTGCGCGCGCTGCCCGGAAGGTTGACCAGACTGTGGATCGGTTGGAACAGTAACGTTATGCAGAAACTCCTGCACCAGCATTTCATCTTCGTGTCCCTGCACGTAGATATTGCCGACAGAATCTGCGGTGAAAGCACCGGCAGTGATGTTCCCCTGGGTCTGACCTGTAATTGAAATGTAACATGGGGTTGGCATTTATGAACTCCTTGTGAAATTATCAACTGCTGTTTTACGAACAACCCGTCGTTAATCCCCGACGGGTTAGAGTGTGATGCGGCTCACATCAGGAACCACACCCTTTTCTTTATTCGAGTTACAGGCACACGTAATTAGCACCTACTGAAAAACTCTTTTATGGTGTTTAAATATATTTTTAGTCAATTTCAGAACACGGCCACATAAGCTAAAAATATATCAACTTCAACAGCAGAATTATCCATAACGTATCCTTCCCCCCATAAAAATCCACAGCTGCGTCAAAAACAAATTATTACGACACTTACTCCGCCATCGTTCCAGCACGCAATTAAGACATTCCTTAAAGGAATTCCTTATAATGTATTGTCAGCAATTAATTAATTGATAAAACCATACATAAAACTTATTAATCAATTTAATAAATACATATAAATCAACACATTATAGTATTTTATTGGCCATAAAATTATATTCATCAAGTCTATGGATACCAAAATCTATTTCACTATAATGTATTAATAAGGAAGAGTACATCTCTTTCGGAAATATAAATAGTTCTTTTAATATTTTATTTCATGAGTAGAATGCTGATCACAACAGAAGGAAGATTACATTATCTAACTGCCACTGAAACGGTATTGTCGGTATTTTTATGCAGTACGAAAATGCTGTGCTCATGGCCTGAACGGGAACATTTTTATGAGCAAAATGAACAACAATGGCGGCAGTGTCGCGCCGAAAGAAAGAATCAGCGTTCGGTATACACCAAAAGTTGATGGGGTGGCTGCTGATATCGAATTGCCGCTGAATTTATTGATCACCGGCAATCTGAAAGGGAAACCAGATAACACGCCGTTGGATGAGCGAACTGCCATTGCTATCAACCGCTATAACCTCAACGCAGTCATTTCAGAAGCTGACATTGAACGGGAGTTTGTTGTTCCGGCTGAACTCAGTGACGCTCCCAATGAGCAAATGTACGTCAACCTGAAAGTCAAATCTATGGATGACCTTTCTCCGGACCATATTGCCAGCCAGGTACCAGAAATAAAACATCTGCTCGAATTGCGTGAAGCTCTGGTCGCACTTAAGTCTCCACTAGGCAATATTCCGGCCTTCCGCGCACAACTTCAGGCGCTACTGGAAAACGAAGACAGCCGCGAGCAGCTGATCCAAGAACTGGGTATCGCCGTTCAGAAATAATTTTCACAGAAGGATTTTCAGTATGTCAGTAAAGGAAGAAATTGCTCCCGTCAGCGCGTCTCAAACCGCCGCGCCCCCATCTCTGCTTGATGAAATCATGGCGCAAACCCGCGTCCAGCCTAAATCAGAAAGCTACGATATCACCCGCCAGGGCGTGAGCGCCTTTATTGCCGCCATGTTACAGGGCGACAGTAGCGCTGAACCTATCAATATCCTGGCCGTTGACGCCATGATTGCTGATATTGATGCCCGAACCAGCAGGCAGATGGATGCCATTATTCATGCCCCGGAGTTTCAGGAACTGGAATCCCTGCTGCGCTCGCTGAAACTGCTGGTTGAACGCGCGGATACACGGGAAAACATCAAGGTCCATTTCCTGAATGTCACTCAGGAAGAACTGCTGGATGATTTCGAATTTGCACCAGAAATCACGCAGTCTGCATATTACAAGCATGTATATTCAAGCGGTTACGGACAATTTGGCGGTGAGCCAGTGGCGGCGGTAATCGGCAACTTTGCCTTTAAGAACACCACGCCGGATATGAAGTTGCTGAAATATATCAGCCAGGTCAGTGCGATGGCGCACAGCCCGTTCCTCTCATCAGTATCATCCGAATTTTTCGGTCTGGACTCATGGACAGAGCTACCAGGGATCAAAGAACCAGGAGCCATCTTTGAAGGCCCGGCCTATTCCCGCTGGCGTGCCTTGCGTGAATCTGAAGATTCACGCTACCTGGGGCTGACTGCCCCCCGGTTCCTGCTGCGTCACCCTTACTCGCCAGATGAGAACCCAGCCAGAACCTTCCGTTACCATGAAGACGTCAGCCAGAGTCACGAGTCTTATTTGTGGGGGAACACCTCGTTTTTACTAGCTGCGAACCTGGCTGAAAGTTTTGCTAAATATCGCTGGTGTCCCAATATCATTGGCCCTTCCAGCGGCGGCGCAGTCAAAGACCTCCCGGTGCATCTGTATGAATCCATGGGGCAAATGCAGGCAAAAATTCCGACTGAAGTGTTGATCACTGACCGGAGAGAGTATGAGCTGGCGGAAGAAGGCTTTATCACACTGACCATGCGTAAAGGGTCTGATAATGCGTGCTTTTTCTCGGCCAACTCGGTGCAGAAACCCAAAAAATTCCCCAAAACCCCCGAAGGCAAGGCTGCGGAGACCAACTACAAACTCGGCACCCAGCTTCCATACTTGTTTGTTATTAGTAGGTTAGCGCATTACATCAAGGTAATTCAGCGCGAACAGCTTGGCTCATGGAAAGAACGCAGTGATCTGGAGCGCGAGCTGAACACCTGGATTCGCCAGTATGTGGCCGACCAGGAGAATCCCCCTGCCGAAGTCCGTAGCCACCGGCCATTGCGTCAGGCGAAGATCGAGGTACTGGATGTGGATGGTGAGCCGGGCTGGTACCAGGTCGCGATTTCTGTCAGACCGCATTTTAAATACATGGGGGCCAGTTTCGACCTGAGCCTGGTCGGGCGACTGGATAAGGAATAATCCGATGCAAAGACGGGATTCAGGGCCAACCGGCAGTCTTTTTGAACGTATCCGTGAGGCGGCAAACCCGCCTTCATACCAGAATCCAAAAGAAGCACTGATACGTTCCATCAGACGTAACCTGCGACAGGTCCTGAATACCCGCTCCGGCAGTTGTTATGGCTCACCAGAGCTGGGGATTACTGATTTAAATGATGAATCGCTGGCCTCCAGCGATTTCAGACGAGAAATCCGTAAGTCCATTAGCCAGTGCATTTTACATTACGAACCTCGTATTACCGATGTTGTTGTTACGGCTGCTGCACCGGATGAATACGCCCCTGTGGAACTGCGTTTTCATATTGTGGCTACGGTCGATGTCAGCGAAACCAGGGGAGTGTTTGAATTTGACATTTTGCTGGACAATCATCAACGCTATTGTGTGGAGTGATCTCTGTGGCTTTTGAAGAACGTTACTACCGCGAAGAGCTGGATTATCTTCGCCAGCTTGGCAAACTGCTGGCGCAGGAAAAACCACATCTGGCCCACTTTCTGGCCGAGAAAGAGGGTGATCCGGACGTGGAGCGACTGATGGAAGCCTTTGCCTTTATGTCCGGCAGCCTGCGTCAGAAACTTGAGGACGAATTCCCCGAATTCACCCATGGGCTAATCCGTATGCTGTGGGCAAACTATTTACGCCCGGTTCCGGCCATGACGGTTATTGCCTATGAACCCAAAACCGATCAGTTAAAAGTCCCTGTTCAGGTCTGCCGTAATGAACTGATCAGAAGCCGCTCAGAAAAGTCCGCCCTGGCTGCTCAGAAGGTGCTGTCTGACAATCATGATAAAATCGTTTCTTCCGTAGCCTGTCATTTCACGCTGGCGCGCGATATCTGGCTGCAACCACTGCGCATTCTCGACACCCGCAACGCCAGCAGCCTGAAAGAAGGCATCATAGATATCAGTTTTACCGCAGATAACAATGTCTCCCCCGCCATGCTTGACCTGAACAAAATAACGTTCTGGCTGGGTAATGAAGACGATTATACCCGACACCAGCTTTATCTGTGGTTTTGCGAATGCCTGATGGATGCGGAACTGATTGCCGGAGAGTACCGCCTGCCGCTGCCGGATCTGTGGCTGGAGGCCGCCGGATTTGAAAACCAGGACGCCCTGCTGCCGTGGCCGAAAAATGTCCACAGCGGCTATCGGGTACTCCAGGAGTATTTCTGCTATCCCGAAGCCTTCTTTTTTTTCCATCTGCGCGATGTTGCGCCACTACCGGACGATTTCCCGGTCAGCGCGTTTACGCTGCGCCTGCACTTTAACCGCCCGTTACCTGCCGACATCAAGCTACGCCAGGACTCACTGCGTCTGCACTGTACGCCAGCCATTAACCTGTTTACGCATTATGCGGAACCCGTCAGGCCTGATGGGCGGATAGCGGAATACCCGCTGCGCGCCAGCCACCGGCATCCCGACGCTTATGACATTTTTCAGATAAGCACAGTCACCAGCAAAGTCAAAGTTTCAGGTACTGAATCCAACCCTGGCAGCCAGGCGCGTGTCTGGCCCGAATTTGAAAGTTTCCAGCACCAGATGGAGTACAGCCGCCAGCGGGAAGTCGTCTACTGGCATCACCGGACTAAAACATCCCTGTTTCACCGCGGGCTTGAACATAGTATCGCCTTTGTCCATGCGGACGGCAGCATTCCGGACAGCTCACGGTTTAATGATGATGTGATCACCACGTCATTAATCTGTACCAACCGTATGATCCCTGCTCGGCTGCATATCGGCGATATCTGCGTGGCCGTCAACAAAAACCCGGCGGTGGCCTCATTTCATAATGTCACACGCCCGACGCAGCCGCTCTGGCCAGTCACGGACGGCGACATGCACTGGTCGCTGATTTCCGCGATGAACCTGAACTACCTCTCCCTGCTGGACAGGGAGACACTGATCCAGATCCTGCGGACCTTCGACCTGCCAGGCGCTCACCATCCGCAGCGGGCCAGACTGTCACGCCAGAAACTGGATGCCATAGAAAAACTCGAAACCAAACCTGTTGACAGGTTGTTTAAAGGCGTACCGGTTCGCGGGCTGGCGACCACGCTGTGGATACGTCCCGATCCGTTTATCTGCGAAGGTGAAATTTATCTTCTGGGTACCGTGCTCTCGCACTTTTTTGCCCTCTACGCCAGCATCAATTCGTATCACTGTCTGAAAATCATTAACACGGAAAGTCAGGAGTCCTGGGAATGGCAGGAGAAAATGGGCCAGCACGCCCTGATATAGCGGCAAAACCGCCGTTACCGGCGGATGTGCGCAACTGCAATTTCTATGTGCTAATGGAGGCGCTGTACCGTCGGTATGGCACGCCGGGCCAGGACATTTCCCTGCGTACCGAGCCTACCCGGGAGATCGTGCGTTTCAGCTCTGACGCCAGTATCGGTTTTCCGGGTACGGACCTGAGTGCGCTTTCCCGTAGCCAGAACGGACAGTATGTACTGCAAACCCGGTTCCTGGGTTTTTCCGGCAGCCAGTCGCCGCTACCAGGCTATTATCTGGATCAGATGGCGCAGGAGTCCGCACAGAACGAAGACGGCCTGAAAGAATTTCTCGATCTATTCAGCCACCGCTGGACACAGTTTGCCTATCATGCCTGGCGCAAATACCGCTACTACATCTGCTTTCGTAACGGCGGTACTGACACCTTTTCACAGCGCATGTACGCACTGGTCGGGCTGGGTAATCAGAGCGTGCGTGACAGGCTTGCCATTAACCACAGCAAAATGCTGGCCTACGCCGGAATTCTGGCAACACCAGGCCGCGCGCCGGAGGTTATCTGTAATCTGGTGTCGCACTGTTTTGATTTGCCGGATGTCACCATTGAACGCTGGCAACTGCGTAAAGTCGCCATTGATCCGGCACACCAGAACCGGCTGGGTGTACGTAATCCGAAAGGAAAAACGGCTGGACATATTCCGGGACGCTCCATACTCGGCGTTAATTTTACCCTCGGCGCACGGGTGCCGGATCGCAGCGGAAAATTCCTGTTGCAGATTGGCGGCCTGTCGCGGGAGCGTTATCTCTCATTTTTACCCGATGGCGAAAATCACCTGCCGCTGACCATGTTCCTTTCTTTTATTCTGCGCGACCAGTTTGCCTGGGATTTACGGCTGTGCCTGGCACCACAGCAGGCTAAAGGGATGCGCCTTGGCGATTCGGCCAGCTCCCGCCTCGGCAGAACCAGCTTTATTGGTCAGCCGAAAGTACCGCCCGCCATCACAATCCGAATCAGGGAATAATTCTATGGAACCACTTATGGCTGAGGAAAAACAGCAATCCCGCCAGGCCTCACTGACTTTACAGGTGATGAATGGCAACGAACTGGAAAGCGGACGCGCCGCAAAATGCCTGTTCAGCGAAAACGGCGGTGATATTGGTCATATGCCGGAATGTCACTGGCAGGTACAGGACCGGGCGGGAAACATTGCTGCGCGTGCCTGTACCGTTATCCGGCACGACGGAGCCTATTGCCTGCGGTGCCTGACGCCGGGACTGATGATTAATCAGGCCCCGGTCTCTTCCAATTCGCTGATCCGCCTGCGCCAGGGCGATGAGATTCAGCTCGGCGCACTGGCGCTTAAAGCGTTTCTGCATGACGGCGCGGCGGTTACCTACGACGAGCGGATGGCAACCCCGGAAACGATTGTGATGAACCGCGACAGTCTGGCGGACACCCTGCTGACCACCGAGGGACAACCTTCCTATCCGGGAATGCCGTTCCAGCATCAGCTTGCCCCCACCGTGGCGCACGGTTTTTCCAGCGATCCTCTTCAGGCACTTCAGACGGAAAGCCTGATGGTGGCAGATGATCCGATCGCCTCACGCTTTTCCCGGCCCGTCGCCCCCGCCTCCGATCTGACAGGTGCAAACGGGATCAATACGCCGTTTATGGATCTGCCGCCCGGCAATGCCCGTTATGAGGACGACGATGAATTTTCTGCCATGGCGCAGTACCACCTGGCCGTGACCCCGCTGCTGCGCGGTATGGAGTGCCCGCTGACGCTGCACGATTCTCAGGATGCGGATGAGTTTCTCGAAGAGGCCGGACGGGCGTTGCAGGCCGCCATTAAGGGATTGCTGAGTCTGCAACAACAACAGAACAGCCTGTCGGATAAACACCTGCGTCCACTGGAAGACAACCCGCTTCGCCTTGATATGGACTACGCCACTGCGCTGAACGTCATGTTCGCTGAGGGTAAAAGTCCGGTACATCTCGCAGCACCCGCGGCCATCGGCGAAAGCCTGCGCAACATCCGGCATCATGATGAGGCTAACCGGGCGGCGATTGTGGAAGCGTTGCGTGTCATGCTGGAGGCCTTCTCGCCGGGCAACCTGATGCGCCGCTTTGCGCAATACCGCCGCAGTCATGAACTGCGCCAGAAAATGGACGACGCCTGGGCATGGCAGATGTACAGCAACTATTACGATGAGCTGGCCTCCAGCCGACAGCAAGGATTTGAAATGCTGTTCAATGAAGTTTATGCCCAGGTCTATGACCGGGTGCTGCGCGAAAAACAGCGGGAGCCGGAAGCATGAACGGCAAAGCGTTTCTGGCCTGCGTTCTGATGAGCGTTGTGTTAACTGGCTGTGAAACAGCGAAAAAAATCAGCCAGGTGATCCGCAATCCGGATATTCAGGTCGGAAAGCTGATGGATCAGTCAACCGAGCTGACCGTCACGCTGCTGACCGAGCCGGACAGCAACCTGACGGCGGACGGTGAAGCCGCGCCGGTGGATGTTCAACTGGTTTATCTGAGTGATGACTCTAAATTCCAGGCCGCCGACTACGACCAGGTTGCCACCACCGCACTGCCCGACGTGCTGGGAAAAAACTATATCGATCATCAGGACTTCAACCTGTTGCCGGACACCGTAAAAACACTGCCGCCGATCAAGCTGGATGAGAAAACCGGTTATATCGGTGTCATTGCCTATTTTTCAGACGACCAGGCCACAGAATGGAAACAAATTGAGCCGGTAGAAAGTATCGGCCACCACTATCGCCTGCTGGTGCATATCCGCGCCAGTGCGATTGAGATGAAAAAAGAGGAAAACTGACGATGGCAACAATGAAAAACAAGGTGATCTGGCAGGAAGGGCTGTTTGCCCTGCCGCAGCATTTTCAGCAACAGCAGCGTCACTGCGAGTACCTGCTGACCCGTCGTCTGGATGCTCAGGGTGATTTTTTCTGGGGCTTTACGGAACTCTCCATCAATACCGAACTGCTTGCTCAGGGCAAAATTATGATTGACCGTGCGGCGGGCTGCATGCCTGACGGCACCGTATTCAGTATTCCCGACCAGGATCTGCTGCCGGAACCTTTCCAGCCGGGAACCCTTTCATCGAAAGAGAGCCACAATATTTATCTGGCGCTGCCTGTAATCAGCGACGTGATCAATGAAATCCAGGGATTGCACAGCGCCGGTCAGGGTACGGAGCGTTACCGCCTCACCCATACCCGCGTCCGTGATTTTCACACTGACGAAGGCGACGAACAGCCGGTCGGTCTGGGGCAGTTGATCCCCAGGATAGTCAGCGGCGCAGATGATCTCAGCGCGATGGTGACCCTCCCCCTGTGCCGTATCCTCAATAAAAATGCTACCGGCGCACTGGTACTGGACAACACCTTTATTCCCACCATTCAGGCCGTCCATGTCAGCGGGTTGCTCGGGGCATTCTCCGGCGAGGTGCAGGGGCTGCTTGCCACCCGCGCCGCTGACCTGGCCGGGCGCATCGGTTCGCCTGAACAGAGCGGGATCGCCGATGTGGCCGAATTTATGATGTTGCAGATGCTTAACCGCCATCAAATGCAGTTCACGCACCGTTCACAACTGCACACGCTGCATCCGGAAGCCTTCTACCGGGATTTGGTGGGGCTGCTGGGAGAACTGATGACCTTTACCGAAGGTAATCGCCTGCCCTGCACCGTGGAGCCGTATAATCACCGGGATCTTACCGCGACCTTCACCAGAACAGTAATTCCGGAACTGCGGCGCGCACTCAATACCGTGCTGGTACCGCGTGCGCAGAATCTGCCGCTGTTCTTTTCAGAGGGGACCTGGATCGCCACCATCAGCGATCCCACACTGTTGCAGTCCTGCAAGCTGGTACTGGCAGTGCGCGCCAGGATGCCCTACGACCAGGTGCAGCGCCAGTTCATCCAGCAGTCGAAAGTGGCCGCTACCGACAAAATCCGCAGCGTGGTCAGCGTGCAGGTGCCGGGTATTCCGCTGCACACGCTTACCGCTGCGCCGCGTCAGTTGCCCTGGCATGAAGGTTATGTTTACTTCGAACTGGAAAAAGGCACCCCAGCCTGGCAGGACGTGATAAAAGCGGGCGCGCTGGCGCTGCATATCTCCGGCACCTTCCCCGATCTGAACCTTCAGCTCTGGGCGATAAGGGGATAAGTGAATGAGCGATATCAGCGATATGGGTGAACCGTCGATTTTTCCCATGGAGCCGGAGAGCGGAACATCAGGACGTCAGTACCGTCTCGCCCTTCGCGGCAACAGCCAGAACCCAATGATTGACGCCGCCACGCCGTTGCTCGGCATGGTGATGCGTCTGTCCACCATGAACAGTCAGGCCATGCCGGAACATCTGTTTGCCCAGGTGGTAACCGATGTCCAGGCTGTGGAACAACTACTCCAGGAGCAGGGTTACGAGCCGGGCGTCATTGTTTCGTTCCGCTACATTCTCTGCACGTTTATTGACGAAGCGGCGCTGGGCAACGGCTGGTCCAACAAAAACGAATGGATCAAACAGTCGCTGCTGGTTCATTTTCATAACGAAGCCTGGGGCGGCGAGAAAGTGTTTATCCTGCTCGAACGCCTGATCCGGGAGCCGGTACGTTACCAGGATCTGCTGGAATTTTTATATCTCTGTTTTTCGCTCGGCTTTCGCGGGCGCTACAAGGTTGCCATTCAGCAACAGGATGAATTTGAGCGGATCTACCAGCGCCTGCACCATGCCCTGCACAAACTGCGCGGTGACGCGCCATTTCCGCTGCTTCACCAGAAGAACAACATACAGGGCGGGCGTTATCAGTTAATCCGGCGGCTGACCATCAGGCATGTAATGTGCGGCGGTCTTGTTGTGCTGGCCGTATTTTATCTGTTTTATCTGCTGCGTCTGGACAGCCAGACACAGGATATTCTGCATCAGCTCAATAAATTACTCCGATAAGGACATCTTATGATCCAGATTGATTTAGCCACGCTGGTAAAGCGGCTTAACCCCTTTGCAAAACAGGCGCTGGAAATGGCTGCCTCGGAGTGTATGAGCCAGCAGGCCAGTGAGATCACCGTTGCCCATGTGCTGTTGCAGATGCTGGCTATCCCGCGCAACGACGTAAGGGTAATTACCGAACGCACAGGCATCAGTGCGGAGGAGCTACGCCAGGCGCTGACCGTGGAGAGTTATCCCAGCGGACGTTCCGCCGAAGGCTATCCCAGCTTCTCCCCGATGCTGGTCGAATGGCTCAAGGAGTCATGGCTGCTGGCCTCGGCCCAGATGCAGCACAGCGAACTACGCGGCGGCGTGCTGCTGCTGGCTCTGCTGCATTCACCGCTGCGCTATATTCCACCCGCTGCTGCCCGTCTGCTGACGGCCATAAACCGCGACCAGTTACAGCAGGATTTCGCGTCATGGACTAAAGAGCCCGCCGAATCCGTGAACCAGGTTGGCGGACAGGCACCCGGCACGCCTGAAACCGGCGACAGCGGGCTTGCCCGCTACGCCAAAAACATGACCGAAGATGCCCGTAACGGCAAACTTGACCCTGTACTGTGCCGTGACCATGAAATCGACCTGATGATCGACATTCTCTGCCGCCGTCGTAAAAACAATCCGGTGGTGGTGGGTGAAGCGGGTGTGGGTAAAAGTGCCTTAATCGAAGGGCTGGCGCTGCGTATTGTCTCAGGCCAGGTGCCGGACAAGCTGAAAAACACCGATATTATGACCCTTGACCTCGGCGCATTGCAGGCCGGGGCGTCAGTGAAGGGCGAGTTTGAAAAACGCTTTAAGGGGCTGATGGCGGAGGTCATTTCCTCTCCGGTGCCAGTCATTCTGTTTATCGACGAAGCACATACTCTGATTGGTGCGGGCAACCAGCAGGGCGGGCTGGATATCTCCAACCTGCTCAAACCGGCGCTGGCGCGCGGCGAGCTGAAAACCATCGCCGCCACCACCTGGAGCGAGTACAAAAAATACTTCGAGAAAGACGCTGCCCTGTCGCGCCGCTTCCAGTTGGTGAAGGTCAGCGAACCTACCGCAGCAGAGGCCACCATTATTCTGCGCGGCCTGTCCACGGTCTATGAACAGTCGCACGGCGTGCTGATTGACGATGAGGCCTTACAGGCCGCAGCAACATTAAGCGAGCGTTATCTCTCAGGGCGTCAGTTGCCGGATAAGGCCATCGACGTGCTCGATACGGCCTGCGCCCGTGTGGCAATCAACCTTTCTTCGCCGCCGAAACAGATTTCGGCGCTGGCCACGTTAAGCCAGCAGCAGGAGACGGAAATCCGCCAGCTTGAGCGCGAAAGGCGTATCGGGCTGCGTACCGATACCGCCCGGATGACGGAAGTGCTGGTGCAGTACGATGAAACACTGACGGCGCTGGATGAACTGGAAGCCGCCTGGCACCAGCAACAGGCGCTGGTACAGGAGATTATTACGCTACGCCAGCAGTTACTGGGCGTTGCAGAGGACACAGATGCCGTAGTGGATACGCCGTCAGAGTCAGAACAGGATAATACCGGTGCCGTACTGGCTGATGAAGCTGGCAGCGTACAGCCGGAAGAGACTGTTGAAACAGTTTCCCCGGTACAGCGTCTGGCACAGCTCACTGCCGAGCTGGACGCCCTGCATAACGACCGGTTGCTGGTTTCCCCGCACGTCGATAAAACGCAGATTGCGGCGGTAATCGCAGAATGGACCGGCGTACCGCTTAACCGCCTGTCGCAGAATGAAATGTCGGTCATCACCGACCTGCCCGTATGGCTTGGAGACACTATCAAAGGCCAGGACCTGGCGATTGCCAGCCTGCATAAACATCTGCTGACTGCACGCGCCGACCTGCGCCGTCCGGGACGTCCGCTTGGCGCGTTCCTGCTGGCTGGCCCCAGCGGCGTGGGTAAAACCGAAACCGTCCTGCAACTGGCGGAACTGCTCTACGGCGGTCGCCAGTATCTGACCACCATCAATATGTCCGAGTTTCAGGAAAAACACACCGTCTCGCGGCTGATTGGTTCCCCTCCGGGCTATGTCGGCTATGGCGAAGGTGGCGTCCTGACCGAAGCGATTCGCCAGAAACCCTACTCGGTGGTGCTGCTCGATGAAGTGGAAAAAGCGCACCCGGATGTACTCAACCTGTTCTACCAGGCGTTTGACAAGGGCGAGATAGCAGACGGTGAAGGCCGCCTGATTGACTGTAAAAATATCGTTTTCTTCCTGACCTCCAACCTTGGCTACCAGGTGATTGTCGAACACGCCGATGACCCGGAAACCATGCAGGAAGCCCTCTATCCGGTGCTGGCGGACTTCTTTAAACCTGCCCTGCTGGCGCGCATGGAAGTGGTGCCTTACATGCCGCTGTCGAAAGAGACGCTCGCTACCATTATTGCCGGGAAACTGGCCCGCCTGGATAACGTGCTGCGCAGCCGCTTTGGCGCGGACGTGATTATTGAGCCGGAAGTGACGGACGAAATCATGAGCCGTGTCACCCGCGCTGAAAACGGCGCAAGGATGCTCGAATCGGTCATCGACGGCGACATGCTGCCGCCGCTCTCGCTGCTGCTGTTGCAGAAGATGGCAGCCAACACGGCGATTGCCCGGATTCGTCTGTCGGCGGCAGACGGTGCATTCACAGCAGACGTGGAAGATGCTCAGGACGACGAGTCCGTCACAGAGGATGAAACGGTTTTATGAGCAGGTTGCGCGTTTTCCGGCAGACAGGATTGTTTATCGCGGGCCTGATGGCGGGCTTACCCGCCAGTGCCGCACCCGCAGAAACATCGTCAATGGCCGGTGTGGCGGTAGCTGTCGCCACAGCGACACCGCCGGATGCGACAGCCACGTTACAGGCCATGCAGTCCTGTCGCCAGGAGACGGCGGCGCTGGATCGGCTTGACTGTTATGACCGCATTCTTGCGCCGGAACAGGCTGGCTTTGGTGGTGCCGCACTGGTGAAAGCTCGTTACCAGGGTGAAGCCTGGACCCGTGCGACAGAACAGGAAAAACGCCGCCAGGGCAACACCACGGAGCTGCTGGTAACGCAAGTACCGGGTGAACGCCCGACGGTGGTGATAACCACCCCGGCTATCGGCCATGTTCCGCCGCGCCCGGTGCTGATGTTCAGTTGCGTGGACAATATCACCCGGATGCAGGTGGCGCTGATGCACCCTCTGGATGTCCATGATATCGCCGTCACCCTGAATGCCGACAGCCGGGCATTGCGCAGCCACTGGTTTGTGCGCGAGAACGGCACCCTGCTGGAGTCCAGCCGGGGGTTATCCGGTATCGATGAAATTAAGCAACTGTTCGGCGCAAAAACGCTGACGGTGGATACCGGCACAGACAACGCCGCCGGAAAGCTGACCTTTAACATTGACGGGCTGGCACGGGTTATTGCGCCGCTACGCGACGCCTGCCACTGGGCGGGAGAATAAGAATATGGCAATGGACTTACGTAATCCTGATGTATGGCTTGCACACCTGCTGGAAAACCTGCCGGAAGATAAGCGGTCCGCCGCGCTTGATGATGGCAATGCAGACTGGGAGTTTATCGACAGCGAAATCGTCAAGCTCGGCTCGCTGGCGCACAGCCAGCTCGATATCCCGGAACTTCAGCGCCGGGGCCTGATGCTTCTGGCCTCAGAAACCAAAGATTTTCGCCTGCTGGCCCACCTGCTGCGTACCCTGCAACATGCCGGTGATATTCTGCTGGCCACCAGGATGCTGGCACAATATACAGAACACTACTGGACATGCGCCGCACCGCAGAACATGGCCCACAAAAAACGCTTTGCCGCCCAGGTGATAAAACGCTTTGAGTCTGCCGTTCAGGACTTTGCCGGGAATGCTGCGACAATACAGCGCGATGCTTTGCTGGGAGAGCTGGCAAAACTGGCACAGTGCTGGCAGGCGCACAACGCGCCTGAGCTGGCTAAGGCGACAGACGATTTATTTGCCCTGTTTCAGCGCGCGTTTCGTGATGTAGCGCCTGAAATGCCATCATCTGCACGAACCGCCGCCATTGCGCCGCAGGCCACAGCCGGATCTGTACCGGATATGTCACCGCACACGGTTGCCGCTCAGCCTCCTGTTGCAGCCACTCCAATCCCGCAGGTCACTGTTGACAGCCACGACGATAAAGCATGGCGCGACACCCTGCTGAAGGTGGCCGCCATTCTCTGTGAGCGCCAGCCGGAGTCACCGCAGGGTTACCGACTGCGCCGCCATGCTCTGTGGCAGACCATCACCAGTCCCCCGCAGGCAGAAAGCGATGGCCGGACCCCACTGGCAGCCTTCCCTGTCGATATGATGGATGATTACCTGGCGCGGCTGAACAATGCCGACATGGCGCTGTGGCAGCAGGTGGAAAAAAGCCTGCTGCTGGCCCCGTACTGGCTGGACGGTCATTACCTCTCAGCACAGACCGCGCTGCGCCTCGGTTATAAACAGGTGGCGGATGCTATCCGTGATGAAGTTACCGGTTTTCTGGCCCGCCTGCCCGCACTGATCAACCTGTTGTTTAACGACCGCACTCCGTTTGTGTCCGAACAGACGAAACAGTGGCTGGCATCATCCGACTCAGTCAACCAGACCGCCCCAGTTGTACAGACCGATGAAGAATTACAGGCGGCCAGGGCGTGCTTCGATGAAAACGGGCTGGAAGCCGCGCTGCGGTACCTGGAAAATCTGCCCGAAGGTGAGCCCCGCCACCAGTTTCACCGCCAGTTTTTCGGCGCGCAGTTACTGGAAGAGGCCGGTTTGGTTCAGCTTGCACAACAGCAGTACCGGATGCTCTTCAGAACAGGATTACACATGATGCTGTCCGAATGGGAACCGTCCCTGCTGGAAGCACTGGAACAAAAATTCACGGCAGAACAGTAAAAGATAACAAGGAGTTACCGTGTTCAAATTTCCCACATCCCGACTGTTCAGCTCGTTGAGATCTGCGCTCAGGCCAGCGATGCCGCGATTCAGGGTATCCGCCGCCTGGCTGCTGGCGCTGGCATGGATTTTTCTGCTGGTGTGGATCTGGTGGCAGGGTCCAAAATGGACGCTCTATGAGCAGCACTGGCTGGCTCCGCTGGCAAACCGCTGGCTGGCGACCGCCGTCTGGGGGCTTATCGCTCTGGTCTGGCTCACCTGGCGGGTAATGAAGCGTCTGCAAAAGCTGGAAAAACAGCAGAAACAGCAGCGGGAGGAAGAAAAAGATCCGTTGACCGTGGAACTCCACCACCAGCAGCAATATCTGGATCACTGGCTGCTGCGCCTGCGCCGCCATCTGGATAACCGCCGTTATCTGTGGCAGTTGCCGTGGTATATGGTCATTGGTCCTGCGGGTAGCGGCAAAAGCACGCTGCTGCGCGAGGGCTTTCCGTCTGACATTATTTACATGCCGGAAAGCATCCGGGGGGTGGAATATCATCCGCTGATCACACCGCGAGTGGGCAACCAGGCAGTAATTTTCGATGTTGACGGCGTACTGACCTCCCCCGGCGGGGATGATCTGCTCCACCGCCGCCTGCGCGAACACTGGCTGGGCTGGCTGATGGAAACGCGCGCACGCCAGCCGCTCAATGGTCTGATCCTGACGCTCGATCTTCCCGAACTGCTGACGGCGGATAAACCCCGTCGCGAAGCACTGGTACAAAATCTGCGTCAGCAACTTCAGGAAATTCGCCAGTGCCTGCACTGCCGGTTGCCCGTTTATGTGGTGCTGACCCGGCTGGATCTACTGACCGGCTTTGCCGCGCTGTTCCATTCACTGGATAAAAAAGACCGCGACGCGATCCTCGGCGTCACGTTTACCCGCCGCGCTCATGAAAACGATGACTGGCGCAGCGAGCTGAGCACCTTCTGGCAGACCTGGGGACAACAGATGAACCTGGCCCTGTCAGACCTGATGCTCGTGCAGACCGGCACTGCATTGCGCAGTGCCGTGTTCAGCTTCTCCCGTCAGATGCAGGGAACGGGAGAAATCGTCACCGCACTGCTCGCCGCATTGCTGGACGGTGAGAACATGGATGTGATGCTGCGCGGCGTCTGGCTCACATCATCGCTACAGCGTGGCCAGGTGGATGATATTTTCACGCAGTCTGCCGCCCGCCAGTACGGGCTGGGCAACAGTTCGCTGGCAACCTGGCCTCTGGTGGAGACAACGCCCTATTTCACCCGCCGCCTCTTCCCTGAAGTCCTGCTAGCCGAGCCGAACCTGGCGGGTGAAAACAGCGTCTGGCTGAGCAGCTCCCGGCGCAGGCTGACCGCCTTTTCCGCCTGTGGCGCAGCGCTGGTGGCGTTGCTGGTCGGAAGCTGGCACCATTATTACAACCAGAACTGGCAGTCCGGCGTTAACGTACTGGCACAGGCTAAAGCCTTTATGGACGTACCACCACCGCAGGGAACGGATGAATTCGGCAATCTGCAACTACCGTTGCTTAACCCAGTACGCGATGCCACCCTGGCCTATGGCGATTACCGCGATCACGGTTTTCTGGCGGATATGGGATTGTACCAGGGCGTCCGCGTAGGGCCGTATGTGGAGCAAACCTACATTCAGCTTCTTGAGCAGCGTTATCTCCCCTCATTAATGAACGGCCTGATCCGGGATCTGAACAATGCCCCGCCAGAGAGCGAAGAAAAGCTCGCCGTGCTGCGCATACTGCGCATGATGGAAGACAAAAGTGGGCGCAACAACGAGGCGGTAAAACAGTACATGGCGCGGCGCTGGAGCAATGAATTTCACGGCCAGCGTGATATTCAGGCGCAACTGATGGCGCATCTGGACTATGCGCTGGAGCACACCGACTGGCACGCGCAGCGCCAGAGCGGCGACAGCGATGCTGTCAGCCGCTGGACACCCTATGATAAACCGGTCATTAATGCGCAGCAGGAACTGAGCAAGCTGCCCATATACCAGCGTGTCTACCAGACCCTGCGCACCAAAGCATTAAGCGTGTTGCCCGCCGATTTGAATTTGCGCGACCAGGTTGGTCCCACCTTCGACAACGTGTTCGTCGCCGGTAATGATGAAAAACTGGTGATCCCGCAGTTTCTCACCCGCTATGGCCTGCAAAGCTATTTTATCAAACAACACGACGGTCTCGTTGAGTTGACCGCGCTGGATTCGTGGGTGCTGAACCTGACGCAAAGCGTCGCCTACAGCGAGGCCGACCGTGAAGAGATCCAGCGCCATATCACTGAACAGTACCTCAGTGACTATACCGCTACATGGCGTGCCGGAATGGATAATCTCAACGTCCGTGACTATGAGGCCATGCCGGCGCTGACCGACGCGCTGGAGCAGATTATCAGCGGCGATCAGCCATTCCAGCGTGCGCTGACGGCGCTGCGCGATAATACACACGCGCTGACGCTCTCCGGCAAACTGGATGATAAGGCGAGGGAAGCGGCGATAAATGAGATGGATTACCGCCTGTTATCCCGGCTGGGACATGAGTTCGCACCGGAAAATAGCGCACTGCAGGAGCAAAAGGACAAGGCGAGTACGCTACAGGCCGTGTACCAGCAACTGACCGAGCTGCACCGTTACCTGCTGGCGATTCAGAACTCGCCAGTGTCTGGGAAATCGGCGCTGAAAGCAGTACAGCTACGGCTGGATCTAAACAGCAGCGATCCAATCTTCGCCACCCGTCAGATGGCAAAAACCCTGCCTGTGCCTCTTAACCGCTGGGTGGGCAAGCTGGCGGATCAGGCCTGGCATGTAGTGATGGTGGAAGCCGTTCATTACATGGAAGTGGACTGGCGCGACAATGTAGTGAATCCCTTCAACGAACAGCTTGCCGACAACTATCCATTTAATCCACGCGCCACACAGGATGCCTCACTGGATGCGTTTGAACGTTTCTTTAAACCGGATGGCATTTTGGACAATTTCTATAAGGACAACCTGCGACTGTTCCTTGAAAACGATCTGACCTTTGGCGACGACGGCAGAGTGCTGATCCGTGAAGATATCCGACAACAACTGGATACCGCGCAAAAAATCCGCGACATCTTCTTCAGCCAGCAGAACGGGCTGGGCACACAATTTGCCGTGGAAACGGTGTCGCTTTCCGGCAATAAACGGCGCAGCGTACTTAACCTGGACGGCCAGTTAGTGGACTACAGCCAGGGACGCAACTATACCGCCCATCTGGTCTGGCCAAACAACATGCGTGAAGGCAATGAAAGCAAGCTGACGCTGGTTGGCACCAGCGGTGGAGCACCGCGCAGTATCGCTTTCAGTGGACCGTGGGCGCAGTTCCGCCTGTTCGGCGCGGGCCAGTTGACCAACGTGACCAGTGACACCTTTAACGTGCGCTTTAACGTGGACGGCGGCGCGATGGTTTATCGGGTGCATGTGGATACCGAAGATAACCCGTTCACCGGTGGTCTGTTCAGCCAATTCCGTTTACCGGATACGTTGTATTAAGGGGGTTAGTGATGAGCAACAATGTACTGACACAAACTATCGTTACCGGCAGCGATCCGCGTACCCTGCCGGAGTTCAGCGCCATCCGCGAAGAAATTAACAAAGCTAACCACCCGTCACAGCCGGAGCTGAACTGGAAACTAGTGGAATCGCTGGCGCTGTCAATTTTTAAGGCCAACGGGGTGGATTTGCATACCGCCACCTACTATACGCTGGCACGTACACGTAATCAGGGACTGGCAGGGTTCTGTGAAGGCGCGGAACTGCTAGCTGCGATGATCACCCACGAATGGGATAAATTCTGGCCGCAAAGTGGCCCGGCGAGGACTGAGATGCTGGACTGGTTCAACACCCGCACCGGGAATATCCTGCGCCAGCAGGTTTCCTTTTCCGAAAATGATCTTTCGTTGCTCTACCGCACGGAACGGGCTTTGCAGCTTATCTGCGACAAACTCCAGCAGGTGGAACTGAAGCGCCAACCGCGCGTGGAAAATCTGCTTTATTTTGTGCAGAACACACGCAAGCGGTTTGAGCCGCAGCCCAGAAACCGTACTGCTACGGCGGCACAGACCATGGTCAGAACGCTGGTCTATGCGCCTGAAGGCACGGCTTCCGCCACAGCGGAAACCATGCCCCCCCTACCCGACCTGCCGGAAATGCGGGTGGAGGTGCGCGGAGTGGCAGATAACGCCGACAAAGCAAAACAGGGCGACACGGTAAAAGGTTTTGTTGCCGGTGCCGCCTGTACTGCCGTTATCGCTGCTGCACTCTGGTGGTGGCAGACGTACCCGATGCAGCGGCAGCTTACAAAGGTCAGGGATACCACACAGGGAGCAGCCACCGTCTGGCTGGCATCACCGGTACTGAAAGAATATGAACAGAACCTGCAACAGCTTCTGAATACCCCACCGCTACAGCCGCTGGAAACCGGAATGCAGATGATGCGCACCGCAGACACCCTCTGGCCGGAAAGCCTGCAACAGCAGGAAGCCAGCCGGATGTGGAGCACCACGCTGAGAAACCGGGCGCAAGCCAGTCCGCAGATGAAGGGCTGGCAACAGGCGCGGCAGAATTTGCGGGATTTTGCGGATCTGATGATGAAAAAGGAGACGGAGAAACAGGGTTTCACCCTCTCGTATATCAAAACGGTGACCTGGCAGGCCGAACGGTTACTGAATCAGGAAACTCCACTGGAGTACATGCTGACGCAGTACCAGGAGACCCGCACGCAGAATCAGGACACACAAGCGCTAGCAAAAGAGATCAACCAACGGCTGGATGGGCTGTTAAGCCGCTGGCTGTTGCTGAAAAATACCGGACAGGATATGGCAACGGACAACAGCACCGTGCCAGTCCCTCCGACCCATTGAGTTTAAGGAGAATAACAATGGCAAATCCCGTCTATCTGACACTGAACGGAGAACTTCAGGGGCTGATTTCATCCGGATGCTCGTCAATGCCGTCCATCGGTAACAAAGCTCAGATTGCACATCAGGATCAGATCATGGTGACGTCACTGTCCCATGGTCTGAGCCGGGCGCAGAATGTCAACCACCAGGAGCTGACCATCACGAAACCGGTGGACAAATCTTCCCCCCTGCTGGGCAAGGCCATTTCGGAGAATGAATGTCTGACCTGTGATTTTGTATTCTATCGCACCAACCGCTTTGGTGTTAATGAACCGTACTACAAGGTGAAACTGACTAACGCCCGGATCTCAAACATCGGCCTTACCGTTCCCCATACCATTAACGACAGCCCAGGACAGCCGGAAGAGTCTGTGTCATTTACCTATGAGAGTATCAACTGGGAGCACAGCGTCGCCGGAACCAGTGCGTACAGCCTTTGGAGTGAACGGATTTTCTAAGTTACCTGGGAGTTTTTCATCTGCATTATTGTTATATTTTAAAAAGGCAATTTAACATCATAAAATAAAATGATAAAGTACGGTTAATCACGAATAAAAATTCTTAATTAACCGTACCTGCTGTTTTATAGATGTGTATGATGTATTTTTGACAGTTCAACCGAAAACTCGAACTACAGCTTATATGTTGAGAGAACAATAAATAACTTTAGTAAAGTTTTTTACTACTCCTAAAAAAAATATATATGTAAAATTAATTAGCAGACTTGAACCAGAGTATAAATAGAAAAGAAAATGCTCTTTCTTGCTAAGTACCATTAAAACGTCTGGTATAAAACCTTACTACTGATAGCGATTCACCAGATCTTTAACCACTGCTGCGTACGTTTTCTGCTTAAGTTGTGAAATCTGCTGTTCTGCCACATCAAGGCTGTCAGAATTTTTATTCCCTATCTGCGGAAAAATCACTTTCGATTCATAATTCACAGGCGACCAGGTAGCCCACTCACCTGTAGCCACATCCACCAGCGTGAATCGAACCAAATAACGCAGTGACATCGTGTCAGTCAATTTTTGATTTTTATAATCTGACCAAACTATTGATTTCAATCCAGAGTCATATTTTCCTGTCTGCAACGTATCCTGGAAAACAATAATCGCTTTCTGATGGCCTTTTGCCGCAACAAAACGTAATGCCTGCATCCAGTTCATATTTTCGGCATCTACAACATCCAGACTTTCATCTTTGTTTTTGTCTTTATTACAAGTTACAGGTTTTTGCCTGTCAGGAATGCCAGAAAATGTGGCAACTGTATAATATTTTCTCATCTCCTCCTGCATAATGGTTTCCGGTGCGCGACTGCCAGACTGAACAAGTATAACGGGAGAATTAAGAGGCACACGAAACTCATCTCCTTCAAGCGCAGCTTGAATATCCTCCTCGGATACAGCCAGTGTGGTTTCATTACCATATAAATCTTTGTCTGTTAGTTGCTGGGGAACGTTTTTATTAATAGAACTTTGTGCGGTTTGAGTTTTTTTCTTTTTTTCATCAATAGGAGATTCAGAGGCACATCCTGCAAGCAGCGAGAATAATACACATATACAACAAACCCTTCTTAAATTCATAATCGGACACTCCCTCGCCTGTCATAATCATGGTAATGTTTAGCTAACGATTTTTAATTATATACTCCACTTGAATCAGAACAAACAAAAATAACAGCAAATATAAATTCATTAAATCAATAGAAAAATGAAAATCATAACATGCAAATATATTTAAATTGAATGATTCGATAGTATGATTAAATATTAATGATATGGTCTACCATATGTGATTAACACATTTACAGCATAACAAAATCATAGACCGAAGAAATAGCGTGATTTAAATGCAAAAAACCGCAAAATTAAAAATCTTGCGGTTCTCTGAACCTCATTTTCATGAGGTGAATTTGGCGGAACGGACGGGACTCGAACCCGCGACCCCCTGCGTGACAGGCAGGTATTCTAACCGACTGAACTACCGCTCCGCGTTTTGTTCCGTTGGGAACGAGGCGAATATTACGGATTGCCTCACCCTTCGTCAACGGTTTTTCTCATCTTTTGAATCGTTTGCTGCAAAAATCGCCCAAGTCGCTATTTTTAGCGCCTTTTACAGGTATTTATGCCCGCCAGAGGCAGCTTCCGCCCTTTTTCTGCACCAGATCGAGACGGGCTTCATGTGCCGCAAGCTCTTCATCTGTCGCAAAAACAACGCGTAACTTACTTGCCTGACGCACAATGCGCTGAATTGTTGTTTCACCTTGTTGCTGTTGTGTCTCTCCTTCCATCGCAAAAGCCATCGACGTTTGACCACCAGTCATCGCCAGATAAACTTCCGCAAGGATCTGGGCATCGAGTAATGCCCCGTGCAGCGTTCGTTTACTGTTATCTATTTCGTAGCGGGCACATAACGCATCGAGGCTGTTGCGCTTACCGGGAAACATTTTCCTCGCCACCGCAAGGCTATCGGTGACCTTACAGAAGGTATTGGTCTTCGGAATATCGCGCTTAAGCAACGAAAACTCGTAGTCCATAAAGCCGATATCGAACGCTGCGTTATGGATCACCAACTCAGCGCCGCGAATATAGTCCATGAACTCATCGGCTACCTCGGCAAATGTGGGCTTATCGAGCAAAAACTCATCGGCAATACCATGTACGCCAAAGGCTTCTGGATCCACCAGCCGATCGGGTTTGAGATAAACGTGAAAGTTATTGCCCGTCAGGCGACGGTTCACCACTTCAACGGCACCAATCTCAATGATCTTGTGGCCTTCATAGTGCGCACCAATCTGGTTCATACCGGTGGTTTCGGTATCGAGAACGATCTGGCGTGTAATTGCAGTGCTCATAGCGGTCATTTATGTCAGACTTGTCGTTTTACAGTTCGATTCAATTACAGGAAGTCTACCAGAGATGCTTAAACAGGTAGAAATTTTCACCGATGGTTCGTGTCTGGGTAATCCTGGACCCGGGGGTTACGGCGCTATTTTACGCTATCGCGGACGCGAGAAAACCTTTAGCGCTGGCTACACCCGCACCACCAACAACCGTATGGAGTTGATGGCCGCTATTGTCGCGCTGGAGGCGTTAAAAGAACATTGCGAAGTCATTTTGAGTACCGACAGCCAGTATGTCCGCCAGGGGATCACTCAGTGGATCCATAACTGGAAAAAACGTGGCTGGAAAACAGCAGACAAAAAACCAGTAAAAAATGTCGATCTCTGGCAACGTCTTGATGCTGCATTGGGGCAGCATCAAATCAAATGGGAATGGGTTAAAGGCCATGCCGGACACCCGGAAAACGAACGCTGTGATGAACTGGCTCGTGCTGCGGCGATGAATCCCACACTGGAAGATACAGGCTATCAAGTCGAAGTTTAAGCCTGTGGTTTACGACATTGCCGGGTGGCACCAACCGCCTGGCGAATTCGTGGCTTGTTTTTACTCTGTTTCATCGGATTTAGCGTTAAAGGAATAGTCCGTTTCCGGGCAACGATAAGTTGTAAGCAACCAAGCGCAGGAATATGCGCATTCAATAGTTTTCCACCGTGTTTGTTCCACGGGAGAACGTGGAAACGGCTGGCGTGCAGCACTTCAAAATTCAACAAAGAGAGCCAGTCCAGTTGCCGCATCAGAGTAAACATCCGGCTGTTATAGGGCGAGTTTTTTCGCAATACCGGCACAAGTTTGCGTAATCCCATTAAACTGATGGGATTGAAGCCGCTAATGACCAACCAACCATCATCAATCAATACCCGATCGGCTTCACGTAATAAACGATGCGGATCGGTGCACCACGGCAATGTATGTGCCAATAGACAAACATCAACGGATTTATCGGCAAAAGGAAGATGAAGTGGGTCCGCCTGTACCTGGACGGGCATTCCTTGCGCAGAAACATTCACTTGATGAGAAACCGCGCACGCTTCGCAATTGATTTCTGCGCTTAAATTGCCAATCTTAAGCAGATGAAAACCATACATTTTAGTGAACCACGGGTTGAGCTGGCGCTCCAGCGCTTTGCGATAAAGCTCTCCCCAGGGCAAATCGCCCCAGCAATCAGGAGCCACGACAGTTTGAGGGACTCTTGCCGGTTTCATCACAACCTTCCGTTTCACACTGAGAGGTAATCTATGAATCTTAACAGTATTCCCGCCTTTGATGACAATTACATCTGGGTTTTGAATGATGAAGCAGGTCGCTGCCTGATTGTCGATCCCGGAGACGCAGAGCCAGTATTAAACGCCATTACCGCCAATAACTGGCAACCGGAGGCCATATTTCTCACTCACCATCACCACGATCACGTTGGCGGCGTAAAAGAACTGGTGGAAAAGTTTCCGCAAATTGTGGTGTATGGTCCACAAGAGACACAAGATAAGGGAACAACACAGGTAGTCAAAGATAGCGAAACTGCCTTCGTTTTGGGGCATGAATTTAGTGTAATTGCCACACCGGGTCACACTTTAGGACATATCTGTTACTTCAGTAAACCTTATCTATTTTGCGGCGACACGCTGTTTTCTGGTGGGTGTGGTCGGTTGTTTGAAGGGACACCATCACAAATGTATCAATCACTTAAAAAGTTAAGTGCGTTACCTGACGATACATTGGTATGTTGTGCTCATGAATATACCTTATCAAATATGAAGTTTGCTTTGAGTATTCTTCCGCACGATTTGTCCATAAATGATTATTATCGTAAAGTTAAGGAGTTACGGGCAAAAAATCAAATAACACTACCCGTAATTCTGAAAAATGAGCGGAAAATTAATGTTTTTTTAAGAACGGAAGATATTGATTTAATTAATGTAATTAATGAAGAAACATTATTGCAACAACCTGAAGAGCGTTTTGCATGGTTAAGGTCAAAGAAAGATAGGTTCTGATAAAACTTTCTTGTCATCGGCTCCGTTCGCCGTTATGATCGGTCGTCTTTTAAGCAACTATTGACACACACATGAAGGCAAAAGCGATATTACTCGCCTCTGTCCTGCTCGTGGGTTGCCAGAGTACCGGCAACGTTCAACAGCACGCACAGAGCCTTTCTGCAGCTGGTCAAGGGGAAGCAGCAAAGTTTACAAGTCAGGCACGATGGATGGACGATGGGACGTCTATCGCGCCAGATGGTGACTTGTGGGCTTTCATTGGCGACGAGCTAAAGATGGGAATTCCGGAAAATGACCGGATTCGCGAACAGAAACAGAAATATTTACGCAATAAGAGCTATCTCCACGATGTAACTTTACGGGCAGAGCCGTATATGTACTGGATAGCCGGGCAAGTTAAAAAACGTAACATGCCTATGGAACTGGTACTACTACCCATAGTGGAGAGCGCTTTTGATCCTCACGCGACGTCTGGCGCCAATGCCGCAGGCATCTGGCAGATCATTCCGAGCACGGGGCGCAATTATGGTTTGAAACAGACCCGCAATTATGACGCGCGTCGCGATGTTGTTGCTTCAACGACTGCCGCGCTGAACATGATGCAGCGTCTGAACAAGATGTTTGACGGCGACTGGCTTCTGACCGTAGCGGCTTATAACAGCGGCGAAGGTCGGGTCATGAAGGCAATTAAAACGAACAAAGCGCGTGGGAAATCCACGGACTTCTGGTCGTTACCGTTGCCGCAGGAAACGAAACAGTACGTGCCTAAAATGCTGGCATTGAGTGATATTCTCAAAAACAGCAAGCGTTATGGTGTACGTCTGCCAACGACTGATGAAAGCCGTGCTCTGGCGCGTGTGCACCTGAGCAGCCCGGTTGAAATGGCGAAGGTTGCAGATATGGCGGGAATTTCCGTCAGCAAGCTGAAGACATTCAACGCTGGCGTGAAAGGCTCCACGCTGGGCACAAGTGGCCCGCAGTACGTGATGGTGCCAAAGAAGCATGCAGATCAACTGCGTGAATCTCTGGCTTCAGGCGAAATTGCTGCTGTACAGTCGACGCTGGTTGCCGACAATATGCCGCTTAACAGCCGTGTTTACACCGTACGCTCTGGCGACACGCTTTCAAGTATCGCTTCACGTCTCGGCGTAAGCACCAAAGATTTGCAGCAGTGGAACAAACTGCGCGGAACTAAGCTGAAGCCAGGCCAAAGTTTGACGATTGGTGCAGGCAGTAGCGCACAGCGACTGGCAAACAACAGCGATAGCATTACGTATCGTGTGCGCAAAGGCGATTCGCTTTCAAGCATTGCTAAACGCCACGGCGTGAACATCAAAGATGTGATGCGCTGGAACAGCGACACTGCGAATCTGCAACCAGGCGATAAGCTGACGTTGTTTGTGAAAAACAACAACATGCCAGATTCCTGACAAACCAGATAATAAAAAGGCACCGATTCCCCCGGTGCCTTTTTTATTTATGCCGCTTTATGTGCTTCTACCATGATGATATCACTGGTGAAAGAGCCATCATTCTGCAAGGCAAAATACGTTTTCACCTCTGTCGATGCGCTCTGTTGGTAAATGCGAATAGCGTCTACTAACGCTTCTGGCGTACGCATTCTCTCGACCCATGAAGAAAATTCCAGCGGTAACTTATCTGTAATTAAATTATCAACTATCAGATTGGCTTCATTGATTAACGTCAACCACTCACCGCTGGCGTAGTTTCGTACGTGAGAGGTATCGCGTAATGCTTCTACCGTCTGTAACCAGATGTCGCGCACTGGGTGGCCCGGAGACATTACGTCCATCACAATCAGCCTACCGCCAGGTTTCAATATCCTATTCACTTCACGCAGTGCTGCACCAACATCATGCCAGTGATGGGCAGAATAACGGCTGATAACAATATCAAATGCGTTATCGGCAAATGGCAGACTTTCGGCATAACCCTGGCGGGTGGTGATATTTTTCAGTTGCCGGGCTTCGGCAGCTTGTGCCACGACATCCAGCATTTGGGCAGATAAGTCATACGCCACCACCGCGCTCACGTTTTGCGCAGCAACAAAGCTGGCATGCCCTGCTCCGCAGCCCATATCAAGTACACTTGCATCAGGATAATCAGCCAGACGCACCGCCAGGCGCTGTAAATCTCGTCCGGATGCATGTACGGTACTGGTCAGATATTCGCTGGCTTGAGAGCTAAACTGCTTTTCTACGTGGTCATGGTGGGATTGTGTTGTCATTGCGCTGTCCTTTTGTTGTTTGAGTATAAAAGGGCAGCGCCAAACGTTGGTCTGCCCTGTGGCAGACCTGACATACCTTATTTATCAGGCTTGCCGGGACTGAATTCAACGAGTAGCGGATTGTGATCGGAAGCGCGCGTAACCAATACAGAAGCTTCGCTGACGTTCAGACCACGGTAGAAAACAAAATCGAGCGGGCGACCAAACGCCCGACGGCGCTGATCGTCGGTAAAACGCACCTGGCGCAGCGACATTTCCCGCGCAAAGCGATATAACGCGTTCATCCTTCTACGGCTCCAGGCATTGAAATCTCCCGCCATAATGACCGGGCCACTGTGGTGAGCTATCTGATCACCAATAGGAAGTAACTGCTTACTATAGACATCCACGCCCAGACTGAAGTTGACGGCGTGTATATTAACCACCATCAACAGGCGGGTGTCAGGTAATGGATAGACCGTCACCAGTGCCGACTTCGCCAGACGCAAAATAGGTTCTCGTTCACGTAACGGGCAGCAATACACTGGATGCGCCGCCGAAAGGGTCATTACACCGGAAGGATGTTGTGGCAGCACGAAAGCGGGTACCTGATCGGCGGCAAGATAGTTAGCGGTCGCAAACTGTACTAACTCTGGCGTTGTCTGCGCTTCCTGCAATAACACCAGATGTGCATCTTTGCCGTAGTTCTTTAATACCGACAACCATTCAGCGCGTTGCTGTTTGTATATGTTCCACACCAGGATCCGAATACGCTCTTCGGTACTTAACGGTTCTCCAGGTGGTAATGCCTGGCCGATGCTCGCAAAAGACCCCGGCGGTAAGATCCTTTCCGCAGGTTGTCCGGCAACATAGCGCATGGCATAGGTGTTTTTTCGCACTTTTGACTTTGAAACCTCTATTACGTCAACCCTTCCGCACTCGGGAGGGTTCTACTGTTATAGGGATTTTAGCTCACTCTTTCAACGAGCAATTGTATATTGTTATGTAAGCAAGTGCTTACACCGGTCAGAAATTTGCTCATTATTGAGAACATTAAATCGGATGACATATCACGCATCCTGATGGTTTAATGACAAATAAATTCAAAATATCTCATCTATTTTGCAACAGGAGCAAAAATGAAAGCCACGTCGGAAGAACTCGCCATTTTTGTTTCGGTCGTCGAAAGCGGCAGCTTTAGCCGGGCAGCGGAACAATTAGGGCAAGCAAACTCAGCGGTAAGCCGGGCGGTGAAAAAGCTGGAGATGAAACTTGGCGTTAGCCTGCTTAATCGGACCACGCGGCAACTTAGCCTGACGGAAGAAGGCGAGCGTTATTTTCGTCGCGTACAGTCAATTTTGCAGGAGATGGCAGCGGCAGAATCAGAAATTATGGAGACGCGTAATACACCGCGTGGACTGTTACGCATCGATGCCGCAACTCCAGTGGTGCTGCACTTTCTGATGCCGTTAATTAAGCCTTTCCGTGAACGCTATCCGGAAGTTACTTTATCGCTAGTCTCCTCCGAAACGATTATTAATTTGATCGAAAGAAAAGTGGATGTCGCGATACGCGCTGGTACGTTAACGGATTCCAGCTTACGTGCCAGGCCGTTATTTAACAGTTATCGAAAAATTATCGCCTCCCCCGATTATATTTCCCGCTACGGGAAGCCAGAAACGATCGACGATTTAAAGCAACATGTTTGCCTGGGATTCACTGAACCCGCTTCCCTCAATACCTGGCCGATAGCCTGTAGTGATGGACAATTACATGAGGTAAAGTACGGTTTGTCATCCAATAGTGGGGAAACACTGAAACAGCTTTGCCTGAGTGGCAACGGGATTGCGTGTTTGTCCGACTATATGATCGACAGAGAAATTGCTCGTGGTGAACTGGTAGAGTTAATGGCAGATAAAGTACTGCCAGTGGAAATGCCATTCAGTGCCGTCTATTACAGCGACCGTGCGGTAAGTACGCGCATCCGGGCTTTTATCGATTTCCTTAGCGAGCATGTAAAAACAGCTCCCGGAGGAGCTGTCAGAGAGGCTTAATCCCATTCAGGAGCCAGACCTTCCGGGCTAACCAGGCGGTCGTTGCAATCCAGTGCGGCGATCGCTTTTTTATCTTCGGCATCAAGCTGTAAATTTTGTGCCTTAAGATTACTCTCCAGGTTTTCACGTCTAGTAGAAGAAGGAATTACCGAGTAACCTTCCCCCATAGCCCACGCCAGAATCACTTGTGCCGGAGTCGCATTGTGTTTAGCTGCGATACGAGCAATAACCTCATTTTTCAGTGCCTTACCATAAGCCAGCGTCATATAGGAAGTAATATGGATGCCGTGCTGTTTAGCCCAATCAACCACTTTACGATTTTGCAGATAAGGAGAGAGTTCAATCTGGTTAGTAGCGATGTTTTCAGCGCCAACAGCAGCAATCGCTTTTTCCATCAATGGGATCGTGAAGTTGGAAATACCGATCTCACGCGTCAGACCTTGTTTTTTCGCTTCCAGCAGCGCCTGCATAAACTCTTCAACAGAGACTTCATCGTTTGGTGACGGCCAGTGGATTAGCGTCAGATCAACATAATCGGTACGCAATTTTTGCAGGCTCTCTTTCAGACTTGGGGTCAATTTATCTTTGCTGAGATTTTCAATCCAGATTTTAGTGGTGATATAGAGTTCATTACGAGGCACGCCACTTTCTGCAATCGCCTGACCTACTGCGGCTTCGTTATCATAGATTTGTGCGGTATCAATTGCGCGATAACCAAGTTCAAGCGCCGTTTTCACAGATGAAATAACAACGTCGTCTTTCAGACGGAAAGTACCTAAACCAAATGCAGGGATAGCCATAATATGCCTCTTTTAATGCTATGTTCGTTAACTGAGATGATTATGGACTTTAGACTGTTGCGGAAAAAGGGCATAAAATGCAGAGGATTTTTGCAATTATGGCAACAATAAACATACAGACGAAAAAAAACCTCGAGCGTTAACTCGAGGCTTCTTAATAAGTGGCGGAACGGACGGGACTCGAACCCGCGACCCCCTGCGTGACAGGCAGGTATTCTAACCGACTGAACTACCGCTC
>NZ_VNXM01000017.1:0-30099 GCF_009820205.1 Escherichia sp. HH26CH
TTTCTCTTCAACCGAACCGGCTGTTTGTGTGAAGTGATTCACATCCGCCGTGTCGATGGAGGCGCATTATAGGGAGTTCTCCGCAGGCCGCAATAGAAAAATTGCAGAAAAATGACTGACTGCTGCATTCCCCAGCAAAACCCCGCTTTATACCTTTTTACGCACAGAGTTATCCACAATCGTTACCGTGATTTCTATATTTTTCCCACGGTAACCACAGTCAAAATTGTGATCACCATTGAAAGAGAAAAATTCGCGAGCGTTGCGCAAACGTTTTCGTTACAATGCGGGCGAAAAATAAGGATGCCCCGTTAGGGGCGTTAGCTGAGTTTTTCGCGAAAAATTCAGCTAACGCTCTCTGTAATAGTCAAATCCAGGGGATTTACCATGCAACAACGTCGTCCAGTCCGCCGCGCTCTGCTCAGTGTTTCTGACAAAGCCGGTATCGTCGAATTCGCCCAGGCACTTTCCGCACGCGGTGTGGAGCTGCTGTCTACAGGGGGCACTGCCCGTCTGTTAGCAGAAAAGGGTCTGCCGGTAACCGAAGTTTCCGATTACACCGGTTTCCCGGAGATGATGGATGGACGCGTGAAGACCCTGCATCCGAAAGTGCATGGTGGCATTCTGGGCCGTCGCGGCCAGGACGATGCCGTTATGGAAGAACATCAGATCCAACCTATCGATATGGTGGTTGTTAACCTCTATCCGTTCGCCCAGACCGTGGCCCGTGAAGGTTGCTCTCTGGAAGATGCGGTTGAGAACATCGATATCGGTGGTCCAACGATGGTGCGCTCCGCCGCCAAGAACCATAAAGATGTCGCAATCGTGGTGAAGAGCAGCGACTACGACGCCATTATTAAAGAGATGGATGCCAACGAAGGATCGCTGACGCTTGCAACCCGTTTCGATCTCGCTATCAAAGCCTTCGAACACACCGCCGCCTACGACAGCATGATTGCCAACTACTTCGGCAGCATGGTTCCGGCTTACCACGGTGAAAGCAAAGAAGCCGCCGGTCGCTTCCCGCGCACGCTGAACCTGAACTTCATTAAGAAGCAGGATATGCGCTACGGCGAGAACAGCCACCAGCAGGCTGCCTTCTATATAGAAGAGAATGTGAAAGAAGCCTCCGTTGCCACCGCAACCCAGGTTCAGGGTAAAGCCCTCTCTTATAACAACATCGCCGATACCGATGCGGCGCTGGAGTGCGTGAAAGAGTTCGCCGAGCCAGCATGTGTGATTGTGAAGCACGCCAACCCATGCGGCGTGGCTATCAGCGATTCCATTCTTGATGCTTACGATCGCGCGTATAAAACCGACCCAACCTCGGCGTTCGGCGGCATTATCGCCTTTAACCGCGAGCTGGATGCTGAAACCGCACAGGCCATCATTTCTCGTCAGTTTGTCGAAGTGATTATTGCGCCGTCCGCCAGCGAAGAAGCGTTGAAAATCACCGCCGCTAAACAGAACGTACGTGTCCTGACATGTGGTCAGTGGGCCGAGCGTGTTCCAGGCCTTGATTTCAAACGCGTGAACGGCGGTCTGCTGGTTCAGGATCGTGACCTGGGTATGGTTGGTGCAGAAGAACTGCGCGTCGTCACCAAACGTCAGCCGACCGAACAGGAGCTGCGTGATGCGCTGTTCTGCTGGAAGGTGGCGAAGTTCGTGAAATCTAACGCCATTGTCTACGCCAAAAACAATATGACCATCGGTATTGGCGCAGGCCAGATGAGCCGCGTGTACTCCGCGAAAATCGCCGGTATTAAAGCGGCCGATGAAGGCCTGGAAGTGAAAGGTTCGTCAATGGCTTCTGACGCATTCTTCCCGTTCCGCGACGGTATTGATGCCGCGGCCGCTGCGGGCGTGACCTGCGTAATCCAGCCTGGCGGCTCTATCCGTGATGACGAAGTAATTGCCGCCGCCGACGAGCACGGTATTGCGATGCTCTTCACCGACATGCGCCACTTCCGCCATTAATGGAGCGACAGATGAAAGTATTAGTGATTGGTAATGGCGGGCGCGAGCACGCACTGGCCTGGAAAGCGGCGCAGTCGCCGCTGGTTGAAACTGTTTTTGTTGCTCCGGGTAACGCTGGTACTGCGTTGGAACCCACGCTGCAAAACGTCGCTATCGGCGTGACCGATATCCCGGCGCTGCTGGATTTCGCACAAAACGAAAAGATCGATCTGACCATCGTCGGCCCGGAAGCGCCGCTGGTGAAAGGCGTGGTCGATACCTTCCGAGCCGCCGGGCTGAAAATCTTCGGACCAACCGCAGGCGCCGCACAACTGGAAGGCTCGAAAGCGTTTACCAAGGATTTCCTGGCCCGCCATAAGATCCCTACGGCGGAATACCAGAACTTCACCGAGGTCGAACCTGCGCTGGCGTATCTGCGTGAAAAAGGCGCGCCCATCGTTATTAAAGCTGACGGTCTGGCTGCCGGGAAAGGCGTTATCGTGGCGATGACGCTGGAAGAAGCGGAAGCGGCTGTTCACGATATGCTGGCGGGCAACGCTTTTGGCGACGCGGGTCATCGCATCGTTATCGAAGAGTTCCTCGATGGCGAAGAAGCGAGCTTTATCGTGATGGTGGACGGCGAGCATGTGCTGCCGATGGCCACCAGTCAGGACCACAAACGCGTAGGCGATAAAGATACCGGGCCGAACACGGGCGGGATGGGCGCTTACTCCCCTGCACCAGTGGTGACCGATGAGGTTCATCAGCGCACCATGGAACGTATCATCTGGCCAACCGTGAAAGGCATGGCAGCGGAAGGCAACACCTACACCGGTTTTCTCTACGCAGGCCTGATGATCGACAAACAGGGCAATCCGAAGGTTATCGAGTTTAACTGCCGCTTTGGCGATCCGGAAACCCAGCCGATTATGCTGCGCATGAAGTCCGATCTGGTTGAACTCTGCCTGGCGGCCTGTGAAGGCAAGCTGGACGAGAAAACCTCCGAGTGGGATGAACGCGCTTCTCTTGGCGTGGTGATGGCTGCGGGCGGTTATCCGGGCGATTACCGCACCGGCGATGTGATCCACGGCCTGCCGCTGGAAGAAGTGTCTGACGGCAAAGTGTTCCACGCGGGCACAAAACTGGCGGATGACGAGCAGGTGGTAACCAGCGGCGGGCGCGTACTGTGCGTCACCGCGCTGGGTCATACCGTGGCAGAAGCGCAGAAACGCGCTTATGCCTTAATGACCGATATCCATTGGGACGATTGCTTCTGCCGGAAGGATATCGGCTGGCGCGCCATCGAACGCGAGCAGAACTAACGCGACAGTTTTGCCAATAGCGTTTTGCGCGTAATCCCTAACTGACGGGCGGCTTCGGTTTTGTTGCCGCCCGTTTTCTCCAGCGCCGCCAGAATCACTTCTTTTTCGACTTCCACCAGCGGCTGAATATCCTGACTTTGCACCAGCGGGATCGGCGTACTGGCAATCGCCAGCGGCAGCTCGCGTTCGGAAATATATTCCCCGGTCAGCAGCACCACCGCCCGTTCCACCGCGTTTTCCAGTTCACGAATATTTCCCGGCCAGTCGTAGTGAATCAGCAGATCCATCGCCTGGGGAGTAAACCCTTTTACCGCCTTGCGATTACGTTCGGCAAAGCGCTGCAGAAAATGGTTAGCCAGCAGAGGAATATCTTCCCGCCGTTGCCGTAGCGAAGGTACTTCAATCGCCACCACATTCAGGCGATAGTAGAGATCCTGACGAAAACGCCCGGCCTTTACCTCAGCGGCAAGATCGCGATGAGTCGCCGCAATCAGCCGGACATCAACCGAGATAGTCTGATTGCTACCGACACGCTGTACTTCGCGCTCCTGAATCACACGCAGTAGACGAACCTGCATCATCGGTGAGATATCGCCAATTTCATCGAGAAACAGCGTGCCGCCGTCTGCTTCCACAAAGCGCCCTTCCCGCCGTTTGTCGGCTCCAGTAAACGCCCCTTTTTCGTGACCGAACAATTCAGATTCCAGCAAGGATTCGTTGAGTGCCGCACAGTTGAGCGTCACCAGCGGTTTTTCGCTACGTGCGCTACTGGCGTGAATCGCCCTGGCGACCAGCTCTTTACCGGTGCCGGAATCGCCGTGGATCAGCACCGTGGCTTCCGATGGCGCGACAAGGGCGATTTCACTGAGCAGGTGTTGCATCGCCGGGCTTTTACCGACCATACCGAACTGGCTGGCAGACACCGCAGGCGTTTCAGCATCAACACTGTGCGTATGCGCAAGCGCCTTTTCCAGGGTTGCCTGCAGGTTATCGAAATCCAGCGGCTTGATGAGATAATCCAGCGCCCCGGTTTTCAACGCCTCTACCGCCGTCTCGACGCTGGAGTACGCGGTCATAATCAGTACCGGAATTGCCGGATTTAACGCTTTGATCTCTTTCAGCGTGGCGATGCCATCCATCTCTGCCATTCGCACATCACAAAGCACAAGATCAAAAACCTGTTCCCGCACTTGCTCCAGCGCTTGTCGCCCGCTGTTCGCCAGCGCGACGTTATAGCCCCAGCCGCGCAGCAATGCCTGCAAGATAGTGCAGTGGCTAATGTCATCATCCACCACCAGAATATCGATATTATCGTGCGTCATCCTTGTGGGTCCTTACGCGTAATATTGACCGGAAGCCAGAGGGTGAACGTTGCACCTTTCCCCTCCTGGCTTACGACCTGAATTGTACCACCGTGTTGTTCAACAATATTATGCACAACCGCCAGCCCCAGTCCGGTGCCTTCGGCTTTGGTGGTGAAGTACGGGGTGAAGATGGCTTCAAGCTGATCCGCCGCAATTCCCTTACCGCTGTCGGTTACGCTTATTTTAACGCCTGCGCTGCTTTCGTTGGCCGTCACGCTAATCACGCCATGCTGACCAATCGCCTGAATAGCATTGAGATAGAGATTCAACAGGACCTGAGTCAGTCGGTCCGGATCGGCCTGTATCTCCGGCAATGCGTCGTTGGCGGTAAAGCGTAATTGGATCTCCCTACTGTTTGCATCCTGGCTTACCAGTTGTAATGAGTGGTTAATCAGCGTGTTGAGATCCACCGCCTGCAAAGCCAGATGCGTTGGCTTAACCAGCTCCAGCAGCTCGCTTACCACGCGGTTTAAACGGTCGGCTTCTTTCGCCATCACCTGCGCCAATTGATGTGCTTCTCCTCCTGCTGGTGCGCGTTCGGCAAAATATTTCGCCAGCCCTTTAATCGAGGAAAGCGGGTTACGGATTTCATGGGCGACGCCTGCGGCCAGATGTCCCAGCGCCACCAGCTTCTCTTTGCGCTTCATTTCATCCTGTAACAGCTGGCGCGAGCGAAGATAGCGGCGATACCAGAAGAATGACAACACGCTTGCCAGCAAGACCGTCGCCAGGGCGAAGAGGATAATCAGGGTGTTTCTCTGCTCACGCTCTTCGGCACTCACAATGTTACTGGCGTCGAAAGCGATAAAAATTGCTTGTGGTGTCGCGGCATACTGCTGCATATGGCGCATCCGGTGCATTCCAGCAGCAAACATCGGTTGAAACTGGCGATAAATTTCCAGAACAGGCTCGCCGTCTGCGCTATCGATCCGCCGCCACGCTTCTTCGTCTCCCGGATGTAACTGCTGCATTTCCTGCGGGGAATAAAGCTGTTTTCCCACCATGCCGGAGTTGCTATGCATCACGATTGTTCCTTGTTCATCCGTGACCGCAAACCAACGCACTCCTGGCTGCCCAGCCATTTCTTCCAGTAAAGCCTGCTGCTGCGCATGATGCATGCGCATCCCCATACCGACGCGCGAGCCGGATTCGAGAGCGCGGATAAGTACACTGCCTTTTTCCAGCAGAGTTTGTCTGGCGGCGGCAGTCTCGCGCCCATAATCGCGAATCACGGTCACCGCAAACAACCCCACCAGTCCAACAATGACTACGGGAAGGATCGCGCTTAACCATTTTGCTAAGGCATCTTTTGATCGCTGCATAAAACGCATCTTCTTCTTTGCCTGTTCATCCCTTTTTGACAGCAGAAATCATGCCATCTTTTATTAGCACTTACCCTGCGCTTTAACACAAAGGCTTAAGTTTCAATGAGTAAAAATGACTCGCTACACACAGCTGGCGAGTCATTTTTACTCGTTTATCATGTCATATTGCCCGTCATATCAGCGTTTCGCCGTTGGCACGAAAGATGCAATACACAAAGTAAGACAACCACTGGAGGATTAACCATGAAACGGAACACGAAAATTGCCCTGGTGATGATGGCGCTTTCAGCAATGGCGATGGGATCGACATCTGCATTTGCTCACGGCGGACACGGTATGTGGCAGCAAAATGCCGCGCCTTTGACCAGCGAACAACAGACAGCGTGGCAGAAAATCCATAATGACTTTTACGCTCAAAGCAGCGCACTGCAACAGCAACTGGTGACGAAGCGTTATGAATACAATGCCCTGTTAGCCGCGAACCCACCGGATAGCAGCAAAATTAACGCGGTCGCCAAAGAGATGGAGAATTTGCGTCAGTCGTTAGATGAGTTACGGGTGAAACGAGATATTGCGATGGCTGAAGCGGGTATTCCGCGCGGTACCGGAATGGGTTACGGCGGCTGCGGTGGTGGCGGTCATATGGGTATGGGCCACTGGTAAATCAGAACGTTTTCTCGTTGGGTTGCCAGCGACAGAAATCAGAGTTTGCCACTAACAGTAATTGCGAACCTTCGGGCGCTTCCAGCCATGCCACGCTGACATCAACAGAAGAGCGGCTCTGGCGGCGCTCGATATGCGCTATCGCCTGCGAATCTAAATCAGGTTTAATGGTTTGCCCTTCGCAGGTGGTCACGGTCTGTTCCATCGCATGCCAGCGCCCCTGGCGCAGCACGACTCTCCCCTGACGTAAGGCATCGCTAATCTGGCGGATCTGATCAGCACGATAACGGTATAAATCGATTTGGTCGTTAGAAAGCTGCTGTTTTTCCCCGTCGGATTCACGTTGCATAAAGCTCAGATCGCCGCGATCGTCAAAACGCGCGCGAATATTCACCGGCGGTTTGCTGTAAACATTGATATTGATAAGCGTGAGGTTATCGCCCTGCCAGCGATACTCTCGTGTCGTGGTATCGCCACTGCGCCACGGGCTAAACACAGCAAGCAGATGCACATTATTGCCACTGTCTTTTCGCCAGATACGTACCGCGCCCTGATCTTCAGCAAATCCACTGGCGGTAAAGGGAGGAAGTGAAGAGTTGTGACTACAGGCAGTGAGAAACAGAGCGCCCGCCAGCATCAATGATCGACGCCAGAAAGACAAAAGGGGTGAAACCACCCCTTCGTTAAAACTGTTCACTGCCACGCAATCTTACTTAACTGCGTCTTTCAGTGCCTTGCCAGAAACAAATGCCGGCACGTTAGCTGCGGCAATTTTGATTTCTTTACCGGTCTGCGGGTTGCGGCCAGTACGCTCAGCGCGGTGGTTCACTTTGAAGGTACCGAAACCAACCAGTTGTACAGCATCGCCTTCTTTCAGAGACTCAGTAATTGCAGCCAGAGTGGACTCCAGAGCAGCTTTAGCCTGGGTTTTGGACAGTTCTGCTTTCTCTGCAATTACATCAATCAGTTGAGTCTTGTTCATAAGTTATCCTTACAATGTGTTTATCGCTTGCTAAGCATCGAGTGCGACGGAAATGCCAGAATAGCACTCTCCTGCATACACGCACCGATAGCCACTTTTTTTCGCCCCCCAAATGTAGACCAGACGGGGGGCGAAAGGGAAGACTCCAGGTATGACAAATCAGGCGTTAAATCACGTTTTCTGGTCTTATTGCTGAAAAATTATACCAATATTGCTCTCGCCCGCCTCACGCAGGTCTGCCCTAAGGCCTTTTATCAGCTCGATATCGCGTTCTTCGCACTCAGCTAAAAGTCGGAATATTTCCCACTGAATGTCCCACTCTTGCTCTACAGCTGGGTTTTCTTTGAGCTCTTCATCGCTCATTTCACGGCCAGCCTGAGTCATTTCCAGCATCGCCACGGTCGTGATGGAGGTCTTACTCACTTCTACCGCGTGTTCGAGCGTTTCGCCACTTAAACGCGAATGGACCAGTTCACTTAACGCCACGCAAGCATCGATTGCCGGATAAACGCCGTACAGATCGAAATCGTCGGCTGAAGGAATCGCTTCTTCAAATTTCTCCAGTTGGCTGTCGAAATTTACTTTTGCGTCTTTGACGGTCAGCGTTTCCCAGATGAGATCGAGAATACGGCGGTAAATTTGCCCATCACCAAAACCAGTTTGCTGACAGAATACGGCGTAATTAGGGTACATGCGTTCGCATAAGCAGGCCATAAAAGTGACGTGCTGCCAGCTTTCCAGGCGCTCCAGACGCAGATGAATTGGGTTTTGTAACATGTTGAGTTCTCAAATACGGAAATTATCCGCAGTTTACCTGAATTAGGGCTGATTTGCTGTATAGCGCACGAATGCAGGACGTTCCGAGGCCACCGCGTCTGCCCAGCGCGTTGGCTCCGGCAGACGATAGCCTTTCATGCAGCGTTGTACCCAGGCCAGCGCACTATCCATGCTGACACGATGGCCAGTTGCGATAAATAGCGGGTTACAGCGCGCTTTACTGCGCCAGACCCAGGCCAGCTGCTCGCCTTTATCCATCAACGGTGCGAGCGCGCCCGGTTCGCTGGAGAGCGGCTCGAATTTACCGCATAACCGCTTTTTCGCTACGCCAATGGTCGGCACATCCACCAGCAAACCAAAGTGGCTGGCGACGCCAAGACGGCGAGGATGCGAGATCCCGTGACCATCGACAAACACTAAATCCGGCTTTTGCGACAGCATCTCCCACGCTGCCAGCAGCGCAGGATATTCGCGGAAGGAGAGAAAACCTGGAATGTAAGGCATGGTAGTGGCGATGCGGGCCACTTTATACTCCACCAGCTCAAGCGAGGGGTATTTCAACAGCACCATCGCCGCTCGCGTCACTTCTCCGCCCTGCTCAAACCCGACATCGGCTCCGGCGATCAGATCCGGCGGATCTTTATCAAGTCGATCCTCACGGATCACAGAAGAAGCCAGTTCGATTTGTTGAGCGCGTAATGACGCGAGATCCATAATCGCTCCTTAGAGCCTGGTTCAACAGGCGTAATTGTTGAAGGCAGTTTGAGGCCGGACAGCGCGGAAAAACCGGAGCGTACACGTAGTACGTGAGGATTTTGAGCACTGCCCGGCCTCAAAATGGCAAATAAAATAGCCTGATGGACCAGGCTCTTAGCGGTGATACTGTTCAGACAGTCGATGCACAGCCTCCACAAACACGCCAGCATGTTCTGGCGGCACATCCTGATGAATGCCGTGACCAAGGTTAAAGACATGACCTTCGCCGTGACCGAAACCTGCAAGTATAGTCGCGACTTCTTCTTCAATGCGGGCAGGTGGCGCGTACAGCATCGACGGATCCATATTACCCTGCAGCGCGACTTTATTGCCCACGCGGCGGCGCGCATCAGCGATATCCGTTGTCCAGTCTAGGCCCAGCGCATCGCAACCCGTTTCCGCCATAGCTTCCAGCCACTGTCCACCGCCTTTGGTAAACAGGGTGACCGGTACACGGCGACCGTCGTTTTCACGCAGTAAACCATCAACTATTTTATGCATGTAATAGAGCGAGAACTGTTGATAATCGCGCCCGGTGAGCACGCCGCCCCAGGTATCGAAGATCATCACGGCCTGAGCACCAGCTTTAATTTGCGCATTCAGATACAAAGTGACGCTTTTCGCCAGTTTATCGAGCAGAGCGTGCAGCGCCTGTGGATCGGCATACATCATCTTTTTGATCACGGTGAACGCTTTGCTGCTGCCACCTTCCACCATATAGGTCGCCAGCGTCCACGGGCTGCCGGAAAAACCAATCAGCGGCACTTCGCCTTTCAGTTCGCGGCGAATAGTACGCACCGCGTTCATCACATAACCCAGCTCATCTTCCGGGTCCGGAATTGGCAGTTTATCAACGTCAGCTTTGCAGGTGACTGGCGAGGTAAAGCGCGGACCTTCTCCGGCTTCAAAATAGAGCCCTAACCCCATCGCGTCCGGCACGGTGAGGATATCGGAAAAGAGGATCGCCGCATCCAGCGGATAGCGACGCAGCGGTTGCAAAGTCACTTCGCACGCCAGCTCTGCATTTTTGCACAGCGACATAAAATCGCCCGCCTGGGCGCGCGTGGCTTTATATTCCGGTAGATAGCGACCCGCCTGGCGCATCATCCATACTGGAGTGACATCAACGGGCTGGCGCAGCAGCGCCCGCAGATAACGATCGTTTTTGAGTTCGGTCATTTTGGCTGTTCCTTAGTGCGTCAGGCGGTCAGTGTATCATCACTCATACTCTGCCCGACACATCGCCACCGTATCTTCTATCAGACGGCGCGCCACGGTGCCGGGCGGCGGAAGTAACGGTAAATCATCGTAGCGATACCAGTTCGCCTCGAGCAGCTCTTTCGGATCAATCACGATGTCGCCGCTGTCATATTCCGCCATAAATGCGGTCATCAGCGACTGGGGAAACGGCCACGGCTGGGAAGTCACGTACCGCAAGTTTTTAACTTTAATTCCGCTCTCTTCCATCACTTCCCGCGCGACCGCCTGCTCGAGGGTTTCGCCCACTTCGACGAATCCGGCAAGTACCGTATGGACACCGTTACGATGGCGGGTATGCTGGGCGAGGAGGATCGAATCATCGCGACGGATGGCAACAATAATGCAGGGGGCGATTTGCGGGTAGTAACGCTCACGGCAATGGCTGCACAGCATCGCCCATTCGGTTTTGCTTGGATACATTTCATGCCCGCAGTAACCACAGTATTTATGCGATCGGTAAAACTCCGCCAGTTGCACGCCACGTCCGGCCAGTTGAAACAGCCCAACATCGAGATCAATGACCTGACGTACCGACCCCATATCGTGACGCCGATGCTGTTGTACTAACCAAACAGGTTCCCCCTGCCATTCGCCGATTTGTAGTGCGCGCTGACCCACAAGATCGAAATTTGCCGCTTCGCCATATGGCAATTCTCCCTTCGGCAACCATAATTTTTGTTCATGGCTGACGACCCACCAGCCGTGATCTAATTTTTCAATTATACGATCCATAGCTCTTGCACTACCTTTGCATCACTGGCATGTTTAACATGGTTTTTACATTTCTCACTGAGCAGTTTTTGAATACAAACTTGCGGAGTCAATCATGCTTAACCAGCTCGATAACCTGACGGAGCGCGTCAGAGGAAGTAACAAACTGGTTGATCGCTGGCTACATGTACGTAAGCATCTGCTCGTGGCTTACTACAATCTGGTTGGCATTAAGCCTGGCAAAGAATCGTACATGAGGCTAAACGAAAAAGCCCTTGATGATTTTTGTCAGAGCCTGGTCGATTACTTGTCTGCCGGACATTTCAGTATTTATGAGCGCATTCTTCATAAACTGGAAGGCAATGGGCAACTCGCACGCGCCGCGAAGATTTGGCCACAACTCGAAGCCAATACCCAACAGATTATGGATTACTACGATTCCAGCCTTGAAACCGCTATCGATCATGATAATTACCTTGAGTTTCAACAGGTTTTATCTGACATCGGCGAGGCCCTGGAAGCGCGCTTTGTGCTGGAAGATAAGCTGATTCTGCTGGTGCTTGACGCCGCCCGCGTCAAACATCCTGCTTGAGTTCTGCGCTGTTAACGCGTAATTTACATTCAACGCCCCGTTTGCGGGGCTAATTTCTTGTCGGAGTGCCTTAACTGGCTGAGACCGTTTATTCGGGATCCGCGGAACCTGATCAGGCTAATACCTGCGAAGGGAACAAGAGTTAATCTGCTATCGCATCGCCTTTGCGGCGATCGTCTCTTGCTTCATCCGTCGTCTGACAAGCCACGTCCTTAACTTTTTGGAATGAGCTATGTCTGCAACAAAACTGACCCGCCGCGAACAACGCGCCCAGGCCCAACATTTTATCGACACCCTGGAAGGCACCGCCTTTCCGAACTCAAAACGCATTTACATCACTGGCACACAACCCGGCGTGCGCGTGCCGATGCGTGAGATCCAGCTTAGCCCGACGCTAATCGGTGGTAGCAAAGAACAGCCGCAGTACGAAGAAAACGAAGCGATTCCCGTCTACGATACCTCCGGTCCGTATGGCGATCCGCAGATCGCCATTAACGTGCAGCAAGGACTGGCAAAACTACGCCAGCCGTGGATCGATGCACGCGGCGATACCGAAGAACTTACCGTGCGCAGTTCCGATTACACTAAAGCACGGCTGGCAGATGATGGCCTCGACGAGCTGCGTTTTAGCGGCGTATTAACCCCAAAACGCGCCAAAGCAGGCCACCGCGTCACACAACTGCACTACGCCCGCCAGGGCATCATCACACCGGAGATGGAATTCATCGCCATCCGCGAGAATATGGGCCGCGAGCGCATTCGTAACGAAGTTTTGTGCCACCAGCATCCGGGAATGAGCTTTGGCGCACGCCTGCCGGAAAATATCACTGCGGAATTTGTCCGTGATGAAGTCGCTGCCGGACGTGCCATTATCCCCGCCAACATCAACCATCCGGAATCAGAGCCGATGATTATTGGTCGCAACTTTCTGGTGAAGGTTAACGCCAATATCGGCAACTCGGCAGTCACCTCTTCCATCGAAGAAGAAGTGGAAAAGCTGGTATGGTCTACGCGCTGGGGGGCGGATACAGTGATGGATCTTTCCACCGGTCGCTATATTCACGAAACTCGCGAATGGATTTTGCGTAACAGCCCGGTGCCTATTGGTACAGTGCCGATCTACCAGGCGCTGGAGAAGGTTAATGGGATCGCTGAAGATCTTACCTGGGAAGCGTTCCGGGACACGCTGCTGGAACAGGCCGAGCAAGGTGTGGATTACTTCACTATCCATGCGGGCGTGCTACTGCGCTACGTGCCGATGACCGCGAAACGCCTGACCGGTATCGTCTCTCGCGGCGGTTCGATTATGGCGAAATGGTGCCTCTCCCATCATCAGGAAAATTTCCTCTATCAACACTTCCGCGAAATTTGTGAAATCTGTGCCGCTTATGATGTTTCGTTGTCCTTGGGCGACGGCCTGCGCCCCGGTTCTATTCAGGACGCCAACGATGAAGCGCAGTTTGCCGAGCTACATACGCTGGGCGAACTGACCAAAATCGCCTGGGAATATGACGTGCAGGTGATGATTGAAGGTCCAGGCCACGTGCCGATGCAGATGATCCGCCGCAATATGACCGAGGAGTTAGAGCACTGCCACGAAGCACCGTTCTATACCCTCGGGCCGCTAACTACTGATATTGCGCCGGGTTATGACCACTTCACATCGGGGATTGGCGCGGCGATGATTGGCTGGTTTGGCTGCGCGATGCTCTGTTACGTAACGCCAAAAGAGCATCTGGGTCTGCCTAATAAAGAAGATGTTAAGCAGGGGCTTATCACCTATAAGATTGCCGCCCACGCCGCCGACCTGGCGAAAGGGCATCCGGGCGCGCAAATTCGCGATAACGCCATGTCGAAAGCCCGCTTCGAATTTCGCTGGGAAGACCAGTTTAATCTGGCCCTCGACCCGTTTACCGCCCGCGCTTATCACGATGAAACCCTGCCGCAAGAATCCGGCAAAGTCGCCCATTTTTGCTCCATGTGTGGGCCGAAATTCTGCTCGATGAAAATCAGCCAGGAAGTGCGTGACTATGCCGCCGCGCAAACCATTGAAGTGGGAATGGCGGATATGTCGGAGAACTTCCGTGCCAGAGGTGGAGAAATATACCTGCGTAAGGAGGAAGCGTGATGTATCAGCCTGATTTTCCTCACGTACCTTTTCGTTTAGGACTGTACCCGGTAGTGGACAGCGTACAGTGGATCGAACGTCTGTTGGATGCAGGCGTGCGTACTCTCCAGCTGCGCATCAAAGATCGGCGCGATGAAGAAGTGGAAGCCGATGTCGTGGCAGCAATTGCGCTGGGCCGCCGCTATAACGCACGGCTGTTTATCAACGATTACTGGCGGCTGGCGATTAAGCATCAGGCGTATGGCGTCCATCTGGGACAGGAAGATTTGCAAACCACCGATCTCAATGCCATCCGTGCAGCGGGCCTGCGGCTGGGCGTTTCGACTCATGATGATATGGAGATCGACGTCGCGCTGGCAGCACGTCCTTCTTATATCGCGCTAGGACATGTGTTCCCGACGCAAACCAAACAGATGCCTTCTGCACCGCAGGGGCTGGAACAGCTGGCACGGCATGTTGAGCGCCTGGCTGATTATCCCACTGTAGCGATTGGCGGTATCAGCCTGCCGCGCGCACCTGCGGTGATGGCGACAGGTGTTGGCAGTATCGCCGTCGTCAGTGCCATTACCCAGGCCGCAGACTGGCGTTTGGCAACGGAACAGTTGCTGGAAATTGCAGGAGTTGGCGATGAATGACCGTGATTTTATGCGTTATAGCCGTCAAATCCTGCTCGACGATATCGCTCTTGACGGGCAGCAAAAACTGCTCGACAGCCAGGTGCTGATTATCGGTCTGGGTGGGTTGGGTACACCTGCTGCGCTATACCTGGCGGGAGCTGGTGTCGGGACGCTGGTACTGGCAGATGACGACGATGTGCATTTGAGCAATCTGCAACGACAAATCCTCTTTACGACTGAAGATATCGATCGCCCGAAATCGCAGGTCAGCCAACAGCGACTGACACAGTTGAATCCCGACATTCAACTGACAGCATTACAACAACGGTTAACGGGTAAGGCGTTAAAAGATGCGGTAGCACGGGCCGATGTGGTGCTCGACTGTACCGACAACATGGCGACTCGCCAGGAGATTAATGCCGCCTGCGTAGCACTTAACACACCGCTTATCACCGCCAGCGCGGTCGGATTTGGTGGTCAGTTGATGGTGCTGACACCGCCCTGGGAACAGGGGTGTTACCGCTGCCTGTGGCCGGATAACCAGGAGCCTGAACGCAACTGCCGCACGGCAGGCGTGGTTGGCCCGGTGGTCGGGGTCATGGGCACGTTACAGGCACTGGAAGCAATTAAGCTATTGAGTGGTATAGAGACCCCTGCGGGATATCTTCGACTGTTTGACGGTAAATTAAACCAATGGCGCAACCTGGCGTTGCGCCGCGCCAGCGGTTGCCCGGTATGCGGAGGAAGCAATGCAGATCCTGTTTAATGATCAACCGATGCAGTGCGTCGCCGGGCTAACTGTTCACGATCTGCTCGTGCAACTCAATCAACAACAAGCGGGCGCGGCGCTGGCGATTAACCAGCAAATCATCCCGCGAGAGCAGTGGGCGCAACATATCGTGCAGGATGGCGACCAGATCCTGCTTTTTCAGGTTATTGCAGGGGGTTGAGATGTTACGTATTGCGGACAAAACGTTTGATTCACATCTGTTTACCGGCACCGGGAAATTCGCCTCTTCACAATTGATGGTGGAGGCGATCCGCGCTTCCGGCAGCCAACTGGTGACGCTGGCGATGAAACGCGTCGACTTGCGCCAGCACAACGATGCTATCCTCGAACCGCTTATCGCGGCGGGTGTGACCCTGCTGCCGAATACTTCCGGGGCGAAAACAGCGGAAGAAGCCATTTTCGCCGCCCATCTGGCACGTGAAGCATTAGGCACAAACTGGCTAAAATTAGAGATTCACCCTGACGCCCGCTGGCTGTTGCCCGATCCCATCGAAACCCTGAAAGCCGCCGAAACACTGGTACAACAGGGATTTGTCGTGCTGCCTTACTGCGGTGCCGATCCGGTGTTGTGCAAACGTCTGGAAGAAGTCGGCTGTGCAGCGGTGATGCCGCTCGGCGCGCCGATTGGCTCGAATCAGGGACTGGAAACCCGCGCCATGCTGGAGATTATTATCCAGCAAGCCACGGTTCCGGTGGTCGTTGATGCTGGCATTGGCGTTCCCAGCCATGCCGCGCAGGCGCTTGAAATGGGAGCCGATGCGGTGTTAGTGAATACGGCGATTGCCGTCGCGGACGATCCCGTCAACATGGCGAAGGCATTTCGTCTGGCGGTAGACGCCGGCCTGCTGGCACGTCAGTCCGGGCCGGGCAGTCGCAGTCATTTTGCTCATGCCACTAGCCCGCTGACCGGATTTCTGGAGGCATCGGCATGAAAACCTTCAGCGATCGCTGGCGACAACTGGACTGGGACGACATCCGCCTGCGTATCAACAGCAAAACGGCTGCTGACGTAGAGCGGGCGCTCAATGCCTCGCAACTCACTCGCGACGATATGATGGCATTGCTATCACCTGCCGCCAGTGAATACCTGGAACCACTGGCTCAACGGGCGCAGCGCCTGACCCGCCAGCGATTTGGCAACGTCGTCAGCTTCTACGTCCCGCTTTATCTTTCCAATCTTTGCGCTAACGACTGCACGTACTGCGGATTTTCCATGAGCAATCGCATCAAGCGTAAAACGCTGGATGAAGCGGATATCGCCAGGGAAAGCGCCGCTATCCGGGAGATGGGCTTTGAACATCTGTTGCTGGTCACTGGTGAACATCAGGCGAAAGTGGGGATGGATTACTTTCGTCGTCATCTCCCTGTCCTGCGTGAACAGTTCTCTTCACTACAGATGGAAGTACAGCCACTGGCGGAAGCGGAATACGCCGAGTTAAAGCAACTTGGTCTGGATGGGGTGATGGTTTATCAGGAGACATATCACGAGGCGACATACGCCCACCATCATCTGAAAGGGAAAAAACAGGACTTCTTCTGGCGGCTGGAAACGCCGGATCGGCTGGGCCGTGCGGGGATAGATAAGATAGGCCTCGGCGCGCTAATCGGCCTTTCCGACAGCTGGCGCGTTGACTGCTATATGGTTGCCGAACATTTGCTATGGCTGCAACAACATTACTGGCAAAGCCGTTACTCTGTCTCCTTCCCGCGCCTGCGCCCGTGTACTGGCGGGATTGAGCCAGCGTCGATTATGGATGAACGCCAGTTAGTGCAAACTATCTGCGCCTTCCGCCTACTTGCGCCGGAGATTGAACTGTCACTCTCCACGCGGGAATCACCGTGGTTTCGCGATCGCGTTATTCCGCTGGCGATCAATAACGTCAGCGCCTTCTCGAAAACGCAACCTGGTGGCTATGCCGACAATCATCCGGAGCTGGAGCAATTCTCACCGCACGACGATCGCAGGCCGGAAGCGGTGGCCGCCGCGTTAACCGCTCAGGGTTTGCAGCCGGTGTGGAAAGACTGGGACAGCTATCTGGGACGCACCTCGCAAAGGACATGAGACAGAATGTAAGAACGTAAATTTATTCCGAGCAGCTACGGAAGATGAAAAACGCAAGATTGTTGAAAGCGTTGTGTTTTTTTATGTTAGTACCGTCAGCAGGAATGTTGTCCAGGGCGAAAAGCTTCTTCCTCGTTTCGCCCTGCCTTTCTTAATATTTCCCGTGAAGAATTTGCCCTCTGAATAACACCCATAAAAAAACCCGCCGAAGCGGGTTTTTACGTTATTTGCGGATTAACGATTACTCGTTATCAGAACCGCCCAGACCTGCGTTCAGCAGTTCTGCCAGGCTGGCAGATGCGTCTTCTGCAGTCACCTGCGGTGCAGCCGGAGCTTCACCTGCAGCACGGCGACGCATACGATCCTGGTGGTACGCGTAACCGGTACCTGCCGGGATCAGACGACCTACGATAACGTTCTCTTTCAGGCCGCGCAGTTCGTCGCGTTTGCCCGCAACGGCTGCTTCGGTCAGCACGCGAGTGGTCTCCTGGAACGATGCCGCGGAGATGAAGGACTCGGTTGCCAGAGACGCTTTGGTGATACCCAGCAGATCGCGGGAGTAAGTTGCACCCACTTTGCCGTTCGCTTCCAGTTCGCGGTTTGCGATCTTGACGCGAGAGTATTCAACCTGTTCGCCTTCCAGGAAGTCGGAGCTGCCCGCGTTAACGATGGTAGCTTTACGCAGCATCTGACGAACGATAACTTCGATGTGTTTATCGTTAATCTTAACGCCCTGCAGACGGTATACGTCCTGTACTTCGTTAACGATGTAACGAGTTACAGCATGCACACCACGCAGACGCAGAATGTCATGCGGCGCTTCCGGACCATCGGAAATTACGTCACCACGTTCTACACGTTCACCTTCGAACACGTTGAGCTGACGCCATTTCGGAATCATCTCTTCGTACGGCTCGCTACCGTCTACCGGGGTGATAACCAGACGACGTTTACCTTTGGTTTCTTTACCGAAGGAAACCACACCGCTGATTTCAGCCAGGATTGCCGGCTCTTTCGGACGACGTGCTTCGAACAGGTCCGCAACGCGTGGCAGACCACCGGTGATGTCCTTGGTACCGCCAGATTCTTGCGGAATACGCGCCAGGGTGTCACCGGAGCTGATCTGTACGCCATCTTCCAGCTGAACAATCGCTTTACCCGGCAGGAAGTACTGCGCAGGCATGTCGGTACCCGGGATCAGAACGTCGTTACCCTGAGCATCAACGATTTTCAGTGCCGGACGCAGATCTTTACCACCTGCGGTACGTTCTGCGGAATCCAGAACCACCAGCGAAGACAGACCGGTCAATTCGTCGGTCTGACGAGTAATGGTCTGGCCGTCGATCATGTCAGTAAAGCGTACAAAACCGCTTACTTCGGTGATAACCGGCATGGTGTGCGGGTCCCAGTTTGCAACGGTCTCGCCGCCAGCAACCTGTTCGCCATCGCCTTTCGCCAGTACTGCACCGTAAGGCACTTTATAGCTTTCTTTGGTACGACCGAATTCGTCGATCAATTTCAGTTCGGTGTTACGGGAAGTGATAACCAGTTTGCCGCTGGAGTTCACAACCGACTTCACGTTGCTGAGCTTGATGCTACCTTTGTTTTTCACCTGGATGCTGGATTCAGCAGCCGCACGAGATGCCGCACCACCGATGTGGAACGTACGCATGGTCAGCTGTGTACCCGGTTCACCGATGGACTGTGCCGCGATAACACCGATTGCTTCACCTTTGTTGATGATGTGGCCACGCGCCAGGTCACGACCGTAGCAGTGCGCACATACACCAAAGTCGGTGTCACAAGATACAACAGAACGTACTTTTACCGCGTCGACAGAGTTCTCTTCCAGCAGGTCACACCACTGTTCGTGCAGCAGCGTGTTGCGCGGAACGAGGATATCAGCAGTACCCGGCTTCAGAACGTCTTCAGCAGTTACACGACCCAGTACGCGATCGCGCAGCGGCTCTTTAACGTCACCACCTTCGATAACCGGAGTCATCATGATACCTTCATGAGTACCACAATCGTCTTCGGTAACCACCAGGTCCTGCGCCACGTCAACCAGACGACGAGTCAGGTAACCGGAGTTCGCCGTTTTCAGTGCGGTATCCGCCAGACCTTTACGAGCACCGTGGGTTGAGATGAAGTACTGGAGTACGTTCAGACCTTCACGGAAGTTCGCGGTGATTGGCGTTTCGATGATGGAGCCATCCGGCTTCGCCATCAGACCACGCATACCCGCCAGCTGACGAATCTGTGCCGCAGAACCACGCGCACCGGAGTCGGCCATCATGTAGATGCTGTTGAAGGAAACCTGCTTCTCTTCCTGACCGTCACGGTTAATAACGGTTTCAGTTTGCAGGTTATCCATCATCGCTTTGGATACACGATCGTTCGCCGCAGCCCAGATATCGATAACTTTGTTGTAGCGTTCGCCCGCAGTTACCAGACCAGACTGGAACTGCTCCTGAATCTCAGCAACTTCAGCTTCTGCCTCGGAGATGATTTCGTGTTTCTTCTCCGGGATGACCATGTCATCGATACCAACAGATGCACCAGAACGCGCTGCATATGCAAAGCCGGTGTACATGATCTGGTCCGCAAAAATAACGGTCGGTTTCAGACCGAGAATGCGGTAGCAGGTGTTCAGCATTTTGGAGATTGCTTTCTTACCCAGCGCCTGGTTGACGATGGAGTAAGGCAGACCTTTCGGTACAATCATCCACAGAATGGCACGGCCAACGGTCGTATCTTTCAGGCTGGTTTTCGCTACTAATTCACCGTTAGCATCTTTTTCATACTCGGTGATACGCACTTTAACGCGCGCATGCAGAGAAGCCAGACCAGAGCGATACAGACGTTCTGCTTCTTTCGGGCCAGTCAGCACCATGCCTTCGCCTTTGGCGTTAACACAGTCGCGGGTCATGTAGTACAGACCCAGTACAACGTCCTGAGACGGAACGATGATTGGTTCGCCGTTCGCCGGGGACAGGATGTTGTTGGTAGACATCATCAGCGCACGCGCTTCCAGCTGGGCTTCCAGCGTCAGCGGTACGTGAACAGCCATCTGGTCACCATCGAAGTCGGCGTTATATGCCGCACAAACCAGCGGGTGCAGCTGGATAGCTTTACCTTCGATCAGTACCGGTTCAAATGCCTGGATACCCAGACGGTGCAGAGTCGGTGCACGGTTCAGCAGTACCGGGTGTTCGCGGATAACTTCGTCCAGGATATCCCAAACGACAGCTTCTTCGCGCTCAACCATTTTCTTCGCAGCTTTAATGGTGGTAGCAAGACCACGCAGTTCCAGCTTGCCGTAGATGAACGGTTTGAACAGTTCCAGTGCCATTTTCTTCGGCAGACCGCACTGATGCAGACGCAAGTATGGACCTACGGTGATTACAGAACGACCGGAGTAGTCAACACGCTTACCGAGCAGGTTCTGACGGAAACGACCCTGTTTACCTTTGATCATGTCGGCCAAAGATTTCAGAGGACGCTTGTTAGAACCAGTGATCGCACGACCACGACGACCGTTATCCAGCAGGGCGTCTACCGCTTCCTGCAGCATACGTTTTTCGTTACGTACGATGATGTCCGGCGCAGCCAGATCCAGCAGACGTTTGAGACGGTTGTTACGGTTAATGACGCGACGATACAGATCGTTCAGGTCAGAAGTCGCGAAACGACCACCATCCAGCGGAACCAGCGGACGCAGATCTGGCGGCAGTACCGGCAGAACGGTCAGGATCATCCACTCTGGTTTGTTACCAGACTGAACGAACGCTTCCAGCAGTTTGATACGCTTGGTCAGCTTCTTACGCTTAGTTTCGGAGTTGGTTTCGTTCAGCTCTTCACGCAGCTGTTCGCACTCTTGCTCCAGATCCATGCTCTTCAGCAGAGCCTGGATTGCTTCCGCACCCATTTTCGCGTCGAATTCGTCACCGAACTCTTCCAGCGCGTCCAGATACTGCTCTTCAGTCAGGATCTGCTGACGCTCCAGGTTGGTCATACCGCCTTCGATAACCACATAGGATTCGAAGTACAGTACGCGTTCGATATCGCGCAGCGGCATATCGAGCAGCAGGCCGATACGGGACGGCAGCGATTTCAGGAACCAGATGTGCGCAGTCGGGGAAGCCAGTTCGATGTGGCCCATACGCTCACGGCGTACTTTAGTCTGGGTCACTTCAACGCCGCACTTCTCACAGATGACGCCACGGTGTTTCAGGCGCTTGTACTTACCGCACAGGCACTCGTAATCTTTTACCGGCCCAAAGATACGGGCGCAGAAAAGGCCGTCACGTTCTGGTTTGAACGTACGGTAGTTGATGGTTTCCGGCTTTTTAACTTCACCGAAAGACCATGAACGGATCATGTCTGGCGAAGCCAGAGCAATTTTGATCGCATCAAACTCTTCGGTTTTAGTCTGCGCTTTCAGAAACTTTAATAAATCTTTCACGGATTTGCTCCCGTCGGAGTTAGCACAATCCGCTGCCGGGTTTTACCCCGACAGCAGTGACCTGTTTGAGCGAGAATTACTCGTCTTCCAGTTCGATGTTGATACCCAGCGAACGAATCTCTTTCAACAATACGTTGAAGGATTCTGGCATGCCCGGCTCCATCTGATGGTTGCCGTCCACGATGTTTTTATACATCTTGGTACGACCGTTCACGTCATCAGACTTAACGGTGAGCATTTCCTGCAGGGTGTATGCTGCGCCGTATGCTTCCAGCGCCCACACTTCCATCTCCCCGAAACGCTGACCACCGAACTGTGCCTTACCACCCAGCGGCTGCTGAGTAACCAGGCTGTAAGAACCGGTGGAACGCGCGTGCATCTTGTCGTCGACCAGGTGGTTCAGTTTCAGCATGTACATGTAACCCACGGTTACCGGACGTTCGAACTGTTCACCAGTGCGACCGTCGTACAGGCGGATCTGACCAGAAGTCGGCAGGTCGCCAAGTTTCAGCAGTTCTTTAATTTCTGCTTCTTTCGCACCGTCGAAGACCGGCGTTGCGATTGGCATACCTTTGCGCAGGTTTTCAGCCAGACGCATAACTTCTTCATCGCTGAAGGTACTCAGGTCAACTTTCTGACGAACGTCAGCGCCCAGATCGTATGCACGCTGGATGAATTCGCGCAGTTTCGCGACTTCTTGCTGCTGTTTCAGCATGGCGTTGATCTTGTCGCCGATACCTTTCGCAGCCATACCCAGGTGGGTTTCGAGGATCTGACCGATGTTCATACGAGACGGTACGCCCAGCGGGTTCAGTACGATGTCTACCGGCGTACCGTTTTCATCGTAAGGCATATCTTCGATCGGGTTGATCTTAGAAATTACACCCTTGTTACCGTGACGGCCTGCCATCTTGTCACCAGGCTGGATACGGCGTTTAACCGCCAGATATACCTTAACAATCTTCAGCACGCCCGGTGCCAGATCGTCGCCCTGGGTGATTTTGCGGCGTTTCGCTTCGAGTTTCTTCTCGAACTCGTGTTTCAGTTCGTCATACTGCTCAGCCAGCTGTTCCAGCTGATTTTGTTTCTCTTCGTCGGTCAGGCCCAGCTCCAGCCAGCGATCGCGCGGCAGTTTGTCGAGCTTCTCAGCTTCAACGCCACCGGCTACCAGCACAGCACGGATACGGCTGAACAGACCCGCTTCGAGGATCTGCAGTTCTTCAGACAGGTCTTTCTTCGCCTGTTTGAGCTGCATTTCTTCGATTTCCAGCGCACGTTTGTCTTTTTCTACGCCATCGCGAGTAAAGACCTGAACGTCGATAACCGTACCGGATACACCGTTTGGTACGCGCAGAGAAGAGTCTTTAACGTCAGACGCTTTCTCACCGAAGATCGCACGCAGCAGTTTTTCTTCTGGGGTCAGCTGAGTTTCACCTTTCGGCGTTACCTTACCAACCAGAATGTCGCCACCGGTTACTTCCGCACCAATGTAAACGATACCGGATTCATCCAGTTTGGAGAGCGCAGCTTCACCTACGTTCGGGATGTCAGCAGTGATCTCTTCTGGCCCCAGCTTGGTGTCACGGGACACACATGCCAGTTCCTGAATGTGGATGGTGGTGAAACGGTCTTCCTGAACAACACGCTCGGATACGAGGATGGAGTCTTCGAAGTTGTAACCATTCCACGGCATGAACGCTACGCGCATGTTCTGACCGAGCGCCAGTTCACCGAGATCGGTGGACGGACCGTCTGCCAGCACGTCGCCGCGCTCTACCGGTTCACCCAGAGACACACACGGCATCTGGTTGATACAGGTGTTCTGGTTAGAACGGGTGTATTTGGTCAGGTTGTAGATGTCGATACCCGCTTCGCCCGGATACATCTCGTCTTCGTTAACTTTGATAACGATACGGGAAGCATCCACGTACTGAACGACACCACCACGTTTAGCAACCGCAGTTACACCGGAGTCAACGGCAACAGCACGTTCCATACCCGTACCAACCAGCGGCTTATCAGCACGCAGAGTCGGAACGGCCTGACGTTGCATGTTCGCACCCATCAATGCACGGTTGGCGTCATCGTGTTCAAGGAACGGGATCAGGGACGCACCGACGGATACCACCTGCTGGGTGGATACGTCCATGTAGTCAACCTGGTCGCGGCTGAACAAGCTGGATTCGCCTTTGCTACGGCAAGTTACCAGGTCTTCTACGAAGTGGCCTTCTTCATCCAGGTTGGAGTTCGCCTGGGCGATAACGTAGTTGCCTTCTTCGATAGCAGACAGATAGTGAATTTCGTCGGTTACAACACCGTCGATCACTTTACGGTACGGCGTCTCAAGGAAGCCATATTCGTTAGTCTGTGCGTACACGGACAGGGAGTTGATCAGACCGATGTTCGGACCTTCAGGGGTTTCGATTGGACATACGCGACCGTAGTGAGTCGGGTGTACGTCTCGAACTTCGAAGCCTGCACGTTCACGGGTCAGACCGCCTGGGCCGAGTGCAGAGATACGACGCTTGTGTGTAATCTCAGACAGCGGGTTGTTCTGGTCCATAAACTGAGACAGCTGGCTGGAACCAAAGAACTCTTTCACTGCTGCGGAAATCGGTTTGGCGTTGATCATATCCTGAGGCATCAGGGTATCCAGATCGCCCAGAGACAAACGCTCTTTCACCGCACGCTCTACACGTACCAGGCCAACGCGGAACTGGTTTTCCGCCATTTCGCCAACGGAACGGATACGACGGTTACCGAGGTGGTCGATATCATCGACTTCGCCTTTACCGTTACGGATATCGATGAGCTTTTTCATAACATCAATGATGTCGTCTTTGCTCAGGATACCGGAACCTTCGATTTCGTCGCGCAGCAGAGAACGGTTGAACTTCATACGACCAACCGCAGACAAGTCATAGCGGTCTTCGGAGAAGAACAGGTTCTCGAACAGGCTTTCAGCGGCTTCACGAGTCGGCGGCTCGCCAGGGCGCATCATGCGGTAGATTTCTACCAGTGCGCTCAGACGGTCGTTAGTTGGGTCGACACGTAAGGTTTCAGAGATATACGGGCCGTGATCCAGATCGTTGGTGAACAGCGTTTCGATACGCTTGTGACCAGACTGGCTCAGCTTAGCCAGCAGATCCAGGCTCAGCTCCATGTTCGCAGCACAGATCAGCTCACCAGTAGACTCATCAATGTAGTCTTTAGCAACCACTTTACCTGCGATGTACTCAACCGGGACTTCGATCAGTTTGACGTCGTCTTTTTCCAGCTGGCGAATGTGGCGCGCAGTAATGCGGCGGCCTTTTTCTACGTACACTTTACCGTTAGCTTCGATGTCAAAAGATGCGGTTTCACCACGCAGGCGTTCCGGCACCAGTTCCATCTGCAGCTTGTTATCACGGATTTCAAAGATAACTTTTTCAAAGAACAGGTCGAGGATCTGCTCTGTGGTGTAGTTCAGGGCACGCAGAATGATGGTCGCAGGCAGTTTACGGCGACGGTCGATACGTACGAACAGGTTGTCCTTCGGATCGAATTCGAAGTCCAGCCAGGAACCACGGTAAGGGATGATGCGCGCGTTATACAGCACTTTACCCGAAGAGTGGGTTTTACCTTTGTCGGAGTCAAAGAAGACGCCCGGACTACGGTGCAGCTGGGAAACGATAACACGCTCAGTACCGTTGATAACAAAGGTACCGTTGTCCGTCATGAGCGGAATTTCGCCCATGTAGACTTCTTGTTCTTTAATGTCTTTTACGGTGCCTTCCGGCGCTTCGCGCTCATAGATCACCAGACGCAGTTTAACGCGCAGCGGTGCGGAATAGGTCACGCCACGGATTTGACATTCCTGGACGTCAAACACCGGTTCGCCAAGGCGGTAGCTGACGTATTGCAGCTCGGAATTACCGCTGTAGCTCTGAATCGGGAATACGGAACGGAAAGCAGCTTCCAGACCATACTGCCCTTCAGGATCTTGCTCGATAAATTTCTGAAACGAGTCAAGCTGGATAGAAAGGAGATAAGGTACATCCAGAACTTGTGGACGTTTACCAAAATCCTTACGAATACGTTTTTTCTCGGTATAGGAGTAAACCATAGGGTTCCTCAGCTCGCTGACAAGTCGACCCATCTGTCCATTGAGCGGACAGTTTGTGCAACACTATTTTGTTGACCGGAAAATGGAACACTTTCCGCAATGCCTGTTGCTATCACGCTTAAACCATTTCATTGCGATTTACACAGAACGGGCGTCCTGTCGCAGTATATTAAGTCGTCGATAGAAACAAGCATTGAAAGGCACAGCAGTAGTCAAACAGTGTGAAACGCTACTGGCGCCTTACAGCGCAAAAAGGCTGGTGACTAAAAAGTCACCAGCCATCAGCCTGATTTCTCAGGCTGCAACCGGAAGGGTTGGCTTATTTAACTTCAACTTCAGCGCCAGCTTCTTCCAGAGCTTTTTTCAGTGCTTCTGCGTCGTCTTTGCTCACGCCTTCTTTCAGAGCAGCCGGTGCAGATTCTACCAGGTCTTTAGCTTCTTTCAGACCCAGGCCAGTTGCGCCACGTACTGCTTTGATAACAGCAACTTTGTTAGCGCCAGCAGCTTTCAGAATTACGTCGAATTCAGTTTTTTCTTCAGCAGCTTCAACCGGGCCAGCAGCTACAGCTACAGCAGCAGCAGCGGAAACACCGAATTTTTCTTCCATTGCAGAGATCAGTTCTACAACGTCCATTACAGACATAGCTGCAACTGCTTCAATGATTTGATCTTTAGTGATAGACATTTAAATTGTTCCTGAATATCAGAATAAGTTTATACGTAAGCGAATGCGTTAAAAAGATAACTGCGATTAAGCAGCTTCTTTCGCATCGCGTACAGCAGCCAGAGTACGAACCAGTTTGCCAGCCGAAGCTTCTTTCATGGTTGCCATCAGGCGTGCAATTGCTTCTTCGTAGGTCGGCAGAGTTGCCAGGCGGTCGATCTGAGACGCCGGGATCAGCTCACCTTCAAAGGCAGCGGCTTTGACCTCAAATTTTGCATTCGCTTTCGCGAACTCTTTGAACAGACGAGCAGCAGCGCCCGGATGTTCCATAGAGTATGCAATCAGGGTCGGACCAACAAACGCGTCTTTCAGGCACTCGAACGGAGTACCTTCAACAGCACGGCGCAGCAGGGTGTTACGAACAACACGCATGTATACGCCAGCTTCGCGACCTGCTTTACGCAGTTCAGTCATTTTATCTACAGTTACGCCACGGGAATCCGCAACTACTGCAGACAGCGCGCCTTTGGCTACTTCGCTGACTTCAGCAACAATCGCTTGTTTGTCTTGAAGATTTAAAGCCATTAGCTTTGCTCCTGGATGTTTGCCAGAGAAAATCTCTGGAACTCACTTCACTCCTCCAAACGGAGAGAGCGTCTTAATTACGGTGAGCAGAAACAAGCCAGAATATAAAAGAATAATCTTAGCGTTCTGTCACCGTCTACGCAGGGGATTAAGTTTCTTGCGAAACTCCTGCGGTCTTCGACGGAGGCCTGGATAGGCCAGGCTCCAACGAACAAATCTTTTCTATCCGTCGCTATTCAGCTTGTAGCGGCGTTGGCTTCCTTCGTTCGCACCAGTCACATAGTTAGCTATGCTCCTGGCGACTCACTCAGTTGCCGCCTTGCTACAACCCGAATATCTCGGATATACGTCTGCATTAAGCATTATACGTGGGGGTAAGATTGTAGACAAAATCACCGCCCACGTAAAGGCATTAGTTTACAGAAGCGCTCAGGCCAGCCTGGTCAACTGCAACACCTGCACCCATGGTGGTGGAGATGCTAACTTTCTTGATGTACACGCCTTTAGCCTGAGTCGGTTTTGCTTTTTTCAGCGCAACCAGCAGAGCTTCCAGGTTTTCTTTCAGTTTGTCAGCGTCAAAGTCCACTTTACCGATGGTGGTGTGGATGATGCCGTTTTTGTCGTTACGGTAACGAATCTGGCCAGCTTTAGCGTTTTTAACCGCTTCAGCAACGTTCGGCGTTACAGTACCCACTTTCGGGTTTGGCATCAGGCCGCGCGGACCCAGAACCTGGCCCAGCTGGCCAACAACGCGCATTGCATCCGGAGAAGCAATAACAACGTCAAAGTTCATTTCGCCTTTCTTGATCTGGTCAGCCAGATCTTCCATACCTACCAGTTCAGCGCCTGCAGCTTTAGCAGCTTCAGCGTTTGCACCCTGGGTAAATACGGCTACGCGAACGGAACGGCCAGTACCGTGCGGCAGTACAGTTGCACCACGTACGTTCTGGTCAGATTTACGAGCGTCGATGCCGAGGTTAACAGCCACGTCCACGCTTTCTACGAATTTAGCAGTCGCCAGCTCTTTCAGCAGAGCGATAGCTTCGTTGATGTCGTACTGTTTGGTTGCATCAACTTTCTCGCGGATAACACGCATGCGCTTGGTCAGTTTAGCCATTTCTTAGTCCTCCACTACCAGGCCCATGGAACGTGCAGTACCTTCGATGGAGCGAGTCATCGCTTCAATGTCGGCACCAGTCATGTCGGCAGCTTTGGTCTGCGCGATTTCCTGCAGCTGAGCGCGGGAAATTTTACCCACTTTGTCTTTGTTCGGCTTACCGGAACCAGACTTGATACCAGCCGCTTTTTTCAGCAGAACTGCTGCCGGCGGAGTCTTGGTAACGAAAGTGAAAGAACGGTCAGCGTAAACGGTGATTACTACCGGAATCGGCAGACCTTTTTCGATGGAATCAGTTTTTGCGTTGAACGCTTTGCAGAATTCCATGATGTTTACGCCCTGCTGACCCAGAGCCGGACCTACTGGCGGACTCGGGTTAGCCATACCAGCTGCAACCTGCAGCTTGACATAGGCTTGTACTTTCTTAGCCATTATAAATTCCTCAAGTTGGGTAATAACGCCTCTGAGAGGCTCCCCGTGATATAAAAAATCGTTTTACGGGCAAGGCCCATAAAAACAAAAGGCGCGAAATTGTATTCCAATCTCGCGCCTTGTGCAACGATTAAATCGCCGCTTTTTTGATCGCTGGGTTAGGCTTTTTCAACCTGGCTGAAGTCCAGCTCTACCGGGGTCGCACGACCGAAGATAGAAACAGACACTTTCAGACGAGATTTCTCGTAATCAACTTCTTCAACAACACCGTTGAAGTCAGCGAACGGACCATCATTAACACGAACCATTTCACCCGGTTCAAACAGCGTTTTCGGACGCGGCTTATCGCCAACCTGCTGCAGGCGATTCATAATCGCATCCACTTCTTTATCGCTGATTGGCGCAGGACGATCGGAAGTACCGCCGATGAAGCCCATCACACGCGGTACGCTGCGCACCAGGTGCCAGCTCGCGTCGTTCATCACCATCTGAACGAGGACGTAGCCAGGGAAGAATTTGCGTTCACTTTTGCGACGCTGTCCGCCACGGATTTCAACCACTTCTTCGGTTGGTACCATGACTTCACCAAACAAATCTTCCATGTTATGTAATTTGATATGCTCACGTAGCGACGTTGCTACGCGGCCTTCAAAACCGGAAAACGCCTGAACGACGTACCAGCGCTTTTTAGGAGCTTCAGACATCTCAGAACCTCAGGCCAGTGATAAAGGATACCAGGCGAACCAGAATACCATCCAGTCCCCACAGGATCAGTGACATTACTGCGGTAACCGCAGCCACAATCAGCGTGGTGTGCAATGTTTCCTGGCGAGTCGGCCAAATGACCTTACGGACTTCGGTACGCGCTTCACGGGCAAAAGCAACGGTTGCTTTTCCTTTTGTCGTTAACAGCGCGACACCACCCGCTGCAGCAATCAGAATTACTACGGCCAGCGCACGCAGCGGCAGCATAATGTCGCGATAAAGGTAGTTGCCGACAATTGCTACCAGGAGCAATGCCACCACAACGACCCACTTCATCGCTTCCAGGCCGCGCCCGCTTCCTTGAGCTTCGGTATTCGCACTCATAAACCAACCTGTCAGAAGTATTCTACAAACATTTTCACCCCGCGATCGCGAGGCAAACCAAATCGAAACGCGTATTAGCTTTTCGGATTATACGCCCTCAACAGAGCCTGTCTCAGCAATGATTATGACAAAGAAAATCACTGATGAGCCAGGTTCTGGTACGAAAGCGTGCAAAAAGGGCATCAAATGATGCCCTTTTAGTGCGCATTGCGTCAAATGTTATCGGCAATTAGCTCAGAACTTTTGCTACAACGCCCGCGCCAACGGTACGGCCGCCTTCACGGATTGCGAAACGCAGACCGTCGTCCATCGCGATCGGGTGGATCAGGGTAACAAC
>NZ_VNXM01000056.1:0-217 GCF_009820205.1 Escherichia sp. HH26CH
CCGAGCGGCCAAAGGGAGCAGACTGTAAATCTGCCGTCATCGACTTCGAAGGTTCGAATCCTTCCCCCACCACCATCACTTTCAAAAACCCCTGTATTCTCCAACGAATCCGTAACTGAATATTCTACCCATACAGGGAGGGATGAGAAGCTTCGACTAAGGTTCGACTCGAGCGCCAGCGAGAGAGCGTTGCCGCAGGCAACGACCCGTAGGGCGA
>NZ_VNXM01000068.1:0-206 GCF_009820205.1 Escherichia sp. HH26CH
CATCCGTAGCTCAGCTGGATAGAGTACTCGGCTACGAACCGAGCGGTCGGAGGTTCGAATCCTCCCGGATGCACCATCTCTTACTTGATATGGCTTTAGTAGCGATATCAATATCAGCAGTAAAATAAATTTCCCGATGCATCCGTAGCTCAGCTGGATAGAGTACTCGGCTACGAACCGAGCGGTCGGAGGTTCGAATCCTCCCG
>NZ_VNXM01000052.1:0-14198 GCF_009820205.1 Escherichia sp. HH26CH
TCATTAAGTCACCTGTTTTGTGTTGAGGTGAGAATATCACCTTTAATCAGGTGGCCAAATTTACTGTGCCACTACACCTCGATGGCATACAGTTCACCGATACACTGCAGGCTTCTGTGGTGATATCGGTGGGCGCTCTTGCGCGCACATTGTGGATTTTCCTCCAGGCATGTGCCATACACGCAGCTTTCGTTATTCTGGCGGATTCGTACAACGCACGGTAACCATCGTAAGTATCGGCCTGAAGCACGCTGCTGTAACCAGCCACGTGATTCTGTGGATGTATGCCTTTCCAACCCAGTCCCCCAGCGTGGTGGGGCTCAGCTCCCCCCCCTGATGACGATATATTTCTGACTGGCGGTATAATGACAGATGATCTGCATATTTACCGGTGACAACATGGGCCAGAAGCTTCGCTCCGGCCACAGACCAGCTTCGGACGCTGTGTTTCGATAACGTTAAAGGCGCTGCTGATAAGCTCCAGTTGCTCTGACACATCACATCCCAGTGGACTGAGGTCACACAGGCCCGGCAGCATTCCTCTTCCGGCCAGATGACCCGGATTTCACGGGGAAAGTACGCCGATAACAGTTTACGGGCTGAAGATTGGCGTAGGGAGGATAGCAGACGTTTTGCCGCCCCCATTGTCTGGAGTTGGGTGAGGAGGCGTCATTTCACCAACACCAACATTTCACAGTTACACCCCACAGCTACATGAAGCACTTCCATGAATTATCGCTTTGATTTATCATGTTAAAATAGCTCTACACGGTTGGTTCAGGATTGCGCACCGAAACCCTCTAAAATCCACTGACGCGCCTGCGGATTATCCAGCACCGCGCCGTTCGGGATCTGTCCCTGCTTGGCTATGCAGGAGGGCATTTTGTGCACGGCCTCCTGCATAGCCAAGAGGGGCTTAAATCATCAGGAGAGTTTTTCAGAATTTTGAGCAAGGAAAGGTGCCGAAAATAGCCAGTTCATGGCAGAATCACAATGAGAGTCCCTCCTGGGGGCGGGTAAAAAATGTTACGTTAAATGAACTTTATTTAAGGATAGGCTTATGAGTGATATCAAAAAGAAGTTAAGTGAAGAAATTAGAACTTATTGGTATAAAAAACATAAACCTTTGTTGTTTAGTACAATTGGTGAACAGTTCAAAGAAATAAAAGAAGAAGAAGGTTTTGTCAACATAGGTAGTTGGGTTTCTGCAAATATAAAGGACCTTGACTCATTTATTTATAGCGACCCCAATAAACCTGAATATATCGGTTTAGTTCCTAATGGGGAAGAGTACGAACCGGAAGACCCTAAACTATTTTCTACAAAGATAAGAGAACAAAACAAGAATAATGATAGGTTGATTTTGGATCTTCTTTCAATTCTCAACAACCTAAGTGATGATGATTTGAAACGAGTAATCATTCCAACGGATATTTTGGTTAAACTTATGAAGTGATCCCCCATGATTCATTTTATTTTTATTTCAAAGGATGAGCGACTTTTGTCATTTACCGGTAGTGAACCATCATTACCTATAAATAATTCTTTAATCTCAAATGGAGAAAAAGGCGTTATCTCGCAAGTAAAAATAAAAAATAATACGAAACATAGTGATCTAATGATGTATGTAAAATCCGAACTGGAGGATTTTTACTCAGCTTACAATGGGGTGATCTTGTTCTGTGATTCAGATTACTACCCTTACCTTTGTAAGCATTTCGGGCTTTTTTTCATGGTTTTTGATCTTAGTAGATGCTCAACGAATATAACCGATGGGAAGCTGAAACAAGAAATTGAATCTTTAATAAGTTTGTCAGTGAAAAAATTCATGCAAATTAAAAAAGAGCTTCTTATTAAGAATGGTATTTTGATGAGGTTGCCATACCGTAATTTTTCCAATCCGTTGCTAAGGTCCTTTTTTGATTCTCTAAAGAGGATTCATGAAATTGATATTAGTAATCTTGCTGCGGATATAAAAAAAATAAAAAATGATTGCTATAAAAAAGTTCCGGATATAAATCCCGGTAGAATATTCGTAGATATAAATCTTAATAATTTCATTTTTGGTCACGAATATCATTCAAAGCAAGGGACTTCACCTGCAAATGGGCATAATTTACTTTGCGATTTAAGCTCCAAGTATAGGTTTAGTCATAGGATCGATGAATTTAGGCATTTTAATGTGCAGAAGAGGGGTAAGAAACCCATATCTGGATCTTTTTTTAACTGCCATGATGCAAGAGAAAATATAAATAAGGTGACTCACATTAACATGTTTACGAGTGATTTTATGGAGTATTGAAGTAACAGAGCTTGTACATTGATTTATGTAATTGCCTAATTTTGATATGCTCAATCCAGCATTAAATGAAGGTTAATTTATGGACGAAAAACAGTTTAGGCACGGGATAACGGACAGACCAAAACCTCAAAACTCCTGAAGACCCCGGCCAGTTTGACCGTCTGATTGAAAAAGATCAGCGTTGAAGCCACACTCAATGCTCAGATGACTCATCATCTCAGACGCGAGAAAAAAACAACCCCGTATTACTGGGGATAACCAGGGTAGCGACGTTCTTCGCTTACCCGACTGACCTCTGCAAAGTCATTTACATAAAACGGTAAAACAGGTTCAAGTAAAAAGGCCAAGAGAAATCTTGGCCTTTTTCTGGGTAAAAATACCCTATTACTTTTGGTAAGTACTTAAAATGAATGTCTTACTATAGCACAAAGATATTTTTCAAAATGCTACAGCTCGATCTTATCATCGACCTATAGATGCTTGCCTTCAGCACAACACAAGTGTTAACGAATGTTGCGAGTTGACTACACATCGGTCTTCAGGTGCTTCTTTCGGCTAACTAAATTATCAGACAAAATCCGTCACCATGAACATCTAGCCTTCAAAATACAAGGCGGAGAGTTCTTATACTTGCCAAACATAAATCTTTAATGGAAGTAATTATATCATACTTTTTAGTCCGCAATCAATCTCGTGCATATTGATCGCTATCTAGCGAGCACATCGCCACATTACTGTTACTAGCTTCCGGTTTAAACCCAGTCACAGGACTGGATATTATGATTTCATTCAATGGTTTATCGCATAAAATGCCGGATTAACTGAGAGCCATTACATCCCACGTTTTGCAGCAGCCATAAAAGCATCTTCAGTTCAGCATATTCTTAAACTCATATTAACCTTTATCATTTATCACCTTGTCATTATCCTGCGTATAAATTTTCAGACATTGTTACCAACATATGCCGCGCCAGCGGCATGGAAGGCGGCACTCTGTTGCTTCATATGATACCGGAGTAAAACCGCCGAAGCCCGGCGTAAGCCGGTACTGATTGATAGATTTCACCTTACCCATCCCACCCCTGCTAAGCCATACCTGCTTTCAGCCATGACAGAGATTCTGTGCGCGGTCGGAGTGGTCCCGACGAGGGTTTCCCGAAGTCGGGGCGTATCTCCGCGTTAGCGGGCCGTCAGGGCCGCTTACGAGCGTGTATTTAAAACTATCAGCCAGAAGACTGACAGCGATGATGATATTTAGTTACAACATTCATAATTAAAAGCGACTCTGTTCCGGCCCGGAGGGCCGGGGCGGGGCCGCTTTTCAGTTATGGGGAGGAGTTTTGTGGCTTTAGTTCTGCGCGGGACTGGATTTTTCAGGTATTCGGTTTGTGTGTTGTAACTAAAGTGACTCTGTTCGGGGCCCACCGCTTGAGGTGGGAGGTGCTTGTACTTGTTCACAAACGTTTCAGAGATAAAGATTTCCCTGCGGCGAAGCAACGCAGGGGATTAAATGAAGGGGGTAAGATTATATTGCAGGTTTGTTGTTTCTTAATTGCGGCTTCTTTGAGTTCTTTGTTTGCGGATTTATGTGAATAACTGGAACAACGTGGACACGTTATGACGACCGATGAGTGATTTTATGGTCGTGTGTGACCGAATATGGGGATTTGAGGTGATTACGGGGGATTTCTGGCTGAACGGAACCAGCGCCGGAAGCCCCGGAGGGGCTGGCGATGATTAAGTGCTGAAGGAATGGTGCTGTCTAGTGCGGCGGTGGCGCAGCCAGCGTCAGTTCAAGCTGGTACAACTCCCTGATGGCCAGTTGCTGTAAGCGTTCCGGCGTACACCAGTAGGCTTCATCCGGCGGCATACGCTTCAGGATGTGTTGTGACATCTCGTAAATCTTCTGGTCAGCAGGTAATTTCTTCAGGCGGTTGGCACGCTTGCGGGCTGCAGCTTTCGCACGACGGTGTTTCAGCGCATCCTGGCTGCGCTGCAGATACCAGCGTTTTCTGGCCGCATGTACGGAGATATATTCATCCTCACGCAGCACACCTTCCCGGATGAGCTGCTGACGAATTTCGCTTTCACGCAATCGCTTCTGCTGCTGTTCATGCAGTTTAACCATGTCGACGCCCAGCATCTGCCAGCCTGCCGGTGTTATCCAGACATAGCGCGGCAGACGCTGGCGGGTTTCACGGTCCCACATCGTTTCCTCTGACACCCCCAGCACACCAAAACGTACCTGTTCGGCCAGCAGGCGTGAAAGACGGGAGACCGTCACTTCGAGTTCAGGGATAACCTTTCCTTTACTGTCTTTTGGGCTGATTTCTCTGGCCAGACGGGAGACGCTCATCCCCACAGTGTGTGTGCCGGCATCACTGAAACTGACCAGAACCGGCCAGATGGCATCGAGGAGACGTTGTTTTTCTGGCCGGAAAGCATATTTACGGCCGACGAACGTCCGCTTCTGCACATAAAAAGGATGCAACGACATGCGCATACGTAGTCTCTGCTCCCCGGTTTCCGGGTCCTTTTTTACCAGACGGTTATAGGCATGTCCGAGCTGCCCACTCAGCGCCTTATAGCGCGCAGGACGATACCAGGACGGGTTTTCGCATTTAGGTTTAGTGGAGTGCTCACCACGGCGGCGCTTCGTACACTTTCTTTCCGGCTCAACCAGGAAAGAGGTCGCCCTTCCCGCTTCATAAGCTTCCCAGAAACGGATTTGTTCTTCTGGCGGAAGCTGACTCCACTGTCTTTGTAAGTTGTATCTTTCAGTCACACCTTCCTGCACTTACAATGCACAGAAGGAGTAAGCTCAGAAAGAAGTCTTGAACTTTTCCGGACATATAACTATACTCCCCACATAGCTTGATTGTTGGCTATGCGGTTTTATGGGGCCCCGGTAATCTTTTCGTACTCGCCAAAGTTGAAGAGGATTATCGGGGTTTTCGCTTTTCTGGCTCCTGTAAATCCACATCAGAACCAGCTCCCTGCCACCTTATGGCGTGGCCAGCCACAAAATTCCTTAAACGATCAGCAATCTATCACGCACACCAAAAACAGGCAAGAATGTGACGTCGCTACATTTTAGTTAGCTAAAAGCACACTTCTGCTTTATCAGTTCAGCAATCATCTCAGCCTGGGTAACTCCCTCTGCTTCACACATCACCTGCAATTGAGCTTTTAACGCAGCAGGAATGAACACTCGGAGTTCTTTATGTGTGGCTCGTTTTCTTGCCAGGGACGCCTGCTGACGTTCTGCAAGCGTCAAAGGATTACCCTTTCTGTATGCTCGCTTTGTACCTGATGAGGAAGTCACTGCATTTTCTATCTGCGGCATCTCGCCTCCTCAATTCTCAAACAGAGATCGTTTCGCAGAGGATACTACAGTTTTTTGAAATCAGCGACTTGAAAGTTGTGACGATGATCCGTGTTGGCGCACAAATCATGTCTGATTACGACCGGTTAATGTGATTTTGTTGACATCCTCCACGCCCTGAATGACGAGGATCCCTGCTACGTTCAGGCTGTCGCCTGAATTATTTCGGTGGGTTCCTGCTTCAACGGGCGGCCTGACTGCTCCATTCCTCCACGGGCAAGAACGGCGTGCCCCGCCGCTAAAATGTTACGAGCACCGTTTACATCGGCGTTCGCTGTATATCCACATATTTGGCATCTGAATTTACTTTGTGACAGGCGATTTTCTTTCGCTGTATGACCACAGCTCGCGCAGCGCTGGCTTGTGTACGCTGGCAGAACAGCCAGTACTTGATCGCCACGCCAAAGCTGCTTGTACTCAAACTGGCGGCGCATTTCATACCAGCCCTGCTCCGGTATCGAACGGTTTAAACCTGATTTTGCCCGGACATTGCGCCCCGGCTGGCTGACCGTACCCGCTGCTGACGTTGACATGTTGCTGACCTTCAAATCCTCAATGCTATCATTGCGTGGTTTTTGCTGACGGTCGTGGTGACTTTGTGAAGGTAGTCCCTGCGGATATTTGCGATACGGGAATGCAGTCGCTGTATTTTTCGTTTCTGCTTCTGCCAGTTAGTGCTGAATTTGACCTTGCGGCTTAACTGTCGCTGAAGTCTCGCCAGCTTCTTCTGGTTTTTCTGAAAACTGTTTACAGGCTCAAGGACTGTGCCATCTGACAGCGTGGCGAGTTCAGCCACGCCAGCATCCAGCCCAGTTTCGGCAGAAAAATACGGCTGTTTTCCTGATTGAGCTTAACGCCCTGCGGGTCGCGGAATGCATTATTCTGTCCCCGCATTTTGAATCGGGGGTACCCCGCCCGCTTCCGGAAAAAGTTTTTGTAAGCCCGCTCAAGGTCTTTCAGTGACAGTTGCAATGGCTGTGACGGGGCACCTTTAAGCCATTGCGTTTCAGTGGCATTTTCCACTCAACCAGCCAGGAAGCCATTTTCCCGTAAGGGATGTATTTATTCCCGGCCTCATGATTCTCATTCTGAAGCGCCAGAGCATGATTGAAAACTAAACGACATGCGCCTGCGAAGCGCCTCATTTCACACTCCTGTTGACCACCGGGTCTTAACTAGAATTTAAATGCCTGTAATCGTTTCACAGGTCAAATGATACTTTGGTCTATGAAAAAAGAAACCGATATCCGGCGTGGAAGGCATTGTGTTTTCCTGATGCATGTTCACCTGGTCTTTGTCACCAGATACCGACGTCAGATTTTTGGCTATGACGCGACAGAAAAAACACGCACTTACTTTTCAAATGTATGTGCTGATTTTGAAGCTGAACGGGTTGAAATGGATGGCGAACCAGATCACGTCCATTTGTTAATTCCCCTATCCTCCCAAACTGGCGATATCCAGTCCGGTAAACAGCTTCAAAGGCGTATCGAGTAGGTTACTGCGACGAGAGCGACCAGATATTGCAGTCAGGTATTACTACAAAGGCGTTTTGTGGAGTCCCGGCTATTTTGCCAGTAGCGGCGGAGGTGCGCCAATATCCGTCATCCGTCAATACATTGAACAACAGCAAACACCTGGTCAGGTGGAAAACCGCGCCTTATATCCCCGCCCTTGATGAACTGACCCCATAAACTTGGACAGTGATAATTAGTCCGTCTGATGCGTACTTTCACATTCTCCGGAAATGAATTAACAGGCAATGAAACACTTTGCTGCAGAGAACCAGTAAAGATTATTAATCTCTGTATATTCTTTAAGAGATATATTTTTCAGATTACTGCAGTTCTCATAATCAATAATGGATATACATGTTTCTGTATCCCCCCGTTTACCTTCTCCATAATAGTTATTTTTCATATTCTTTTTGTAAAACTTTCATGACAAAATATTACATCGGAGTGTTATCAACCGTAATATGCAGCGCTATCATTCCCAGGAGTTGTCTGGACGTGGACACAGATCCTGTACATGATGAGACATATACAAATATACTGATTCACACCAGGATGCGTCCGGGATGAATCCTTCGCCCTCCGCCCCCATGCGGAGGCGTTTTTTATTTTTCTACGTTATTCTCCATAACAAATAAATGGCACCTGTATCTCAGGTATCCTGAATATTGCAGCACACATTGAATAACACCTTGCTTTGTGAAATTTAATCACAAAATACAAAGGCACAGTTTAATAAAAAAAAGACTCTGTGCTAATTAAAAGAACCGATCACTTGACTAACTGGATATAAATAAGAAAACCTCATGTATTATTCAGACTTCTGTCCCCCTGAGGTAAAGAAGGATACTTTTAGGCCCTTTCTGCCCGACAGTAGTAGTGTTCAGCTCTTTTACGAAAAAAGACTGTCAGTCTATCTGGCTATCTGGAGAGATAAATAAGCAGTACATCGCTATACTCTTAGTAGCATCCAGCCTCCCTCTTCCTTAAAATTTCATTTACAATGATGACATATGAGTTTAAGATTGTTATTATTAACTCGAATCTTATTTCGTTATCCTGACGGATGCATCCTAAATAACCTTCCATTTTGGTCTTGTCTTGGGATAAGACCTTTTTATTTTTTTTGTATTTTTTGTTTTAATCAAAAAAAATACAAAAAACAAAACAAAGATAACAAAAGCGTTAAATGCTGCTATCTAAAATTGATATATATCATCATATGATTTAGAGTACGTCATGAGGATAAACGTCCTCATATTCTGATTTCATATTCCTTTTACCGTGATAGCCTTGCCTCCGTTTTCCCCGGAGGTTTTTTTTAGTTGCTTCTTAACATCCTTATATAGCTATGATAAAAATTATATGCGATCTGACTTTCATACCCTAATGATAGTTGCTTGATATTTGTCATATTCATTTCTGTCGCCTCCCTGGTGGAGGCTTTTTTACTGTTCATCCAGTACTGCCTGAAGTTCGGTCTTTATCCGGTTCTGGCGGCGGATTTTCGCCAGACGCTCTGCCGCATAAGCTTCCTCCTCCTGAGAAATATGTTCCGTAACATACCCTTGAGTGTCATACCGGCAGGCACCGGCTTTCATTGCGCCAAGATAGCTTTCTGAACGGGTAATGGCCTTCAGCGCCCTGCGCAGTTTTTTATGCGAAAGCGGGATATTCCTCCGCGATATGTCTTCCAGTAACACGTACCGGATACCGCAGGCCAGAAGCCGGGGTGTGTCACCGTCAAATAATCCCGGCCACCAGGGCTTCAGGATATTCACGGCCTCATCCAGTGTGGGCAGGTTCAGATAAATGGACAGCGCCTGTCTGGCCTGCGCTTTTTTTGCCGCCAGCTCTGCTTCCCGGGCCGCTTTCTCGGCCAGCTTCTGCTTTTTCACCTTCCACTTTGGTGGCGTGGTGACATTGATGATGGTTTTCAGGCTGCGGACAGGCGCTGTTCCCTCTGTCTTCCGCTTAAGTGTCAGTACCGGTCGCTTCTGCTCTGTCATGCTGTGTTCTGCCTCTGACGAATCATCCTCTTGCGGCCAAAGATACCACACCCTTCACAGCGCCAGAACGCCCAGCACAGCCAGATGACAGGCATAGAACGTCGGGAAAAAATCCCCGGGCCAGAAACGGGGTAATGATTTCCCTGCACACGACATCAGACCAACGGTCAGCACCGTCATCACAAGGCCGGTTACAGCCGCCGCATCACTGGTGGCAAGGTTAAGTGCCGGAATCACGGCCAGCAGGCATGCAACCAGCGCCAGACGTTCCGTTCTGTCTTCCGCCCGGTACAGTCGGTGACAGACCGCCAGCATCAGCAGCCCGGCAATGCCGTAACTGGTGCCGGACAAAGGCCCCCACAGTGCCATCAGGAGAATGGCCGCTGCTGTACGCCACCCATTGAGCGTTTCACACCACGTCAGCACCTGTGCCGCCACTGCAAAGGCAAACAGGATATTCCCCTCATACCAGGGGAAGCCGGCAACGTAATACCAGAACTGTGAAAAAACGGCCCAGCCCCACAGCCGGTTAATGGCCGGTTGCCGGATATGCGCATGACGGGACAGATTCAACCCCCACACCAGGGCAAAAAGCGGAAAAGCACCGCGTCCGGCCAGAAACATCCACGTCTGGTCCAGATGCAGAATGCGGTTTGCATGGTCCAGCACCATCAGCACCAGTGCCACCGTTTTGATGATATCCCGCTGTCCGGGTGACCAGACCAGCAACGACTGCAACCAGGTATCGGTCCGGGCAGCCAGTGAATCGTTACGTGTCGTGTTCGTGTTATCCGTTGTCATCAGCGTTTATCTTCCTGTATCAGTCTCCGCCCAGGGTTTTCTCTTTCTGCAGGTCACGAACCATATCCCGCTCCATCTGCTGCAGACGCTCCTGCAGCAGATTTTCCCGGGCAACCTCCCGGACCGCTTCCTGCTCCCGTTGTGATTCACGCAGTACACTCTCCGGCAGCGCGGTTTCCCGTTCAGAAGTGACAGTCCGGTCACGCTCCTGCCCGGCAATCTCCCTGACAGCCTGCTCTGTTTTGCCGTCCGGCAGGTCAGGTTTGTTCTCTGCCATTTTACGGACAATTTCATCCGCACGGCGTTCCGTTTCACGGCGGATGTCCTCTTCTGCCTGACGCTGTACCAGCACCTCTGCCGTGACCGGCTCACCGTTTCCTGCCCCCGGCTGGACGCAGTTGTCCGGGATATCCCCCCACACGCGGCCACCGGTGATGGCACCGGGATTCCACGGACGACCTTCACCGGCGATTCTCACCACCACACCACTATCAGGATTATCACGGGCAATCCGGACGCCATCCTGCATGTTATCAGCCAGCAGGCTCTCTCCGTTACGGCTGCCCTGCAGGGCCACAAACTGTGCATCCCCACGGCCTTTTACCCGGCCTTCACCACTGAAGCCCCGTAGCCCGTTTCCGTCATCTGTGGTCAGTGGGTTCAGCCAGATACCTGCTGACTTGCCGTTACGGTCAAACGCCGGCAGTGCCACATACGGCTGCGGATATTTGCGCCCCGGAGCAATAAACCGCGCAGGACTGTCTCCCCCGTCCAGCCCCGCCTGACGGAGAACGGCACGGCCTGCTGCCACGTCCCGCAGCTCCCGCGCCGTACTGAACAGCCGCTCTGCATTCATGACCTCCCGGTCCGGTTTCGGCTCCAGTACATCGTGGGCAGTTCCTTTCTGTACGGCATTGTTGATGGCATCCGCCCAGCCCTGACGGTCATCGGTGTACACCTGTACATGCTGCTTCATACGCGATAGGGCAACGTAGGCTGACTCAAAGCTGGCCATCTGTTTCCGGCCGCCTTCCGTACCTTCAAGCGCGATGGCAAAGGTTTCACTTGCCCCCTGCGCACCGTGGGCGGTGATGGCATAGGCCAGGTCAATATGTTGCTCTGCCCGCTCCTGGCCGGGGCGAATCACCCGGGTCTGCTGTCCGTCCGACAGCGTGACACCGTCACCGGAAACCGCTGTCACCGTCCAGACGCTGTTGGCCACATAACCGCGCTCCCGGTCACTCTTCGTGAAGCGCATCCGGTCACCAGTCCCCACCCGGATTTTGTCCGGGGTGTACAGTGTGACACCTTCAGCCACCGCCTCCCGGGGCGAAATCAGCCGTGTGTTACCTTCCGCATCCTGCAGGGTTATCAACCCGTCATCCTTGCTGATACCGGCAATCCGGTGATACACATTATCCACCAGGGCAAGGGCATCCGGGTTATTCTCCCAGGTGGAGAGACGACGCAGCTCCCCGTCGCGTATATTCGCTGTGTTCAGGACAGGCACCATGACCTGCTTTTTCCCCAGCTCACCGGCCTTTTCCCGTGCATCATGAATCATGCTGTTCAGCACGCGACGGTCCTCATTCAGGTGCGTGACAATCAGCGTCTGCTCCCGAGCTTCCGGTGTCCTTCCTGTATAGTCGCGGACAATGGCTTCATACAGTGTCATGGGGACATCCGGAAAAGCCTCGCCTTTCTGCATCGCCTTCTGCTGCGCTTCTGCCAGTTTCGCTTCCTGGCTGTGACTGAACTCCGTCACGGAGTGCTCCGGTACCCATGCGCCCTCCAGACGTGGCACCTGAGACGGTTTCACTCTCTCAAGCCCGGACAGTGCCCTTTCCACATCCCGATTAATCAGGCTGTATACCGCCTCCCGCAGTTCCGGCGTCTGACGCACAATCTCCTTCATGATGGCCACATCGGCAGCACTGCGCGTCTGCTGGAGACGGAAAGGCTGACCGGGCGCGATGGCCTGCAGCTGGTCCGTATCACCGCTGGCCACAGCACGACCGCCACCGGCCGCAATCAGGGCGTATGCCCGTGCCATGTCGGTATTGCCCACCATTGAGCTCTCATCGAGCAGGAACAGCGTGTTGCTGAAATCCGGTGTTTCTCCGCTGCGCTGCTGCAGCTGCGTGTCATGCAGAAAGGATGCCAGCGTCTGTGCATCCACGCCGGCGCTGCGCATCTCACCGACCGCACGGTGCGTGGGCCCCAGCCCCACGACACGGGGACGTTCACTCTCCGGCAGCATGTTCACGGCTGACATCACCGCCCGGAACTGTGTGGTCTTACCCACACCGGCATAGCCCTGCACCACCGTGAAACGGTCGGTGGTTTCCAGTATCATGCGGGTGGCGGCGCGCTGTCCTGATGTCAGTTTCTCCATGAGTTCGCCGGGTACTCTCTCCATCAGCGGCGTGACCGCCTCCTTACCTTCGAGAATATGGCGAAGAATGCTCTTTTCTGCCTCATACGACGCACGGGAAACCAGCAGGCCTGTGCCATAGCCTTTTGCCACATCCACATACAGTAAATCACCGCGTTTTATCTGCGCATTGATTTCCCCTCCCAGGTCAATAAAACTGATTCCTTCTGCAGCAAACGACTTCGCCTCTGTCAGCAGGTCCACCATGCTGAAGGCCAGGTTTTTACTTTCCACCACCGGAAGGGCCAGATGAATGGCCTGCTGTGCCGGCGTGTGAAGCCCGGCTTTCTGCAGACTGATAGCGGTTTCCAGCAATGTCTCACCGGCCTGCGCCTTTATCTGCTCAGAAACCACCGTAAAGGACGGATGACGGGAGAGTTTTTCCGCAGTACGGGACGGGTTTCATCCAGTGAGGAATACAGCCGGACATCACGACCGCTGCGGGCCAGACCGTTCAGGGTGGCGTTGTCCATTGCCATCTGTGTGACGGAGGCAAAAACCTTCGCACTGTCGCTGACGGAATGCCCGGGCGTTTCCACCCAGCCGCTCTCCAGCTTCAGTGCCGTGAACGGTGAATCGCTCACAGGCAGGGAGGCCGGTTCAGCCCGCCCCGGCACAACAACCGTCATCGAGTCCTCGCTGACGGACGACACCTGCAGGCGGTCACCGCCGGAGACGCGGAGTCCGGGAATTTTTCCTGTCACCCTCAGACGCTCGCCGTCTGCCACCGGTATTTTTTCCGGCCGGAACAGCGACCAGCTGCTGTCCAGAGAAGAAATACGCACCACCTGCGTTTCACCCTGCGCATCCCGCAGGGTCAGGCTGTGACTCTGCGCCGTCACCCGGTCTATCACATAGCGGTCATGACTGCGTGTCTCCGGGTTCCACTGCTCCATCACCATCCCCGGTCGGTACATATCCCGCAGATAACGGCTCCGGCTGTCCAGCCAGACCGGTGACAGGGCGGTCATGGTCACCTCCGGGTGTCCGAGCACGCCCTGTGTTTTCAGCTCACTGCGAATGGCCTGTGTCAGTATGGCCTGTTCCCGTACCCCGCTGACCTGTGCCACGCTCTCTTCTCCGGCTTTCACGCTGGCCGCAAAATCTCCGGCCAGCCGGGCATAGCGGACATTACGGTCCGGTTCACTGATGATGGTTGCCGGTCGCTGCTCTCCCCCCTGCCAGCGATATGTGTTCACCCCGGCATCCTTCATGGCCATCAGTGTACTGCCTGTACCGGTTCGCTGCCCGCTGTCGGTTATCAGGACCTGTACGTTATGACGTGCGGCACCATCCAGCAGGGTTAACGTCTCTTTCAGGGAGAGTTTTTCGCCCTGGTCGACGATAACGGTACTGCCCGGCGTGAAGGCCATGCCTTCCAGCAGCTGACGACGTCCGGTTATCAGCTCACCGGACAGCCGTTCATCCTGCTTCAGGTTCATCTGCGAGCGACGGTCAGCAGCGATAATCTGCACTTCCCGCCCCTGCTCCCGGGCCATCATGACCAGTTCAGCCACCCGCTCACGCTGCCCGGCTGCACCGCCCTGCCCGGACACAATGGCCAGCGACGGACGGTCCTGTGCCAGAACACTGACCGCATCGCTGTAGCCGGCCGTCCGGGGGACACTTTTCTCCGGATGTACGGTCACCCGGTTCTGTTTCATGATATCGCGACTGTGTAGTGGCACAGTAAATTTGGCCACCTGATTAAAGGTGATATTCTCACCTCAACACAAAACAGGTGACTTAATGA
>NZ_VNXM01000060.1:0-14094 GCF_009820205.1 Escherichia sp. HH26CH
TGCTCTTAGTCGTTAGCTACCCAGCTTACTAAGACTACCAGGGCGGGGGAAACCCCGCTCTACCCTCACTCCTGAAAGTATGCCTTCACAATCAGATTGTCAATCCGCAGGCTTTGTAGTCTGCGATCCTGCCAGCAAATATTCTTTGCGAGACGTTACGCAATAATCACATGTGAAACTATTTTATCTGCAAGTTAGCGATAGACTGCTTGCATGGCGAAAGGAGGTAGGCCGCCGATTTCAGCGGGGCGCTGAAACGGGAAAGCCCCTCCCGAGGAAGGGGCCTTAAATAAGGAAAGGGTCATGATGAAGCTACTCATCATCGTGGTGCTCTTAGTTATTAGCTGGCCAGCTTACTAAGACTACCAGGGCGGGGGAAACCCCGCTCTACCCTCACTCCTGAAGTTATGTTACTCCACCCTTATTGTCAATCTGTAAGTCCACGTTCTTGCGGAGCGAATAGCAAAACCCTCTGTGCTTATGGGCCGAATTCTGAAAGTTGCTTTGCCTGCTCTTATTTCATTATTGCAGTCGGTATGATACCGGACCTCAATAATTCTCTAAGAAAGGATTTCTTATGAGCGAACAAATCACGTTTGCCACCAGCGATTTTGCCAGTAACCCGGAACCACGTTGCCCCTGCATTTTGCTGTTGGATGTTTCTGGTTCGATGAGTGGTAGACCTATTAATGAACTTAACGCCGGATTGGTTACCTTTCGCGATGAGCTGCTTGCCGATTCGCTGGCCTTAAAAAGAGTGGAACTCGGTATTGTGACGTTCGGCCCGGTGCATGTGGAACAACCATTTACCAGCGCCGCTAATTTTTTCCCGCCCATCCTGTTTGCCCAGGGCGATACACCAATGGGGGCCGCCATTACCAAAGCCCTGGATATGGTTGAGGAGCGCAAACGTGAGTATCGAGCCAATGGTATTTCCTATTATCGTCCGTGGATTTTCCTGATTACCGATGGCGCACCAACCGATGAGTGGCAGGCTGCTGCCAACAAGGTGTTTCAGGGGGAAGAAGATAAGAAGTTTGCCTTCTTTTCCATCGGTGTTCAGGGGGCGGATATGAAGACGCTGGCCCAAATCAGCGTTCGTCAGCCTTTGCCTCTTCAAGGATTACAATTCCGCGAACTGTTTAGCTGGTTATCCAGTTCGCTGCGTTCGGTTTCCCGCTCCACGCCGGGAACGGAAGTTGTACTGGAAGCGCCAAAAGGCTGGACGTCAGTGTGAGCTGGCGTCTGGTTTATGCATCAGCCGTTGGAACGTCGCACATCAGCGCTGACTTGTCTTGCCAGGATGCCTGCCAGATGCAGGTTGCCTGGCTAGAAGACCAGCAGCCATTATTGTCGGTATTTGTCGCTGATGGCGCAGGCAGCGTCTCGCAGGGAGGCGAAGGTGCGAAGCTTGCCGTCAATGAAGCGATGGCTTATATATCGCAAAAAGTGCAGGGTGGGGAATTGGAGCTTAATGATGTCCTCGCCACGGATATTGTACTGACTATTCGTCAGCGACTTTTTGCCGAGGCAGAGGCCAAAGAATTAGCGGTTCGTGATTTTGCCTGCACATTTCTGGGACTGATTTCATCACCTAACGGCACATTGATTATGCAGATTGGCGATGGTGGCGTGGTGGTAGATTTGGGTCACGGTCTGCAATTGCCGCTCACGCCGATGGTGGGTGAATATGCCAACATGACGCATTTCATTACCGATGAAGATGCCGTTTCCAGACTGGAAACTTTCACCAGCACTGAGCGTGCGCATAGAGTTGCAGCATTTACGGATGGTATTCAGAGACTGGCGTTAAATATGCTGGATAATTCTCCGCATGTGCCTTTCTTTACCCCGTTTTTCAATGGACTGGCGTCAGCAACGCAGGAACAACTCGATTTATTACCTGAATTGTTAAAGCAGTTTTTGTCCAGCCCAGCGGTAAACGAGCGTACCGATGATGATAAAACGTTAGCACTGGCTATGTGGACAGAATGAACATCGCATGGCGGTTGAAGACAACGGTTCAACCGCCAGTTTAAGCAATCAATATAATGGCTGGCTAGCGAACTAATTTTGCTCTTAGCTCGTCGGCTTCTTCTTTTGGATAGGTGACCAATAAAGGATCAATGGTATAACCACCGTAAATTTTATCCCCGCGCGTATACATCCAGTCTGAAATATCTTCTTTCTTGATTTTCCACTCCTGGCCATATTCTACGTTTGTAACAATACCAGGGTCATTGCTTATTATACCAATAAACATGCCGTTAGAATAAGTGACATCCGTGAGCCAGAAATGCTCGGTTTCTCCGCGATCGGTTATCGGGGCTTTGACTGCGAAAGTATCAGCATCTTTTTTATTCATAACTTCGATGAATTGATCGGTTTCTTTCCGCGCATGTTGAATGGCGTCAGACATCGCCTTTTTATCATAACCTCCTGTCACTAACGTATCCGAAATCTCACAATAGCTTGCGGTAGTAAAAAATAGCAGACTCAACATAAGTAATATCTTTTTCATTTTTTCTCCAGAATCCCTGTGTAGTAAAAGTTAGCAAAAAACCTGTGGAAGTGAATCATTATCAGGTTGGAATTGAATTGTATCCTGATGAAATTGCATTATCATTTTTATTCTTGAGTGGGACTCTTCCAATATAGAAATAATTATAATGGACAGTGTTATTATTCATAGAAATATAATATAACTGCCCTTGAAACATTATGAAGACAAATATAAAAGTATTTACATCGACAGGTGAATTGACCACTCTCGGGCGTGAACTGGGCAAAGGCGGCGAAGGCGCGGTTTATGATATCGAGGAGTTTGTCGATAGCGTTGCCAAGATTTATCACACGCCGCCACCCGCCTTAAAACAGGACAAACTTGCCTTTATGGCTGCGACAGCTGACGCGCAGTTGCTGAATTATGTCGCCTGGCCGCAGGCAACGCTTCATAGTGGACGAGGTGGGAAGGTTATCGGTTTTATGATGCCGAAGGTTTCAGGTAAAGAACCAATTCATATGATCTATAGTCCGGCACATCGTCGTCAGAGTTACCCTCATTGCGCGTGGGATTTTCTACTCTATGTTGCGCGCAATATTGCTTCATCTTTTGCTACGGTTCACGAGCACGGGCACGTCGTGGGCGACGTAAACCAGAACAGCTTTATGGTAGGCCGCGACAGCAAAGTGGTGTTGATCGATAGTGACTCCTTTCAGATTAACGCCAATGGCACACTGCATTTATGCGAAGTCGGCGTGTCGCATTTTACGCCGCCAGAGCTGCAAACCTTGTCGTCATTTGTTGGCTTTGAACGCACAGAAAATCACGATAATTTTGGCCTTGCATTGCTGATTTTTCACGTCTTGTTTGGTGGGCGGCATCCTTATTCTGGTGTGCCGCTTATCTCTGATGCGGGTAATGCGCTGGAGACGGATATTGCCCATTTTCGTTATGCCTACGCGTCAGACAATCAGAGACGTGGTTTAAAACCGCCGCCACGATCTATTCCGCTGTCGATGTTACCGGGCGATGTTGAAGCCATGTTTCAGCAGGCATTCACGGAAAGTGGCGTGGCAACTGGGCGTCCGACGGCAAAAGCGTGGGTTGCGGCACTTGATTTACTACGCCAACAGTTAAAGAAATGTACCGTTTCGGCAATGCATGTTTACCCTGGTCATTTAACCGACTGCCCGTGGTGTACACTGGATAATCAAGGCGTTATCTATTTTATTGATCTTGGCGAAGAGGTGATTACCACCGTCGGTGATTTTGTGCTGGCGAAAGTCTGGGCGATGGTGATGGCGTCAGTAGCACCGCCAGCACTACAGTTACCATTACCCGATCATTTCCAACCAGCTGGCAGGCCGCTTCCTTTAGGCCTGTTACGGCGTGAATACATTATTCTGATTGAGATCACACTGTCAGCGTTATCGCTGTTGCTTTGCGGTCTTCAGGCAGAACCGCGTTATATTATTTTGGTGCCTGTGCTGGCGGCTATCTGGATTATTGGCAGCCTGACAAGCAAAGCGTACAAAGCAGAAATCCAGCAACGCCGTGAGGCGTTTAATCGCGCAAAAATGGACTATGACCATTTAGTCAGCCAGATCCAACAGTTGGGCGGGCTGGAAGGTTTTATCGCCAAACGGACGATGCTCGAAAAAATGAAGGACGAAATTCTTGGTTTACCGGAAGAAGAAAAGCGCGATCTGGCAGCACTTCAGGACAACGCAAGGGAACGGCAGAAGCAGAAGTTTCTGGAGGGATTTTTTATTGATGTTGCCTCTATTCCCGGCGTTGGCCCTGCGCGTAAAGCGGCGTTACGGTCCTTTGGTATTGAAACGGCGGCAGACGTTACCCGACGGAGCGTTAAGCAAGTTAAAGGTTTTGGTGATCATCTGACCCAGGCGGTTATCGACTGGAAAGCGAGTTGCGAACGCCGTTTTGTGTTCAGGCCGAATGAAGCGATAACGCCAGCAGACAGACAAGCGGTAATGGCGAAAATGACCGCCAAACGACATCGGCTGGAATCGGCGTTGACTGTCGGTGCGACAGAGTTGCAGCGATTCCGCCTTCATGCTCCAGCACGGACCATGCCGTTGATGGAACCATTACGTCAGGCAGCGGAGAAACTGGCTCAGGCTCAGGCTGATTTAAGCCGCTGCTGAGCCATTTTTCAATTAACGAAACACCACTTCTGCCCAACGTGCCAGCCCGGCGGTAACCGACCCAAAGTCATCGCCGCCTGCAATCGGAATGCCCGGCAACTGTTCTGCCAGCGCTTTTTTAATCAGCGGCGATCGGGCGCTACCACCAGTCAGATAGATGACATCCGGTTTTTCCTGGGCGTTATCCAGCGCCAGTTGCACCTGTTCCAGAATTCGCGCCAGCGGCTGACTGAGGGCGTTTTCCAGCCCTTGTTGGCTAATCAGCGTTGCCAGTTCATCGCTGATAAATGGCAGCGATGCGCGGGTTTCCGCTGCGCTGGAAAGGGCGATTTTGCTCTCTTCCGCGCTGCGTACCAGCCGATAACTTAAACGCTGACGCCAGACTTTCTGTAACAGGGACACTTTCTCCGGTTCGCGGGCGTCGCGTACCAGGTCGTTAAGCAGACGACCGTTAGCACTACTGTAGAAATCACTCTGCGCTGGTACATCGTTGATGGCAACCGCATTCCACCACGGCAGGATCGGCAGGGCGATGCCTTTTTCAGTTTCGCCACCCATGCCCAGTAATGGCATCAGATTTTTAAACGCCAGTGCGATATCCAGATCGTTACCGCCAATACGGCAACCACTGTGACCCAGCAGGCTGGCTTCACGATCGAGGCGCGAACGCCACTGTGGCCCCATTAGCAGTAAAGAACAGTCAGTCGTACCACCACCAATATCTACCACCAGCACCCGTTTTTCTTCCTGCAAGGTGGCTTCGTAATCCAGCCCAGCCGCCACCGGCTCGTACTGGAATACCACATCCTTAAACCCGGCACGCTTTGCTGCGCGCTCCAGAATCCCTTGTGCCTGGGCGTTTGCTTCATCGCCGCCCAGCCCCTGGAAGTTGATCGGGCGACCAATCACCGCCTGGGTAATCGCTTCTGGCAATTGCGCCTGCGCCTGTTGGCGAATATGCAGCATCATTGCGCAGACCAGATCCTCAAACAGCGCCACCTGCTGCGGTTTTAAGCCGCTGGCACCGAGGAACGATTTTGGTGATTTCACAAACCACACTTCTTCCGGATCATCAATGTACTGCGCCAGTGAGGAAAGACCGAACTGCACGCTTTTCGCCGTGACATCGATATCTTCTTCGCGGTTATAACGAATCGCCCGACGTAACAGCGCCTGCGTTTCATTGTCGTCTGCCGGAACATCATGATGGCGGTACAGCCATTCGCTTACCGCTTCACGCGTTGGCGCGCAAAGCATTGAAGGCAGCAGCGTGCTGTCGTTTTCCATTTTTAGCAAATGCGGTTTACCGTCACGCATGACCGCCACTGAACAGTTTGCTGTACCGTAATCAAAACCAATAAACACGAAATAATCCCCATGCCGGTGAAGAAGGGGCGTGACTTTAGCGAAATGTTGCCGTCGCGACAACCGGAATATGAAAGCAAAGCGCAGCGTCTGAATAACGTTTATGCTGAAAGCGGATAAACAAGGAGAAGCGATGTATACCCTGAACTGGCAGCCGCCATATGACTGGTCGTGGATGTTGGGATTTCTCGCCGCCCGTGCGGTGAGCGGTGTTGAAACGGTTGCGGACGATTATTATGCCCGTAGTCTGGCGGTGGGCGAATATCGCGGCGTGGTGACTGCTATTCCGGATATAGCCAGCCTTACTCTGCACATAAATTTAAGTGCAGGTTTAGAACCTGTTGCCGCTGAGTGTCTGGTGAAAATGAGCCGCCTGTTTGATCTGCAATGTAACCCGCAGATTGTTAATGGGGCGTTGGGCGAATTAGGCGCAGCGCGGCCCGGATTGCGTTTACCTGGTTGTGTTGATGCTTTTGAGCAGGGCGTGCGGGCGATTTTAGGCCAACTGGTGAGCGTGGCGATGGCGGCAAAATTGACCGCCAGAGTGGCACAGCTTTATGGCGAACGGCTGGATGATTTTCCTGATTATGTCTGCTTCCCCACGCCTCAGCGGCTGGCTGCAGCCGACCCGCAGGCATTAAAAGCGTTAGGTATGCCGTTGAAACGGGCAGAGGCACTGATTCATCTGGCAAATGCGGCGCTGGAGGGCACCTTACCAATGACAATACCGAGCGACGTAGAACAAGCGATGAAAACGCTGCAAACTTTTCCGGGTATCGGGCGCTGGACGGCGAATTATTTCGCCTTACGTGGTTGGCAGGCGAAAGATGTTTTCCTGCCGGATGATTATCTGATTAAACAGCGATTTCCGGGAATGACACCGGCACAAATCCGCCGTTATGCCGAACGCTGGAAGCCCTGGCGTTCTTATGCGCTGTTGCATATCTGGTATACGGAAGGCTGGCAACCAGACGAAGCATGACGTTGGTCGCCGGATGCGGTGCGAGCGCCTTATCCGGCCTGGGGAATGAGCGATTTGTAGGCATGATAAGACGCGTTAGCGTCGCATCAGGCAATGGGCAAACGCTCCCTCAGTTAATCGCGAAATAACTGCTATTCACCAGCAAATCCAGCGGTTGGGCATCGGCAATCACATCGCCATAAATCAGATCGACGCCGATGCCAGAAAGCGTATCCATCACTAAGGGTAAAACAACTGGCCCGGCGATAGTCTTCACCCCGAGTCGCTGAGCGTGCCCCTGAATAATCGTAATCAGCATCTCATCCATCAAATTACCCTGCACGCTGGCGCATAGCTCACCGTCAAGTAGCAGGTAATCTGCCATATTCGCTTTCAGCGTGTTGAAAATTTGCAGATCGCGACCCACCTGGCTGAGTACGATCCTGCAACCGGCCAGCCGCAGTTTTTGCACGCTTTCTGCGTGATCGATAACCGCTTCTGCCGGAATAATCAGATGTAATAACCGTGGTGGTAGAGGGCTATTTTCCAGCTGCTCAAGCAGTTCATTCACCAGCGAGGCGCTACTCAAACCGGCAACAGAAAGGGGGAGGGCGATGCTTAAGCCTTTACTGGCAATCGCTTTTGCGGTCTGCTGGAAAAATTCATGGAGTACCCGGCGGTCAAGAGCATGGTTAAGCGCCGCATCACCGAAGCTACGACGAAATGTTTGTTCATCAAAAATCTCGCCTTCGCAACCCCAGAGTTTTAGTGATATCAACCACAAATTACGCGCTTCCGGGATCCGTGGCGAAGCGACGCCGTGGGCGATCATCATCAACTGATTCTCTTTAATCATCCGCCACTGTTCATCAATCGACATCGCCGCCCGTTCGATATGTGCGTCAGCTTGCTGCGGTTCGTAAACTGTCACCCGGCCGCGGCCACCATTTTTGGAGGCATAACAGGCGATGTCAGCCTGCGACATCACTTCAACCGCCTGATGATTGTTGTCATCAATCAAGGTAATCCCGGCACTGGCACCTACCCGATGTACACGTCCTTCCCATATAAAGTGATAGTCATTCACGGCGCTGATAATGCGTGTAGCGATAAAACGCGCACTTTCGACATTACAATCTGGCAGCAGCAGACCAAATTCATCGCCACCGAGTCGCGCCAGCACGTCGCTGGAGCGCAGCATACTCAGCATCAATGACGCCAGTTCGCGCAACAAAGCGTCGCCAGCGGCGTGTCCGGCGCTGTCATTCACCGCTTTAAAGCGATCAAGATCGATAAACACCAGGGCATGTCGCTGATGTGTACTGTTTACCGTTTGCAGCAGGATGCGTAGTTGCTTCTCAAAACTGGCGCGATTGGCGAGATGCGTCAGTGCATCATGGGAGGCGCTGTAGCTCAGCTGGCGCAGCATTTTGCGTGATTCGGTGACGTCCTGAATCACCAGAACCGAGCCTATATTGCTGCCGTCCAGAGTACTTAACGGCGTAATACTGTAATGCACGTCGTAGCTGCCGCCGCTCCGGCAGTGCAACACCACATCTTGTTCAATCGCAGAACGTGAGGTGTCGGCACTGTAAATGTTCTCCATTAATGGCCCGTTGTCGCCAAAAGTAATATGCAACACCGTCAGGAGCGGAACACCTAACGCTTCTTCCTGCGTCCAGCCGCTCATCTTCTCCGCCACCGGATTCATAAAGGTAATTTTCATCGCCATGTCAATACAGACCACGGCTTCGCCGATGGAATCCAGCGTAATGTGCAGGCGCTCTTTTTCCTGAAACAATGCCTCGTTAAGCTGTTTAACCTCAGTCATATCCATATTAATGCCGAGCAGGCGTTCGACTTCGCCTTCTTTATTCAGTACCCGGTTAGCGAGGGCGCGGATATGGCGGATGCCATCTTTCACGGCAATGCGAAATTCCAGTTTAAAGGGAGAGCGTGATTGCAATGAATCGCGAATCACTTTTTCGGCGTGCTGGCGATCTTCCGGCAGCACGCACTCGTACCACACCTGCCAGTTCGGTTTGATATGCGGAGGAATTTCATACAGCTCGAACATCCGCTTATCCCAGCTAAAAATATTCGGCTTTAGCTCCCACTCCCAGATGCCAATCCCGCCCGCTTCGTTAGCCAGCGTGATACGCTCCATCAGTTGCTGGTTCACCTGTTCGGTGCGTTTTAGCTCGTTAATGTCTTCAATCTGAGCGATAAAATAGAGCGGCGTACCATCGGTGTGGCGCACCAGTGAGACGGCAAGCAACGCCCAGACAACATCGCCATTGCGGTTGTAGTAGCGTTTTTCCATTGAATAGGTATTTATTTCACCGCTTATCAGCTTTTCAACCTGTTGCAGATCTTTATTGAGATCCTCCGGCCAGGTCAGTTGCTGAAAGGTGAGTCCGCGCAGTTCTTCCTGACTGTAACCGAGAAACTGGCAGAGCGCTTTGTTGGATTGCAGCCATTGCCCCTCGGTGCCCACTAATGCCATGCCGATGGCGGAATATTCCATCGCGTTCCGAAAGCGGGTTTCGCTTTCGGAAATGTGTTTGCGTTCCGCACGAAAGGCATACATCACCATCGTCATGATGTTGGCGGGCAGCAGGATCAGTAAAAACGGTAGCCACGGCATATGGCTCATCAGGTACGTCCGCGGCGTAGCAAGCAGGGAGGGATCCGCGGCCATCATCAGCGACACCATCATCACCGTGGTAAGGAAGATCAAAAAGGCTTCCATTCGTGGCAGGCGCACGGCGCTCCACATCAACAGCACAATAATGAAAGTAAAAGGCCACGGCAGATACAGCATCGAAAGCCAGCTTAACGTCAGTGTGATGGCTAACGTGAGCAGCGACTCAAAAAGCAACCTTGGGTTGCGATGGCGCAGCAGATAGTGTGGTTTAAATAACAATCCCAGCGGCACCAGTGCCAGGGCGCCGATGGATTCTGACAGTACCCATATCAAAAATGCCCTGAGAGGATCGTCTCCGGGCGTCAGCAGGACAACCAGAACACCCCCTAACAGAGGTGGAACAATGGCGCTGCCGAATGCCAGACGCAGCCAGTCAGCCAGATTTTGCAATGGGTTATACCACGGCAGCAATTTACGCAGTAGCACTGCCCCGACCACGGCTTCAACAATATTGATGGTCGTCCAGGTCATGTTCAGCGAGCTGGTGGAAAAAAGCAGGATGGATGCGGCGATATTTCCCAGCGAGCAGCTCAGCGCTATTCCCGGCCACATGCGCCCGGCATGGCGATAAAACGCCACCATCATGATGGACGTCGGGAACCACAGTGGGGCGAGTTGGGTGCCAAACTGCGAAAGCTCAAGCGAGAAAAGGGTAAAGATAAACGAGACTAAACCTAAACTGACCAGGTGAAGCAGCGGGTGGGGCAGGGCAATTAATACATGCTGTGATTGTTTGCTCATTACCGCTTTATCCGCAAGGCCTGGTCGCCAGTATTCGTTTCTGTGTTTATGCTAGTACAAAAGTTTTACATTTTATATGCGAATTGCTCATAAAGTGACGTAAAGGCGGATAATTTGCGCAACTGCGTATAACATTTTTTACCTTGTATAAAACTGATCAACGTAATTTGCCACCGGGAATTATTCGTCAACAATTAACTCTGAGCGCGCGGCAACGCTATTCGACTGGTATCAGGCGGATGAAATCCCTATAATTGCCGCGTTTGGCGCTTCGTCGCCCCCTTCCTAACATCCAGGTTAATCAGGTCGCTAAATATATGACTGATCAGTCTCATCAGTGCGTCATTATCGGTATCGCTGGCGCATCGGCTTCCGGCAAGAGTCTTATTGCCAGTACCCTTTATCGTGAATTACGTGAGCAAGTCGGTGATGAACACATCGGCGTAATTCCCGAAGACTGCTATTACAAAGATCAAAGCCATCTGTCGATGGAAGAACGTGTTAAGACCAACTACGACCATCCCAGCGCGATGGATCACAGCCTGCTGCTTGAGCATTTACAAGCATTGAAACGCGGCTCGGCAATTGACCTGCCGGTTTACAGCTATGTTGAACATACGCGTATGAAAGAAACGGTAAAGGTTGAGCCGAAGAAGGTCATCATTCTCGAAGGCATTTTGCTGCTGACGGATGCGCGTTTGCGTGATGAACTTAACTTCTCAATTTTCGTTGATACCCCGCTGGATATCTGCTTGATGCGCCGCATCAAGCGTGATGTTAACGAGCGTGGGCGTTCAATGGATTCCGTGATGGCGCAATATCAAAAAACTGTGCGCCCGATGTTCCTGCAATTCATTGAGCCTTCTAAACAATATGCGGACATTATCGTGCCGCGCGGCGGGAAAAACCGCATCGCCATCGATATATTGAAAGCGAAAATAAGTCAGTTCTTTGAATAAGCTTGATAAATTGTGTACCGTTCAGTGATAACCTGGTATGCCCTTGACGTAATTGGCGTTAAGGGAGTGATGCGCGAAAGGAGAAAATGCCATGCGTCTGTGTGACCGAGATATTGAAGCCTGGCTTGATGAAGGCCGTTTGTCGATCAACCCACGTCCGCCAGTGGAGCGTATTAATGGCGCGACGGTGGATGTGCGCCTGGGCAATAAATTTCGTACCTTCCGTGGTCACACGGCAGCGTTTATCGATCTGAGCGGTCCCAAAGATGAAGTGAGCGCCGCGCTTGACCGCGTGATGAGCGATGAGATCGTACTCGATGAAAGCGAGGCGTTTTATCTTCACCCAGGAGAGCTGGCGCTGGCGGTGACGCTGGAGTCGGTGACGCTGCCAGCCGATCTGGTGGGATGGCTGGACGGTCGTTCCTCACTGGCGCGTCTGGGGCTTATGGTGCACGTCACCGCGCACCGTATCGATCCGGGCTGGTCTGGCTGCATTGTGCTGGAGTTCTACAACTCCGGTAAGCTGCCGCTGGCGCTGCGTCCGGGCATGTTAATTGGTGCGCTGAGCTTTGAGCCGCTTTCCGGCCCGGCGGCGCGACCTTACAACCGCCGTGAAGATGCGAAATATCGCAACCAGCAGGGCGCGGTAGCCAGCCGAATCGATAAAGACTAATTCAGGCCCATTGAGGATACCATGAGACGATTTCTGACGACGCTGATGATACTCCTGGTCGTGCTGGTGGCCGGGTTATCTGCGTTAGTGTTGCTGGTGAATCCGAATGATTTCCGCGACTATATGGTCAAGCAAGTTGCTGCACGTAGCGGTTATCAATTGCAGCTCGACGGGCCACTGCGTTGGCACGTCTGGCCGCAACTTAGTATCCTCTCCGGGCGAATGTCTCTCACTGCCCAGGGCGCGAGCCAGCCACTGGTTCGCGCAGACAACATGCGTCTGGACGTGGCGCTTTTACCACTGCTGAGTCATCAACTGAGCGTTAAGCAGGTGATGCTAAAAGGGGCAGTGATCCAACTGACGCCGCAGACGGAAGCGGTACGCAGCGAAGATGCCCCGGTTGCACCGCGCGACAATACCTTGCCGGATCTGTCAGACGATCGCGGATGGTCGTTTGATATATCCAGTCTTAAGGTGGCGGACAGCGTGCTGGTGTTCCAGCATGAAGATGACGAGCAGGTGACAATCCGTAATATCCGCCTGCAAATGGAACAAGATCCCCAACATCGTGGTTCATTTGAGTTCTCCGGGCGGGTTAATCGCGATCAGCGCGATCTCACGATATCCCTTAACGGTACGGTAGATGCTTCTGATTATCCGCATGATTTAACGGCGGCTATTGAACAAATTAACTGGCAGTTGCAGGGTGCCGATTTACCAAAACAAGGTATTCAGGGGCAGGGGAGTTTCCAGGCCCAGTGGCAGGAGTCACATAAACGCCTTTCATTTAACCAAATTAGTTTGACCGCCAATGACAGTACGCTGAGCGGGCAAGCACAGGTCACGCTGACAGAGAAACCGGAATGGCAGCTGAGACTGCAATTCCCGCAACTGAATCTTGACAACCTCATCCCGCTTAAAGAAACAGCGAACGGTGAAAACGGTGCCGCGCAGCAGGGGCAGAGCCAATCCACGTTGCCGCGCCCGGTCATTTCTTCGCGTATTGATGAACCGGCCTATCAGGGATTGCAAGGCTTTACGGCTGATATTTTGTTGCAGGCCAGTAACGTGCGCTGGCGCGGAATGAATTTTACAGACGTTGCCACGCAAATGACCAACAAGTCGGGTTTGCTGGAAATTACTCAACTGCAGGGCAAGCTTAACGGTGGACAGGTTTCACTGCCGGGCACGCTGGATGCAACATCAACAAATCCGCGGATAAACTTCCAGCCACGGCTGGAAAACGTTGAGATTGGCACCATTCTGAAGGCGTTTAACTATCCGATTTCGTTGACCGGAAAGATGTCACTGGCTGGTGATTTCTCCGGTGCTGACATAGATGCCGACGCATTCCGCCACAACTGGCAAGGACAGGCGCATGTCGAAATGACGGACACACGCATGGAAGGGATGAACTTCCAGCAGATGATCCAGCAAGCGGTAGAGCGTAATGGTGGTGATGTGAAGGCCGCTGAAAACTTCGATAACGTGACGCGTCTTGACCGCTTTACCACCGATTTGACGTTGAAGGATGGCGTCGTGACGTTAAACGACATGCAAGGTCAATCGCCTGTGCTGGCGCTGACAGGAGAAGGCATGTTGAATTTGGCAGATCAAACCTGCGACACCCAGTTTGATATTCGGGTCGTGGGTGGCTGGAACGGGGAAAGCAAACTGATTGATTTCCTCAAAGAAACGCCAGTACCGCTGCGGGTTTATGGCAACTGGCAGCAACTTAATTACAGCCTGCAAGTGGACCAGCTGCTACGCAAACATCTACAGGACGAAGCGAAACGTCGCCTGAATGACTGGGCCGAGCGGAATAAAGATTCCCGCAATGGCAAAGATGTGAAGAAGTTGCTGGAGAAGATGTAAGTCATCCAGATGACATATGCTGTAGATACTGTTATGGCCTGCAATTTTTTTTCTACCCCGGTTTCCCAGATTGCAGGCATGCCAGACACAGCGCCGTCAGGCGCTGTTTTTTTCATCCCTTCCGCGATTTTTACGCCGCTACCGG
>NZ_VNXM01000062.1:0-12020 GCF_009820205.1 Escherichia sp. HH26CH
AAGGGGTTTTAATAACTGGCTCAAAGCTGAAAGCTTTCCGGAACCCCCAGCCTAGCTGGGGGTTTTCTGTGCACAACAAAAAACCCCTCGTTTGAGGGGTTTGCTTTTTAAACGGAAGGGATTATCGCCCCTGAATGGCTAAATCACCCGGCAGATTTTTCTGCATCCGGTGCCAAATCTCGCCGCTCTCATGCCCATAGCGACGCACTGTTTCGTATACCTGATCGTGTGCGCCTTCACTGCACAACGCCGACAGTTTGTGGTAGAAGCCCAGCGCCAGACTGCGCGCTTCCGGATTGGCGAAATAGTGACGACCAATGCGCGTATACAGCCCTTTCATCCCGTTAAGGATCAGACCGTAAATCGGGTTGCCGGAAGCAAACGCCAGACCGCGGAATATGTTGTAATCCAGCTCGGCAAAGGCATCGGCGTGATCGGCCACTTCATTAGCGGTAGCCAGCACTTCCTGCGCTTTATCGGGATGCTGACGAAACGCGGTGCGAATAAAAATAGTGGAAATATTGGTACGCACCGACAGCAAATTATCAATAAGCTGCGGCACACTTTCGTGATCCAGTCGCGCCAGTGTTTCAAGGATATTTAAACCGGAAGTTTCCCAGAAATTATTCACCTTCGTCGGCTTGCCATGTTGAATGGTCAACCAGCCATCTCGTGCCAGACGCTGTAACACTTCACGTAACGTAGTACGCGTTACGCCAATTAATTCTGAAAGTTCACGTTCTGCGGGCAAAATAGTCCCGGGAGGGAAGCGGTTATTCCAGATACTTTCAATAATGTACTCTTCCGCGAAACCCGCCGGGCTTTGCGCCTTAATGACCATAGTGAGATTTCCATAACACAGCAAAACAAAGTTGGACTCATCATACCAGAGGGCTATCTACGCTGATAGCACACAAAAAGAAGAAAAAAGGGATCAAGGCTTCATTTTCTACATCTCTTTTCTCCAGACCATCAACACTTGCCTCGATCCCCTCCTGACCGTTAAGCTTTGCGTTCTAAGATAAAAACATCATTGATTATTTCTAAGGTAAGGGAAACCATCATGGAGATCTCCTGGGGCCGTGCCCTATGGCGCAACTTTTTGGGCCAGTCCCCCGACTGGTACAAACTCGCCCTCATTATTTTCTTAATTCTTAATCCGTTAATTTTCATCATCAGCCCCTTTGTTGCCGGTTGGCTGCTGGTGGCGGAATTTATTTTCACTCTGGCGATGGCCCTCAAATGCTATCCGCTGCTCCCCGGTGGTCTGTTGGCTATCGAAGCGGTATTCATCGGCATGACCAGCGCGGAACATGTTCGTGAAGAGGTGGCGGCAAATCTTGAAGTCTTGCTGTTACTGATGTTTATGGTGGCGGGTATCTATTTTATGAAACAGCTGTTGCTGTTCATATTTACCCGTTTGCTGCTAAGCATTCGCTCCAAAATGCTGCTGTCGCTCTCTTTTTGCATGGCGGCGGCGTTCCTCTCCGCGTTCCTCGATGCCTTAACCGTCGTGGCGGTGGTGATCAGCGTCGCAGTCGGTTTTTATGGTATTTATCATCGCGTTGCCTCTTCCCGTACCGAAGATACCGACCTGCAAGACGATAGTCATATCGACAAGCATTACAAAGTGGTTCTGGAACAGTTCCGTGGCTTTCTGCGCAGCCTGATGATGCATGCAGGTGTCGGCACCGCATTAGGCGGCGTGATGACCATGGTGGGCGAACCACAGAACTTGATCATCGCTAAAGCAGCTGGCTGGCATTTTGGCGATTTCTTCCTGCGCATGTCGCCGGTGACCGTTCCAGTTCTGATTTGTGGCCTGTTGACCTGCCTGCTGGTGGAGAAGCTACGTTGGTTTGGCTACGGCGAAACGCTGCCGGAGAAAGTCCGCGAAGTGCTGCAACAGTTTGACGATCAAAGTCGCCACCAGCGTACCCGTCAGGATAAAATTCGTCTGATTGTCCAGGCGATTATCGGCGTCTGGCTGGTCACCGCGCTGGCGTTGCATCTGGCGGAGGTTGGCCTGATTGGCTTGTCGGTCATTATTCTGGCGACATCATTGACTGGTGTCACTGATGAACATGCTATCGGTAAAGCCTTCACCGAATCTCTGCCATTCACCGCACTGTTGACTGTCTTTTTCTCGGTCGTCGCGGTAATTATTGATCAGCAACTGTTCTCACCAATTATTCATTTTGTCCTACAGGCATCGGAGCACGCCCAGCTGTCGTTGTTCTATATTTTTAACGGCCTGCTGTCATCTATTTCGGATAATGTCTTCGTGGGAACGATCTATATCAACGAAGCAAAGGCAGCCATGGAGAGTGGCGTTATCACACTGAAGCAATATGAACTTCTGGCCGTCGCCATTAACACCGGGACCAACCTCCCCTCCGTCGCGACGCCGAATGGCCAGGCGGCGTTCTTGTTCCTGCTGACCTCCGCACTCGCGCCATTGATTCGTCTCTCTTATGGTCGCATGGTATGGATGGCTCTTCCCTACACCCTCGTACTGACGGTTGTCGGGTTACTCTGTGTTGAGTTTACGCTTGCCCCTGTAACCGAATGGTTTATGCAGATGGGCTGGATAGCAACGCTTTGATAACAACTTACCGGGCATATAAATGCCCGGTTTGCCTTTTCGCCCGATAATTGTCCAATTACCTCCTATTTTTGCTGCCTCCTGGTGGCGCAGCGAATGAATTGGTTTAAACTGCGCACTCTATGCATATTGCAGGGAAATGATTATGTTGCGATTTTTGAATCAATGTTCACAAGGTCGGGGCGCGTGGCTGTTGATGGCGTTTACCGCTCTGGCACTGGAACTGACGGCGCTGTGGTTCCAGCATGTGATGTTACTGAAACCTTGCGTGCTCTGTATTTATGAACGCTGCGCATTATTCGGCATTCTGGGTGCTGCGCTGATTGGCGCGATCGCCCCGAAAACTCCGCTGCGTTATGTAGCGATGATTATCTGGTTGTATAGTGCGTTCCGCGGTGTGCAGTTAACTTACGAGCACACCATGCTTCAGCTCTATCCTTCGCCGTTTGCGACCTGTGATTTTATGGTTCGTTTCCCTGACTGGCTGCCGCTGGATAAATGGGTGCCGCAAGTGTTTGTCGCCTCTGGCGATTGTGCCGAGCGTCAGTGGGAATTTTTAGGTCTGGAAATGCCGCAGTGGCTGCTCGGTATTTTTATCGCTTACCTCATTGTCGCGGTGCTGGTGGTGATTTCCCAGCCGTTTAAAGCGAAAAAACGTGACCTGTTCGGTCGCTAATCCATTTGGCGCTCCTGCGGGAGCGCTTTTTGCTGCCGCTATGTTCATTTGACCCGCAGTAAATCCGTACTTCGTGTTGTATAACGTGGTGAAAGCATGGCACGCTTCATCTGCCATTGTTGCTGGATCCCCTGCCCGGCAAAATAGAGTGTTCCTCTGCCCTCTTTAGCATTTAGCGTATCCATTACCGCCATCAATTGCTCACTCCCGGGGCGCGGTGCGTTGTCATCGAATAAATTGAGCTGCGCGACTCCCTGACTGAAGAAATCCCCCAGCATCACGCCCGCTTTTTGGTAGCGATGGCCCGCTTGCCAGATGGCATCCAGAGATCGCGTAGCGGCGTTAATGATATCCCTGCTGTCCTGAGTGGGCGTCAGCAGTTTTACCGACGCGCTATTGCCGTAATAAGGTTCATTGAGCGCAAATGGTGACGTCTTAATAAACGTGGAGATAAACCGACAATATTGATGCTCGCTGCGAAGTTTTTCCGCCGCCCGGGCAGCGTAACTACAAATGGCCTGCCGCATCGACGTATAATCCGTGATGCGTTCACCAAACGAACGGGAACAGATAATTTCCTGCTTTGTCGGTGCAAACTCTTCCAGTTGCAAACAGGGTTCACCGCGCAGTTCACGCACCGTTCTTTCGAGCACGACATTAAAATGTTTACGGATAAACCGGATATCTGTATCCGCCAAATCGAGAACGGTTTTGATCCCCATCGCGTCCAGTTTTTTGCTGATCCGCCGTCCAATCCCCCAGACTTCATCCACGGGGAGAGCAGACATTAATTTACGCTGGCGTTCCAGATTTGATAAATCCACCACCCCACCCGTCTGCCGCTGCCATTTTTTTGCCGCATGATTGGCAAGCTTAGCCAGCGTTTTGGTCTGGGCGATCCCCACACCAACAGTAAGATGGGTACGTTGTAGCACCTTTGCGCGAATTTCTCTGCCAAAATCAGTCAGATCGCGACAATTACGCACACCGGTCAGATCGCAGAATGCCTCATCAATACTGTAAATCTCGACGCGGGGCGATAGCTCTTCCAGCGTCGACATCACCCGATTGCTCATATCGGCGTAAAGCTCATAGTTACTGCTAAAGCAAACCACGCCACAGCGGCGAAACAGATCTTTTTGTTTGAACCAGGGATCGCCCATTTTAACGCCCAGCGCCTTTGCCTCAGCGTTTCGGGCGATAACGCAACCGTCATTATTCGATAGCACAACCACCGGTTTACCCCATAAATCAGGGCGAAACACCGTCTCACAGCTGGCATAAAACGCGTTTACATCACAGAGGGCAAACATCAGCGCATCGCCTTAACGACGTGGATCACCACACCAAAGACATCCAGCGTATCTTCATTACTGATGGTAATGGGCGAGTACGCACTATTCATGGGAATAAGCTGCACTGTCGGGCGTAGTTGCAATTTTTTCACCGTAAACTCGCCGTCAACAGCAGCGATGACAATATCACCATGGCTGGCGGTAATCGCACTATCGACAATCAGTAAATCGCCGTCGCTAATCCCGCCGTCAATCATAGAATCACCACTTGCTTTGACGAAGTAAGTCGCGCTGGGGTGCTGGATCAACAGTTGATTCAGATCGATGCGCTGTTCAACGTAATCTGCGGCCGGTGAAGGAAAGCCACACTGAACAAGATCGCTAAATAGCGGAAAAGTCACAATTTCGCGGAGGTCCGCAGGCTTGATAAACAACATAATAATCTGCCTGAAGCTATACTGTTTTTATATACAGTAGTCTGTTCTTGCCAGCAGATCAATACTGATTCAGGCTATCAATATTTGTCGCAGCATAGGCTGCTGATTTTTCGTTCTCTTATCCTGTGCTCGCACGGCCTTCTGGCGCCAGCATTCATCCAGCAGAAAGGAAAAATATCGCCCGGTTTAAAAATAGAATGGAAGCATTCGCCATAATGACATTAAACATTGTTTGATATTTATCATATTAATATAAATAAAGACATTGACGCATCTCACCCGGCTAACTATGAATTAGATGAAGTAAAATTCATTAATAGTTGTAAAACAGGAGTTTCATTACAATTTATATATTTAAAGAGGCGAATGATTATGACTGAAATCGTTGCAGATAAAACGGTAGAGGTAGTTAAAAACGCAATCGAAACCGCAGATGGAGCATTAGACCTTTATAATAAATATCTCGATCAGGTCATCCCCTGGCAGACCTTCGATGAAACCATAAAAGAGCTAAGTCGCTTTAAACAGGAGTATTCACAGGCAGCCTCCGTTTTAGTTGGCGATATTAAAACCTTACTTATGGATAGCCAGGATAAGTATTTTGAAGCAACCCAAACGGTGTATGAATGGTGTGGTGTTGCGACGCAATTGCTCGCAGCATATATTTTGCTATTTGATGAGTACAATGAGAAGAAAGCATCCGCCCAGAAAGACATTCTCATTAAGGTGCTGGATGACGGCATCAAGAAACTGAATGAAGCACAAAAATCTCTGCTGGTAAGCTCACAAAGTTTCAACACCGCTTCCGGAAAACTGCTGGCGTTAGATAGCCAGTTAACCAATGATTTTTCAGAAAAAAGCAGCTATTTCCAGTCACAGGTAGATAAAATCAGGAAGGAAGCGTATGCCGGTGCCGCAGCCGGTGTCGTCGCCGGTCCATTTGGATTAATCATTTCCTATTCTATTGCTGCGGGCGTAGTTGAAGGGAAACTGATTCCAGAATTGAAGAACAAGTTAAAATCTGTGCAGAGTTTCTTTACCACCCTGTCTAACACGGTTAAACAAGCGAATAAAGATATCGATGCTGCCAAATTGAAATTAACCACCGAAATAGCCGCCATCGGGGAGATAAAAACGGAAACTGAAACAACCAGATTCTACGTTGATTATGATGATTTAATGCTTTCTTTGCTAAAAGAAGCGGCAAAAAAAATGATTAACACCTGTAATGAGTATCAGAAAAGACACGGTAAGAAGACACTCTTTGAGGTACCTGAAGTCTGATAAGCGATTATTCTCTCCATGTACTCAAGGTATAAAGTTTATCACATTTAAAAATACAGACGTTTTTTAAAGATTGAGAGTTACCTGTTAATAATAAGGTATCGGGTAACTCTCATTATGACAGAGCGCTTTCAAAAACAGGGCTACGAAATGGCGAGCATCCAGACGTATATTAAGAAAGCCCCCATCAACATCTATTAAATTTATCACTGCGCCCAGTCAGGTTTATTTAAGATATGATCCTGCCAGTCAATCACTTCTGATTCTTTCACTGCGATATGACGCACAGAGATACGTTCGCCATGCATTGCCGCTTTCGAACCAGTAAGCAGCGGATGCCACGCAGGTAAATCTTTACCTTCCGCCAGCAAGCGATAAGCGCAGGTTATTGGCAACCATTCGAATGTTGGCAGATTTTCACGGGTTAGTTTAATGCAGTCGGGTTCAAACTCGAAACGACGCTCGTAGTTCCGACATTGACAGGTTTTAATATTGAGCTGGCGACAGGCGACGTTAGTGAAGTAGATTTCGTCGGTGTCTTCGTCCATTAGTTTATGCAGACAACACTGACCGCAACCATCACACAACGACTCCCATTCCGCATCGCTCATTTCGTCCAGGGTTTTACTTTGCCAGAAAGGTACATCGCTCATCAGGTGTTCCGCCATTACGTTAAAACGCACCTTATAACCAGTCTGGCACAGCGATGCAAGTTTTGCCGCCGCTTTCAGGCGGCAAAAAGTATTACAAAACGCGAGTTGTCAAAGAATGCCCATCGAAAGTGACTGTCAGCTCATCACCGCTTTGCAACGGGCCGACGCCATCAGGCGTGCCTGTCAGCACAACGTCACCGGCCTTGAGGGTAAAGAACTTGCTCATATAAGCGATCAGCGGAACGATTTTATGGATCATGTCCGCAGTCGTACCTTGCTGGCGTTGTTCGCCGTTGACGCTCAGGCCCAGCACTGTATTTTGCGGATCGCCGGTGAATTCCGCCGCTGGAATAAACCCGGAAAGCGGACAAGAGTTATCAAACGCTTTGGCCTTTTCCCACGGCTGCCCGGCTTTCTTCATTTTTCCCTGAACATCACGCAATGTCAGATCGAGCGCCACGCCGTAACCGGCAATTGCTTTGCGGACATGCTCTTCCGTAGCCTGACGAAGCGTCGCGCCAATCAACACCGCCAGTTCGACTTCATGATGAACTGAACCGAAATCGGATGGGATCGCCAATGGCTGCCGCAGATCGCACAGTGCCGTCTCTGGTTTAATAAACAGCACTGGCTCTTCGGGCACTGCACTGCCCATCTCTTTAATATGTTTGGCATAGTTACTGCCAACACAGACTACTTTACTCACCGGATAATCCAGCAGCGCACCTTGCCAGTTGTGATGTTGATACATAATGTTCCCCTCACTTATCGTGGATATGAAAACCCGCGCCGACAAAGATAATGCCACCGCCGGATATCGGTTATTTGTTAGTGTCGTCTGTTTTCTGCCCCATTACGGAAAGATGTTGCTTCAGCAAATCTTCGGGGGGTGGCGGTAACTGCAGATAGTAACCTTGCTCGGTTAATGCCAGTTTAACCTTCTCAATATCGGCATTGACCAATTTCTTCCGCCCATCCAGCGGCAGAATCATCGCTAACTGAGGCTGACCAAAACCTTTCATCAGTTCCTCAGGAACACGCGAAAAATCGTCTTTTTTTTCGACATATAAATAGGTCTGGTCACGCTTGCTGCTTCGATAAATCACACAAAACATACATTTACTCTTTAAAATGCCAGGTTTTGGCATAAGCTAACATCAATGAAACCCGCGCCACAAGCCAGCCAGCTGTAGATTTCTGCGGTTTGTTCAATCCATGCGCCCTTTATAAGTAATCCCCGGCAAGAATACCGCACCAGGATTTTACCGAATACAGGAAAGCCACTGGAATTCCCCCGTAAGGAATTGTTATATTATAACAGTTCATCGTACTCATTCTGAACAGGAGACTACCTATGAAAATCAAGGGCATCAGTAAGGGTGTATTGCTGCTTGCACTGCTAACCTCTACGAGCTTTGCTGCAGGTAAGAATGTCAATGTTGAGTTCAGAAAAGGTCATAGCAGCGCTCAGTACTCCGGCGAAATAAAGGGATATGATTACGATACATATACCTTCTATGCCAAAAAAGGCCAGAAAGTGCATGTGAGTATCTCTAATGAAGGCGCTGATACTTACCTCTTCGGACCAGGGATCGATGATTCTGTTGATTTATCCAGATATTCCCCAGAACTCGATAGTCACGGACAATACGCACTCCCAGCTTCTGGCAAATATGAGCTGCGTGTGCTGCAAACTCGAAATGACGCCCGTAAAAACAAAACTAAAAAATATAACGTTGATATTCAAATTAAGTAAATGTCAATCGACGGGGACTCTCCCCGTCATAAACGTTATCGCCCCCACGCCTCTCTGTCGCTCAAGAGGTTAATGACGAATATAAAGAAGGCTATGCGACGACGAGCTGAAAATGCTGAATAGAACATAATGTAAACAAGACATCACTCACGACACATAAATAACATCTTTGTGGTGGTTTGATTGATTTTTCCACTCCGCTTACCATTCACACCAAAATAACGATCATCACGACATAATTTTTCTTTAACATCGCAAAATACACCGTTAGAGAATGTAAATTCGCTGGGATCGTAACCTTGTACTGATTGTAAGTTTTCAGCGGCTTTTTCGCCGAGATATTTCCTTGTTAACTCTGGGGAAATGCCATCTGAGTTAACACAAATATACGGGTCGCAAACAACGCCGCACGCCGGAGATTGAAGTCCGCCAGCGTCATTTCCAGACGCCATTGATGAGAACATCATCCCCACACCTGACAATCCGATATAAAAAATACGCATCATATTCATAGCACATCCTGATAATCCAACCGTACAACACTTATGCTCATTTCATCATCAATCCGTAATCAAAACCGCTGACCTGGACGAGTTACGATGACCTGACAGAAGTATCAGACGTCTTCTGCGGTTTCTATGATAGAGCAATTCTGTGGCGGATATTAAGATAACGGGTATCTGTTCTTTAACGATGCTGCAAAAAATGGAAAGTTAAGAAAGCCTGGCGTGGTGAAAAAATACACTCGCCTCAATACTGGATATTTAAACAGGCCTGAAGATGCTGTCACGATTAGAGTGCAGAAAAAGGAAGGGTAATTAAGAACAATCAAAAGTACGACGGCAATAGGTTGATTGACAAGGGTATTTTTTAAGCTATGAATCAGCGCCATTTATCACAGAATAGACTTTTACTCTGAATAAATGGGAGGGTGACTTGCCTCAATATAATCCAGACTATAACATGCCTTATAGTCTTCGGAACATCATCGCGCGCTGGCGATGATTAATAGCTAATTGAGTAAGGCCAGGATGTCAAACACGCCAATCGAGCTTAAAGGCAGTAGCTTCACTTTATCTGTGGTTCATCTGCATGAGGCAGAACCTAAGGTTATTCATCAGGCGCTGGAAGACAAAATCGCTCAGGCCCCCGCATTTTTAAAACATGCCCCTGTTGTACTCAACGTCAGTGCACTTGAAGACCCGGTAAACTGGTCAGCGATGCATAAGGCTGTTTCGGCAACCGGTTTGCGGGTTATTGGCGTAAGTGGCTGCAAAGATGCGCAACTTAAAGCCGAAATTGAAAAGATGGGGCTGCCTATCCTGACGGAAGGAAAGGAAAAAGCGCCGCGTCCAGCTCCCGCACCGCAGGCTCCAGCGCAAAATACAACGCCGGTCACAAAAACGCGTTTAATAGATACCCCGGTGCGTTCCGGTCAGCGTATTTATGCTCCACAATGTGATCTGATTGTTACAAGCCACGTTAGCGCTGGGGCCGAATTGATTGCCGATGGTAACATTCATGTTTATGGCATGATGCGCGGTCGTGCGCTGGCAGGGGCAAGTGGTGACCGGGAAACGCAAATATTTTGTACGAACCTGATGGCGGAACTGGTGTCCATCGCAGGTGAATACTGGCTGAGTGATCAAATCCCAGCAGAATTTTATGGCAAAGCAGCGCGACTACAGTTAGTCGAAAACGCTTTGACCGTTCAACCGTTAAATTGATCCCTTTTTAACAAGGAATTTCTATGGCACGCATTATTGTTGTTACTTCGGGCAAAGGGGGTGTTGGTAAGACAACCTCCAGCGCGGCCATCGCCACTGGTTTGGCCCAGAAGGGAAAGAAAACTGTCGTGATAGATTTTGATATCGGCCTGCGTAATCTCGACCTGATTATGGGTTGTGAACGCCGGGTCGTTTACGATTTCGTCAACGTCATTCAGGGCGATGCAACGCTAAATCAGGCGTTAATTAAAGATAAGCGTACTGAAAATCTCTATATTCTTCCGGCATCACAAACACGCGATAAAGATGCCCTTACCCGTGAAGGGGTCGCCAAAGTTCTTGATGATCTGAAAGCGATGGACTTTGAATTTATCGTTTGTGACTCCCCGGCAGGGATTGAAACCGGTGCGTTAATGGCACTCTATTTTGCAGACGAAGCCATTATTACCACCAACCCGGAAGTCTCCTCAGTACGCGACTCTGACCGTATTTTAGGCATTCTGGCGTCGAAATCACGCCGCGCAGAAAATGGCGAAGAGCCTATTAAAGAGCATCTGCTGTTAACGCGCTATAACCCAGGCCGCGTGAGCAGAGGTGACATGTTGAGCATGGAAGATGTGCTGGAGATCCTGCGCATCAAACTCGTCGGCGTGATTCCTGAGGATCAATCAGTATTGCGCGCCTCTAACCAGGGTGAACCGGTCATTCTCGACATTAACGCCGATGCGGGTAAAGCCTACGCAGATACCGTAGAACGTCTGTTGGGAGAAGAACGTCCTTTCCGCTTCATTGAAGAAGAGAAGAAAGGCTTCCTCAAACGCTTGTTCGGAGGATAAGTTATGGCATTACTCGATTTCTTTCTCTCGCGGAAGAAAAACACGGCCAACATTGCAAAAGAACGGCTGCAGATTATTGTTGCTGAACGCCGTCGCAGCGATGCAGAACCGCATTATCTGCCGCAGTTGCGTAAAGATATTCTTGAGGTCATTTGTAAATACGTACAAATTGATCCTGAGATGGTAACCGTACAGCTTGAGCAAAAAGATGGCGATATTTCTATTCTTGAGCTGAACGTGACCTTACCGGAAGCAGAAGAGCTGAAATAAGCCCGCTGTAAAAGCGCATTTATCTTCAAGGCAGAGTCATCTCTGCCTTGAGTTTTTCATCCCCCTCATCCACGTTTGATAAGAGCGGCGAGTATTCTTGCTGATGCTACTCATTGCTTACCCCCTTTACACCTTAATGCCGTTCCCCCCACACAGAACAAATTGTTTATACCTGGCTGAGTAAATAACCTTATTGTTAGTATTGGTATGCTGGGAGATGATAACCCCGCAATTTCATTATTCATTGTTCTCCCATAGGATGAGGTTTCCCGCCGTAACTGGCGGGCTTTTTTTGCCGCAGAATTTTCCCTTTTAACATCCTGTAAACGGAAACTGCGCCGAAGCGCAGTTTAAGCGTTGATGGTCAGAACGACCAGTTCACACCAGCCACCGCGTTCCATGGCGATTCCACACCGGCACCATGGCTATACCCCACCCCGAGATGCCCGCTTAACGAACTGCTGAATGAGGCTTTAATACC